>CABVDL010000001.1 GCA_902497035.1 uncultured Prevotella sp.
AAAGGGTTGGCCTTGCTGTCCTGGCGGTGGCTCCATTGCAGTTTGAAGCTCTTCTGGCGGGCGTAGTCGGGCATGCCCTTGTCGCCCGTTCGTGTGTCCTGGAAACTGAAATAGAAGCTGCCGCTGAACTTGTAACGCTTTTTGTAGTTGCTTGCAGCTGAGAAGCCCCATGACCCCTTGGTATAAATCTCGCCAAGGAGCTTGAGGTCCATCTTGTCGCTGAGCGCAAAATAGTATCCGCCGTCGCGCAGGTAGAAGCCGCGGCTGCTCTCGTCGCCGTAGGTCGGCATGATGAAGCCGGAGGAATAACTCTTCGTGAACGGGAAGAAGCCGTAGGGGATGGCGAAGGGCAGCGGCACGTCGGCCACGACGAGGTAGGCGGGGCCGAATACTACGTCCTTGCCAGGCCGCACCTTGGCGCGCGAGAGGGAGATATAGAAGTCGGGATGCTCCTTGTCGCAGGTGGTATAGCGGCCGTGGGCCAGATAGACGTCGCCATTGTCATTGCGCTTGCTTATCTGGCTGCGCAGGTAGCCGTCCTGCTGCTCGGTGTAGGCGTTCTGCACCAGTCCTTTCTTCGTCTTGAAGTTGAAGGCGATGGTGTCGGTATCGTAGGTGTCGCTGCCCATCTTGAACACCGGGCGGCCGCGCAGTCCGCCTTTCTCGGTCGAATCGGCGGTGCCGGTGGCATGCACCAGACTGCTGTCAAGGCTCATGTTGATCTTGTCGCTCTGCAGGTCCATGCTCTCGTATTTCACCTCAGACGAGCCATAGAGTCTTGCCGTGCGCGTGCGGGCATCATAGACGAGCGAGTCCTGCGCCGTGTAGTTCACCGGTGCATCAATGCCGTTTTTCTTGGAACGGTTGATGGAGTCGAGCTTGATGGAGTCGTCAATGGCCTTGTTGTGGTGGTAGATGGCAAGTTGCAGCGAGTCCATCTGCGTGGTGTCGGTTGCCGCGTCGTCGGGCTTCAGCAGCTGGCCGTTGATGGAGTCGTCTTTCGCCACTTTGTCCTTGGCGGCTTCAGCACGCTTCCTCTGAGGAAAAGACATGCTGTTGCCCGCCCATGACATAATGACCGCGCCCACAAGCAATATGACGGATAACTTTGACTTCATTGAACTGCAAAGTTACAGAATAGTTGGAGAATGGCGGCTTGTTTTCTTAATTTTAACTATTTAACTAATATGACAAGATACTTGCTGGTGCTCCAGAACGACTGCGGATTGGTGATGCGCAGCACGAACTGCTGGTTGGCGTCGCGTGTCAGGTCGTAGCTTGTCGACGGGTGGGGCGTGAGGATTTTGGCCGACTTCGAGTACAATTTTATCTCGTTGGTCACGCGGATGTCAATCTTCGTGAAATAGCTTTTGTTGAATGCCGACTGCAGCACTCTGCCGTTTGTCAGTATGCGCTGCTCCCTTAGCTCGCTCTTGGTGCCGAAGACATACCACGCGGTGTTGAGCTGCGTCTCCTGGCTGTTGATGGTCAGTGTCTTCTGGTCGCTCTCGCTCTGTAGGTCGCTGACGTTGGTGTTGAGGTCGGAGATGGTCTGGTCGAGCTCGGCGATGTGGATGTCTTTCGCATCAAGCTCGGCCCGCAATTGCTGCAGCTGCTGGTCCTTGTTCTCAAGCTGCTTGAGCATGTTGGTGATGGCCTTTTTGAATTCCACACTTTTGAAGTCGCTCTCCTTGAGCTGTCCCTCCAGCTTCTTGATCAGCTCCCGGTTGAGCTGCATGCGGTCGGCGATGAGCCGGATGCTCTCCTTGATTTGCTCGGCCTTGTCGGCGCGCTCGTCGCTTTGAATCAGACTCAGGCGGGTCTCGGCCTCCGAGATTTGGTTGAAGCCGTCCTGTATCTCGTTGATGGTGGCCATGAGGCTGTTGATTTGCTCGTCGCGGTCGGCAAGGGCCTGCTTGAGCGAGTCGTCCTGCGCCACGGTCTGCAGGCTCACGGGTGCCGCCTTGCGCTGCACGCATGAGACGAGAAGCGCTGCCAATAATGTAAGCAGCGTCAGCAGCCTGCGGCCAGGGTGACGGACTTTTCCTTCTTTCATCATATCCTTACTTGTCCTTTTCTGTAGTATCCTCGGCCTCGGTGGCAGCGTTGGCGCGCCCTTTCCTTGATTTTTCCTTCTCTTTTCCGGCCACTACGATGACAATCTCACCCCTGGGCTCAGTCTGCTCGAAGTGGCTGATGACCTCGTCGAGCGTGCCGCGCACGTGCTCCTCATGCACCTTGCTGATCTCACGCGCCACGCTGGCCTGTCGGTCGCCGCCGAAGAGTTCGCGCAGTTGCTGCAGGGTCTTCAGCGTGCGGTAGGGCGACTCATAGAAGACCATGGTGCGCGTCTCGTCGCGCAGGCTTTCAAGGTGGGTCATGCGTCCTTTCTTCTGGGGCAGGAAGCCCTCGAAGCAGAAGCGGTCGCAGGGCAGGCCCGACGACACGATGGCCGGGATGCAGGCCGTGGCGCCCGGAAGGGTCTGCACGGTGATGCCCTCCCTGGCGGCCTCGCGCGCCAGGAAGAATCCCGGGTCGCTGATGCCCGGCGTGCCGGCGTCGCTGATGAGCGCGATCACCTGTCCGGCCTTAAGGCGTGCGACGACGCCGGCGGTGGTGCCGTGCTCATTGAACTTATGATGCGCCATGAGGTGGCACTTGATGTCGTAGTGCTTGAGCAGGATGCCCGAGGTGCGGGTGTCCTCAGCCAGCACCAGGTCGGCCTCCTTCAGGATGCGCAGGGCGCGCAGCGTGATGTCCTCCATGTTGCCCACCGGGGTGGGTACGATATATAATATGCCCATATTGGAAACAAATATAAGTATTTATTCCCTGTGGGGCAACGAATGCCTTAAATGTTTTGCAAATTTTAAGAATAATTGGCGCAGCAGATGGCGGGTTTGTGGAGGTGTACGCGTACACTTCCACGGTCTTACGCTGTCACAAAGGACCTGTTGGCAGGCGTGATTACTTGTCGTCTCCTTTGAATAATGCTGGCTGGCCAAAGATACGGCCTAACATGGTGTCTCTGTATGTCCGGAAAATGTTGAGTTTAACGGGCATGTATTCCGGCAGACTCTGAAGATACTCCAAATCAAACACAAGTCTCGGCTCCTTGTCATTTGACTCGGGTTTAATCTCGGCTTTGTTCCCAATGCGCGCAACCTTTATCAGGTAGAGGTCTTTTACACCCCGTCCCTTGATATATGGCATGAAGTAGTAAAGTTTATTTAATGCCACCGTAGAGGGGAATGATTTGGTCTTGCCGGTATAGTATGTTTTACTTTGGCCCCCATCAAGGAAATAATCATTGCTGTCGGGCTTGACGAACCCGATCAGCACATTCTTGGAAAAATTCAGCGTGTGGGTTTTCCTGACAGGATTAGTCTTGATTTCCCTACCCATGTCAGCGAACAGACTGAGGCTCAGTTTGGGCTCTGCCTCCCGCCGCATGTCTATAGGATGAGTGGATACAGGCTCCTTGCCGTAAATGAACCGGTACAGGCTCTTGCCGACTTGCTGGACGATGCCGCAAACAAGGGCGTTGCCCATGAGGAATGCCCTGCGTCCGTCTGTAACGTCAGGATGCAGCGTGTGGTTGTCTGGAAACATGTTCAGCCTCTCCAGCTCCAGTGGTATCAGTCTCCTGTACCGGCCGGATGGGGTTAAGACAACATGCTTGAAGCGGGAGGCAGCCGTTCCTCCCTCACCAGTAATGACAGTTCTTGAGGGCTTGTCCAGACTGTCGGGAAATGCCATGCGCCCTTCCGAGAAGAAATATTTGAAGCCCTCTTTCGATGTCCGTTCTATCTTCTTGGCGCCTTTCTCATATTGCCATCTCGGCAGTTCATCATCGGAAATGAAGAATTCATCAGGCACAAGAGCCTCGTCGACCAGACAGTCGCCAAGCGTAATCCGCGGACCCTCATACACTGGAACCGTGTCGATTGTATAGACCTGGCGGGCGCGCATAACGCCGGCATCTCCAAACGGACTGCTCTTGCTGTTCCTGTTGAAATTGTCGGAGACTTCCTTTATGGTTCCATGAATGTCGAATACCGACTCGCTGCCATCGTTGCCGAGCATCGGGAAAGCCTTGGCCAGCACGCCGTCAAACAAAACCCAATTCTTTAAGTCCTCTATCATGTGGCTGACCGTACTGTCTTCACGATAACCGACAATGTAAGTCCTCCGCCTGCGCTGTGGCATACCATAATCGGCGGCATTGATGACCCGCCACTCCACGGTATAGCCCAAATCTGCCAAAGAGGCGAGAATGATGGCAAAGTCGCGGCCACGCTGTTTGGCTGGTGACCCCAGCAGCCGGTCAACGTTCTCGAAAAAAATGTAGCTTGGTCTGTTGTCTTGCTTCTCGTTCAGTATTCTGTAAATCTGCCACCACAACACGCCTTTCTTCCCTTCGATGCCGCCGGCTTTGCTAAGCGTTGAGGCAACCGAATAGTCCTGGCATGGAAATCCTCCGACCAGGAGGTCGTGGTCGGGAATTTGAGAGGTGGGAATGGTGTTGATGTCTTTGTTGCTGTGTCCTTTTGCGCCAAAGCGGGCCCTGTAGACGAGGGAAGCGTCCTGGTGGACGGTAGAGGGCTCCCACTGGTTGTTCCAGATGGTCTTATAGTTGTCGGAGGCCCCCTCAAGGCCTATTCGGAATCCGCCTACGCCAGCGAACAGTTCAACCACCCTTATGATATTGTCGTTTCTTTTAGGCATTTGCTTATTACAGGAATGATGTTTCGTTTAACTTGTTGGTGATGAAAGTGCCTTTCAACCAGACAAACTGAGGCAGCATCCTGATGCCGTTGACGACCTCTGTCCTTGTCTTTTCATTGGAGGCATTGGCACCACCCCGGAAGAACACGTTGTAGCTGGAGCTCTTCGGGAAATTGGGCGCGCCCATACAAGCGCCGCTGGCGTTCATGCGTATGTTGCCATCCTTGTCATGCACATAGTCCCATTCCAGCTTGTTTCTGAAGATTAAAGTGCGGGAATCATCCCATGTACGCCTGACCTCTGTGTCGATGAAGGCCTCGTCAAATGAGAGACGTTTGAAGCCCTCGAATGTCGTGAGCAGTGCGGATTTGCCGATGCGTTCCCTGTAGGCATCCCGTGTCTCATCCGGCTTGCGCGGACTCATGTCCCCTCTTTCACAAAATATGGGGAACAAGAAGCTGTGTTCACAAAAGTAAGTGTAAACCTCAGACGCAGTAAAGTCCACATCGCGGTCGGCCCATTCCTCAAAATCAACATGCATGAGTTTCATGTCTTCTGTAGGACGGTCCGCCGGTGTGGTGGTGACGGTCTTTGCTATTATGCCAGTCTTAGTGAAGTCGGAAATCTGATTAAGACGACTGGCACCCGCGTCAAACATCTTGAGCACGCACTTGGCTGCCACGTCCTTTGCCTTGGCTTCTATGCCGAAAAGCTGCGTCAGTTCACCAATCGTTTTGCCCCTGTATTTCTCGGAAAGCATGTGGCATCTGTCATCCAGTTGCCCAAAGCTGGAAAAAGGCACTTTGAGTGCGACTTCGGCATCTGACCGGTTTTTGTTGAAGTGGCCTCTCACCAGATAGTCGACAAAGGTTTGTTTGAGTCTGTACCGTGGCTTTTGATAGGCTCCCGATGACTTTCTCCTGAAGCCGGGAACAAGTTCTATCAGCAGTAGTCTGGGGCGAAGCCGATGTGTGAATCCCACAATATGCTCGTACCTCTCGTCGAAAGACTTGTATTTGCTATAGATTTCCTGGAGATAATCGCGTACGATTTCCCAGTCATTCTGCAGCTTCAGTCGCTCCTCTTCCGAAAAGGTGTTGTAGCAATAGCCAACAATGGGGAAGTCAGCATAGGCCGAAGCCGGAACAATGCTATAAGACTTGTACTCATAAAAGACAATCAGGAGATGCGCTGACTTTTCCCAAAAGTGGGAGGTCTGAAAGTCCTTTTGGATGTCTGGCTCAAAGGTCACACCCGTTATGCTGATGCCTTCTTTGGCGGCGAGGTGTATGTTGTATGCCTCACCGGACTTGCCGCGGACAAGTTTTAATTCGCCTTTGGGAATTCTTACGCCAGTCGTCTTGAGTTCTGTATGCACTCCGTCAATCTCAATGTCACATTCCTGCCTGCTGTCCCTGCTGTAGCCAAAGACAGACTGCTCTACCACGTCACCGGCTATTCCTGTAATCTTCTCGCTTTTCTGGGTGCGTGCAAACTGGCGAGACTTGTCAACCTCGCCAAGCGTCTTGCCCTTTACGCTTTCAAGAAGATTATACACAAAATCCTTTGTATATTTCCTGTCGTCAGAAACTGTCATCTCTTTTCTTTGAAATCCAAAGCAAATTTAATACAATTTTCTGACCCGGACAAATAACAAGTCCGTTTTATTGCAGGACCTTAATCCGAAGGTCTTATTATCGGCGCAAATTCACCGAATACAAACATCTGGCACGCCATTATTGATAATTTCCTACATAAATATCCCTTTTGCATGCCGATTGCAAAGATTATTGCCTAAAAATGTATCAATATTAATTATTTTGTTTACTTTTGCAGTTATAATCATCACACAGAAATATAGGAATTATGATTTTGGACAAAACGATGCTTCAGGAGTTTTATGCCTCTTACCCCGGCAAGGTGTCAAAGGCCCGGCAGGCGGCCGGCCATCCGTTGACCTATGCGGAAAAGGTGCTTTACGCGCATTTGTATGTCAGCGACGGTTTGCGTGCTTATCAGCGTGGGACAGACTACGTTGACTTCCGTCCCGACCGTGTGGCCATGCAGGACGCCACGGCGCAGATGGCGCTGCTTCAGTTTATGAACGCCGGCAAGGATAGCGTGGCTGTTCCGGCATCAGTCCATTGCGACCATCTGATTTTGGCCGATGAGGGAGTGGCACATGACCTGCCATCGGCCAGGGCGCAGAACAAGGAGGTGTATGACTTCCTACATTCGGCATCGGCCAAGTACGGCATTGGCTTCTGGGCTCCGGGCGCGGGCATCATCCATCAGGTGGTGCTGGAGAATTATGCCTTTCCGGGCGGCATGATGGTCGGTACCGACTCGCATACGCCGAACGCCGGCGGACTGGGCATGGTGGCCGTGGGTGTGGGCGGTGCCGACGCCGTCGACGTGCTGACCGGGCAGCCATGGGAGCTGCGCATGCCCCGCCTTATCGGCGTGCGCCTCACGGGAAAGCTCTCTGGATGGGCTGCTCCCAAGGATGTCATCCTGAAAATTCTCGGCATGCTGACCGTCAAGGGCGGCACCAATGCCATTCTGGAATATTTCGGCGAGGGTGCCGGGAGTCTCTCCACCACGGGCAAGGCAACCATCTGCAACATGGGCGCGGAGCTCGGAGCCACGTGCAGCCTGTTCCCATTTGATGAGAATGCGGCCGAATACCTTCGGCAGACAGGTAGGGAAGAGCTGGCCGACATGGCATTGAGGAATGCGGCAGAGCTGCGGGCTGACAGTGAGGTCTATGCTCATCCTGAACAATACTTCGACCAGCTGATTGACATTAACCTCTCTGAGATAGAGCCTTACCTCAATGGTCCGTTCACGCCCGATGCCGCCACGCCGATATCAGAAATGCGGACGAAAGGCCCCAAGGAGGACTATCCCATGGATGTGGAGGTAGCCCTGGTGGGCTCCTGCACCAACTCGTCCTACCAGGACCTCTCGCGTGCCGCGTCCATTGCCCGCCTGGCCGTGAGCCTGCACATCCGCCCTAAGGCCCAGCTCATCGTCTGCCCGGGGTCAGAGCAAATTCGCTACACCGCCGAGCGCGACGGCCTTCTTGACGACTTAAAGCGAATGGGAGCCGTCATCATGACCAACGCCTGCGGCCCGTGCATCGGACAGTGGAAACGCCATACCGACGACAATGCGCGCAAAAACGCCATCGTCACCTCGTTCAACCGCAATTTCCGCCGACGGGCCGACGGAAACCCCAATACCTATGCTTTCATAGGCTCACCCGAGATGGTGGTGGCTCTGGCGCTTGCGGGGCGGCTCGACTTCAACCCGGCCACCGACACGCTGATGAATGAGGACGGTGAGACTGTGAGGCTGCAGGCGCCCGAGGGCACCGTGTTCCCCACCGAGGGCTTCAGCTGTGGTGGAGACAAACCGTCGTTGGATGAGCTTAAGTCCAAGGGACTGTTCATCCCGCCCTCGGACAAGCACGGAGACATTCAGGTGGTCATCAGTCCCACGTCGGAGCGGCTGCAGCGCCTGCAACCTTTCGCTCCATGGGACGGGAAAGAATATGACAACATGCCGCTGCTCATCAAGGTGAAGGGCAAGTGCACCACCGACCACATCTCTATGGCCGGCCCGTGGCTGCGCTATCGCGGTCACCTCGAGAACATATCGGCCAACCTGCTCATGGGTGCCGTCAACGCGTTCAACGACAAGAGCAATGCCGTCAAGGACCAGTTGGACGGACAATATAAGGAGGTGTCGGCCGCGGCCCGCGACTATAAGCAGCACGGCCTCGGCAGCATCGTCGTGGCCGAGGACAACTACGGCGAGGGGTCGTCGCGCGAGCATGCCGCCATGGAGCCGCGGTTCCTCAACGTGAAGGTAATTCTGGCCAAGAGCTTTGCCCGCATTCACGAGACCAATCTCAAGAAGCAGGGTATGCTTGCCCTGACGTTCGCCAATAAGGACGACTACGACAAGGTGCGTGAGGACGACCGCATCAGCGTTGAGGGCATCAGAACGATGAAGCCCGGCAGCAAGATGACGGTGACCCTGCGTCATGCCGACGGTACAACTGAGCTGTTTGAGGCCACGCACACCTATAATGAGACGCAGATAGCCTGGCTCAAGGCCGGCTCGGCACTCAACATGATCAGCAACAGCCAGAAAGCAAGTGTGGTGGAGAAAAGCCAGATGCCGGCGGTCACGACAGTCACCATTCCCTTTATCGAGGGCGACGGTGTGGGCGTGGAGATTACGCCGGTGATGCGGCAGGTTGTCGATGCGGCTGTGAGCAAGGCCTACGGCGGCAGCCGGAAGATAGCGTGGCTGGAAGTGCTGGCCGGCGGCAAGGCTCACGACCAGACGGGCGAGTGGCTGCCCGAGGCCACGGTGGACGCGTTCCGCAACTATAAGGTCGGCATCAAGGGGCCGCTGATGACCCCTGTGGGCGGCGGCATACGCAGTCTGAACGTCGCGCTGCGCCAGACGCTCGACCTGTATGTCTGCCAGCGCCCCGTGCGCTACTTCAAGGGCATCGTAAGTCCCGTGAAGCATCCAGAGCTTGTCGACATGGTGGTGTTCCGTGAGAATACCGAGGATATCTATGCCGGCATTGAGTGGGAGGCAGGCTCGGCCGAGGCCAGGCGGTTCTATGAGTTTCTCCACGACGAGATGGGGGTGAGCAAGGTGCGTTTCCCCGAGACTTCGGGCTTCGGTGTGAAGCCGGTTTCCAGGGAGGGGTCGGAGCGTCTCATCGATGCCGCAATCAAGTTCGCCCTACAGCACCACCGGCCGACGGTCACCCTTGTACACAAGGGCAACATCATGAAGTTTACCGAGGGCGGCTTCAAGAAATGGGGCTACGCCCTGGCAGAGCGTAACTACAAAGATGAGCTGGCCTCAGGCAAGCTGACCGTCAACGACTGCATCTGCGACGCATTCCTGCAGAACGCGCTGCTCAAGCCACAAAACTACTCGGTCATCGCCACGATGAACCTCAACGGCGACTACATCTCCGACATGCTGGCAGCTCAGGTGGGCGGCATCGGCATTGCGCCGGGGGCCAACATCAACTACCAGACCGGCCACGCCATCTTCGAGGCCACGCACGGCATAGCTCCCGACATTGCCGGGCGGGACATCGTCAACCCCAGCAGCATACTGCTCTCCGCGGAGATGATGCTCGACTTTATCGGATGGGGTGAGGCCGGTCAGCTCATCACCGAAGCCTTGGAGAAACTCTTCCAACAGGGCATAGCCACCGCTGACCTGGCACGGATGATGCCGGGCGGAAAAACGGTGGGGACAAAAGCGTTTGGCGAGGCCATTGTCAACATCATCAATGCTTAATCAAAATTCAGGATAATGAAAAAGGAATATTTAATCTATAAGCTCAGTGACCAGACAAAGAACGCGTGCAAAATCCCCCGTGAGGCTTTTCAGCAGTACGGTGTAAAGCGGGGACTGCGCAATGAGGACGGTACGGGCGTGCTGGTCGGACTGACCAACATCGGCAATGTCGTCGGCTACGAGCGTGACGCGGAGGGAAGGCTCAAGCCGTGCCCGGGAAGGCTCTACTACCGTGGCTATGAGTTGGACGATCTCGTTTCGCCATTGCTCAGGGAAAAGCGCTTCGGCTTTGAGGAAATAGCCTATCTCCTGCTTTCGGGAAACCTGCCCGACCGGGAGGAGCTGGAGGCTTTCCAGGAACTCGTCAACGAGAACATGCCCCTCGACCACCGCACCATCGTGCATCTGATTGACCTTGAGGGCTCCAACATCATGAATATCCTGGCGCGCTGCGTGCTGGAAATGTACACTTTTGACCCTAATCCCGACGATATCTCGCGCGACAACCTCATGAGGCAGTCGATAGAGCTTATTGCGAAGTTCCCGACAATCATCGCCTACGCCTACAATATCTACAGGCATTCAGTGCAGGGCCAGAGCCTGTATATCTGTCATCCGTTAGAGAAAAAGACCATTGCAGAGAACTTCCTCTATATGATCAAGCAGGACGACTACACGGAGCTTGACGCACGCATGCTCGACCTGCTGCTTATCATCCAGGCCGAGCATGGCGGCGGTAACAACTCGACGTTCACCGTGCGCGTCACTTCCTCCACCCGCACGGACACCTATTCAAGCATTGCGGCGGGCATAGGCTCGCTGAAAGGCCCTTTGCATGGTGGTGCCAACATCAAGGTCATCAACATGTTCCATCACCTGAAGGAACACATCAATGACTGGACCAACACGGATGAGATTGACATCTACCTCAACCGCATGCTCAATAAGGAGGCTTACGACAGGTCGGGGCTGGTCTATGGCATCGGCCATGCGGTCTATACCATGAGCGACCCGCGCGCCGTGGAACTGAAGCGACTGGCCGGTGAACTGGCCAAGGAGAAAGGCAGGGTGAAGGAGTACGAATTCCTCAAGCTCATTGAGCAGGAGGGCGTGAAGTGCGTCTCAAAGTTTTCTAATGCAAAGAAGCCGATGTGCGCCAACCTTGACTTCTACAGCGGCTTTATCTATGAGATGATAGGCTTGCCACAGGAAATTTTCACGCCCATCTTCGCCATGGCCCGCATCGTGGGCTGGACGGCACACCGCATCGAGGAACTCAACTTTGAGGGCCGCCGCATCATTCGTCCGGCCTACAAGAATATACAGGACAACAAGACGTATGTCCCGTTGAAGGACAGGTAGGGCAGAGGGGCTATCGTAGCCTCTCCACCTCGATGCCGACATCGGAGATGCCCGGCATAATCTCGCGCCTCATGTTGTGGCGGACAGTGATGTGGAGAGAGTCGCCTTTCTGCAGGGTCATTTGGGAAATGCTAAAGTGGTATTGGAAATAGCTCACGCCCTGGCCCTGCACCCGGCCCTTATGGTCAAACAGGTGGCATGAAAGCGTATCCACCTGCTTGTGCTTTCTCGGATAGACCGTCTGCTCAACGATGAGTGCCAGGTCCTGGAAAGGGTAGGCACTGCTGATGCGCAGTCCCAGGCGCGTGGCGTAATGGCCGGCCTCGGCCAGGGGCGGCACGTCATACTGTAGCGCGTCGGACTCTTCCCAACCAGAGAGCGGCGTGTGGCTGTAATGGTCATAGACCTTGTTGCCGGTACAAGATGTGGCGAGCAACAATGCCAGACCAAGCATAAAAGCTGAATACCGGCGCATCATCATTCTGTGGCTTTACGCTCTGTAGCTGTCGTAGGGCTGTCAGTGGGCTTGCTGTCCCCCGCAGTGGGCTTGCTGCCGGTGGCAGGCTTGTTGCTTGCCTGTGGCTTGTCTGTCGTTGCGGTTGCATTGTCTGGCTTCGCCTTGGCTTGTTTGCCTTTTTTGTTTTTCTTCTTTTTCTTTGCCTTGTCAAAGCGGCTCACGTCGGCGTCGGCCAGCAGGTCGTTGGGCTTCTTCTCCTCCTTGGCCTTGTTGTCCTCCAAGAGCGAGAGGGGCTTCTCGCCACGCTTGTTCATGGCAATAATCTCCTTTGCGCGGTCGGCGGTGATTACTTCCAGGTTGGCCCCGAGGTTCTTGTCGGTAGAGTAGGTACACAGGCCGGCGAGGATATCAGTCTTGAAGAGATGGTATTCGGCATCCTTGGTCTGCAGCAGCACGTCTTTCGGCGGCAGTTTCCGGCTGGCCTCAATATAGTCATCAACCTCGTAGTTGAGGCAGCATTTCAGTTTGGCACACATGCCGGCGAGCTTCTGCGGGTTGAGCGAGATGTCCTGGATGCGTGCGGCATTGGTCGATACGCTGGAGAAGTTTTTCATCCATGTGGCGCAGCACAATTCACGCCCGCAGGGACCGGTGCCGCCGATGCGCCCGGCTTCCTGGCGGGCGCCAATCTGTTTCATCTCGATACGCACGTGGAAGGTCTCGGCCAGCACCTTAATCAGCTGGCGGAAATCGACGCGCTCGTCGGCGATATAGTAGAAGATGGCCTTGTTGCCGTCGCCTTGGTACTCCACGTCGCCTATCTTCATTTGCAGGCCGAGGCTTTTCGCAATTTGGCGGCTCTGGATCATTGTGTCATGCTCGCGGCTCTTGGCCTCCTTGAACTTCTCCATGTCGACGGGCTTGGCAATACGGTAGATACGCTTGATGTCGTCGGCCGACTTCAGATTGGCCTTTTTCAGCTGCAGGCGCACCAGACGGCCGGTGAGCGTCACGACACCGATGTCATGGCCGGGATTGGCCTCCACGGCCACGATGTCGCCTTTTTGCAGGTCAAGGTTGTTGACATTATGGTAATAGCCCTTGCGGGTATTCTTGAACTGGACTTCGACCAGGTCGGTCGACTCGGCGTTGCCCGGCACGTCGGCCAGCCAGTCATAGGTGTTGAGCTGCTTGTCCTGCCGTCCCACGCCTTTGTGGGAGAGGCCGCGGCCGCAGCCGGTGCATATGTTGTAGTCTCTCATTATTGTTTATATTTTTATAGTTTCTATAGTTTCTATAGTGACGATGGTCTCTATAGTATCTATGGTATCTATGGTATCTATGGTATCTATAGCTCCTGTTGTGTTTGTTTTTGCTGTCGGGCGGGCTTAGCGCCTGAGGTTGATGGTCATCTCCAAAGCCAGGTCGAAGAACTGGATTTTTCCGTTGGCGTTTTGTCCGATGTCCCTCATGGCGCGCTGTAGCTGTTGTTGGATTATCAGCACGTTGCGCTCATTGATGAAACGGGCGAACTTCGTGGAAAATTCTTCCTCCTGCTGTGTCATATAGCAGAGGTCGGGGTTCTGGAAGTTGTACATGAAGTTCTCCCTCACCATGCGCAGCATGTAGGCTATGAGCCTGCGCTGTTTTTCCCTGCCGAACGAGGCTACGGTCTCGCTCCAG
Source organism: uncultured Prevotella sp. (assembly GCA_902497035.1). GTDB lineage: Bacteria > Bacteroidota > Bacteroidia > Bacteroidales > Bacteroidaceae > Prevotella. The sequence continues at coordinate 13,574 of CABVDL010000001.1, forward strand.
TGCTTCAGCTCCTTCACGTCACGGGTGAAAGCCTTGCGCATGAGCAGCACAAAGAGGTCGAAGAACTGACGGTTCTCGTTGTCCGCGCTCAGCGTCTCGATAGCCTTAAGCCAGTTTCCGGCAGCAATGCGCGCGATGCGGTGGGCGTTGGCTGGCTCAATGGTGCGCAGCCCAACGAGGGCCTGCTCGACGTCGGTATCGCTGATGCGTCTCATGTCGAAGCGCTGCACACGGCTGCGGATGGTCTCAAGCAACAGCTCGGGATGCTCGCTGACAAGCAGAAACACCGTCTTCATGGGCGGTTCCTCAAGCAACTTGAGCAGTTTGTTGGCGCAGGTGGCGTTCATGCGCTCGGGCAGCCAGATGAGGCTCACCTTATACCCGCCCATTGTCGACTTGATATAGAGTTTGTGGGCGAGTGCATCGCTCTCGGCCTCGAAGATTTGTGCCTGCTGGTTCTCGGCGCCCATGAGCGTCATCCACTGCTCAAAGGTGAAGTAGGGGCCTCCGGCAAGCAGCTGTCTCCATTCCTTGATATAGTCGTCGCAGGTTACCTTTCGGTCGCTGCCGGCATTCTTCGGCTTGATGACGGGGAAAGAGAAGTGCAGGTCAGGATGGGCCCATTTCCTGAGCATGGCCTCGGCATTGGCTATCTCGGCCTCACTGCCGAGCAGGCTATGGCCGTCCCAGCGCTCGCCGAGAAGAAATGAGGCAAAGGCCATGGCCATGGCCATCGTGCCGCATCCTTCCGGGCCGGTGAACAGCATGGCGTGCGGAATGCGCTGCTCGTCAACCAGCTGCCTCAGGCGCTGCTGCGCCTCTTTCTGTCCAATGACCTGACTGAACTGCATGTGTTACAAAATCTTCTTAAGGATTTGTGCCATCGTCCCGAAAGAGGAGATGGTGTAGAAATGGATGTCGCTCACGCCGGCCTTGTAAAGCTCAAGGCACTGGTTGATGGTCCATTCGGCACCGAGTGCCGCAGCCTCCTCGTCAGTCTTGCACCGCACGGCCTCCTGGGCCAGCTCCTGCGGCATGTCGCAGTGGAATGTCTTTGGCACCTGTGTAATCTGGGAAAGCTTAGTGAAAGGCTTGATGCCGGGGATGATGGGGATGGTGATGCCCATGGCGCGGGCTTTCTCAACAAAGCTGAAATACTTGCGGTTGTCATAGAACAGCTGCGTGACGGCATACTCTGCGCCCAAGTCCTGCTTCTCCTTCAGGTATTTCATATCCATCTCCAAGTTGGGCGCTTCCTCGTGTTTCTCTGGATAAGCGGCGACACCGTAGTGGAACTTTGGCTCAGGATGTCTGATTGGTGAGCCGTCGATGAAGAACCCTTCATTAAAGCGGTTGACCTGTCCTATAAGCTCTGTGGTATGCGTGTAGCCGCCGGGTGTGGCTGTGAACTTCTTCTCATCGCGGGCTTTGTCGCCTCGCAGCAACAACAGGTTGCTGATGCCGAGCAGCTGAAGGTCGATGAGCTCATACTCAATGTCCTCCCGGCTCGCGCCTGAGCAGATGACATGAGGAATGACGGGAATGCCATAGCGGAACTGCAATGCTGCGGCAACGGCCACAGTGCCGGGGCGGCGGCGCACGCGGAGACGCTCATATTGCCCGTTCTCCAGCTCGCGATAGACATACTCGCTATGGTGCGTGGTGATATTGATGAAGTGAGGATTGAAGTCCTTCAGTTGGTCAATGTTGCGAAATAGCTTGTCGGTACCGTTGCCTTTCAGTGGCGGCAGTACCTCTATGGAAAATCCTTTTTCCTTGCTATTGAGCAGGTCTGTGATGTTCATTACGATGCAACCTAATGATATATTGGCTACAAAGTTACTAAAAAATCTATCAAATCGGATGAAGAATAGCAAGAAACGTTTGGAAACCATGCTAAAAGTTTCGGTCTGACGGCATTACTCTTGGAGGAAGAGCTGCGTGAGTTGCCGGAAATCGGTGAGACTGACCAGATGGGGATGCTCAATGACATCGGCCTCCTCATGAGCCCACATCAGCGGGTAAGGAATGTGGACGGCATAGCCGCCGAGCTGAAGCACGGGCAGAATGTCGGACTTGAACGAGTTGCCCACCATACAGAGACGCTCAATGCGAGTATCGAAAAAGCGGCAGAGACGGCGGTATTCTTTCGGTGTCTTGTCGGCAACGACGATGATGTCGTCAAACCACGGGCTGAGGCCTGAGCGGCGGAACTTATTCAGTTGGTCCAGATTGTCGCCTTTGGTGAATACTACCATGGGGCAGTCTGCCTCTTGATGAAGTCTCTTCAGCGTCTCCGCCACTCCGTCAAGCGGCGTGGCCGGCAGTTGCAGCAGACTCTTGCCGAGACTGATGATGCGGCTTATCTCACTATTGGTTACGCGGCCGCCCGATAGGGCAATGGCGTTCTCCACCAGGGAGATGGTGAAGGCTTTGCTGCCATAGCCCAATAATGGCATGTTGCCTTGTTCGGTTGTAAACAGCGAAGACGAGACTTCCTCGGCCGAGGCATAGGGCGACAGCACTTGCTGGTACTGCCGTTCCACCTCGTTGAAATGGTCTTGGCAGTCCCACAGCGTGTCGTCGGCATCAAAGGCGATGAGGCCGATAGAAATCTGTTGGTTGTTAATTATCATGCTGTTAAGGCTTGGAAAGGACTCCTATGGCAACTCAGGCTCGAACAGGTCGTGCCAGGCGGTGAAGCGCCGCAGTCCGTCCTCGCCGAACTTCTCAAGGCTTTTCCTGGCTGTCTCATACGATTTCTCCCGTTCGGGGTGGGTTTTGCTGTAGAACTTGTCGGCATAGCAGATGGCCTGCTCCTCCATGGTCTCAGGCAGGAAGTCCTGATGAGGAAGAGGCAGGTCCTGACGTACGATTTCTTCTTTTGTAAGTCCCGCACCGGTGTGGCGTTCGCAGACGCGCGCATGACGAGGGAAGCCTTCCTGGCGCAACATCTCACCGCCGATGAGGCCGTGGCGGATATACGGCTCGGTGCCGAAGCACTGTATGCCCGGCGCGTTGCAGCGGCAGATGCCAATGTCGTGGAGCATGGCGGCCTCCTCGATGAAGCGGCGGTCGAGCTGAAGCTCTGGGTGCGCGTCGCAAATACTCAGCGCGCGTCGCGTCACCAAAGTGCTGTGCGTAATCAAAATATCCCGAAGCGCATTGGCTTCGGGATAATATTTAAGGATGATACTATGATAGTCCATCTTTGTGTAAGCCGGCAGTGATTGATTAGTCTTCCGTCTTGTCTCTCTGGATGTAGGCGATGACATTGCCTTTCTGTACCTTGGAGCCCTGTTTGGCGTTGATTTCGACCAGTTTGCCGCCGAGGTCAGCCTTCACCTCCACAAACTCGCCCCAAGGAGCCTGAATCCAGCAGAAGGCGTCACCCTCGCCGTATTCCTTGCCGATATAGGGCTCAACAGCCGGAGCAGTCTCACCGTCGCCCTGGAAATCCCAGAACACCTGGCCGCGCACTGGAGCGACAATGGCGTCGGCCTGCGCGTGCTTGAAAGCCGCGGCCTCCTCGGGACTCACTTTGGCGCCGAGCTTGGCGTCCTTGGCTTTCTGCAGGTCGGCCAGGAAGTTCTTCTTGGCCTGTCCGCTCTTGTAGTTGCGGTACTGCTCAGGGTGCATGGCCAGTTCGAAGAGCTCCTCGTCGTCCTCACCGTATTCCCAGCCGTTCTCGTCCATCTCCTTGCGGAAGTCGTCAAGGGCGGGCTTGAGCAGGGTATGGGGATCCACATCGGTAAACTCGCGGCCCTGCTTCTTGGCAAGCTCTTTCAGTTCGGGTGCAATCTCGCCCGGCACGCGGCCGCTCTTGCCGAGAATCATTCCCCACATATTGTCGTCGAGATAGACGTAGCGGCCCTTGCCCTGCTCCAGCGAGAGCAGATTCATCAGGGCGATGTTCTTCGTGTACTGCGAGAAAGGTGTCACCAGTGGGGGATAGCCGACGCGTGGCCATACGTAGGCCACCTCATCAAAGAGCTTGATAAGCAGGTCGTCCATGGAGTATTCCGGCTCGCCTTTCTTCTTGCGTATGTTGTTGATGGTGTCGCGCATGCCGCCGAGGTCGGCCATCATTGAGCCCATCATGCCGCCGGGCAGGCCGCAAGTGAGCAGCAGCGACGACATAATCTTGTTGTTGGGATTGATGAAGTAGCCGAGCCACTCGTCGATGAACTCCTGTGTCATGGCGCGGGCTTTCATGTAGGCGGCCATATTGATCTCAGGCACCTCGAAGCCTGCATTCTTCAGCATACTCTGCACCGAGATGATGTCGGGATGCACCTTTCCCCACGACAGCGGCTCGATAGCGGTGTCGATGATGTCGGCGCCGTTCTCGCACACCTCTAAGACAGAGGCCATGCTCAGGCCGGGGCCGGAGTGGCCGTGGTATTCGATAAGGATGTCGGGGTGTTTCTCCTTAATCATTTTCGTCAGCTTGCCAAGGAATGCGGGCTGGCCGATGCCGGCCATGTCCTTAAGGCAAATCTCCTCAGCGCCTGCGGCAATCTCCTCATCGGCGAGCTTGGCATAATAGTCAAGCGTGTGGATGGGCGACGTTGTGATGCAGAGCGTGCCCTGCGGCGTCATGCCGCCTTCCTTAGCCCATTTGATGGACGGGGCGATGTTGCGGATGTCGTTCAAACCGTCGAAGATGCGCGTAATGTCGGTACCCTGGGCGTGCTTCACGCGGTACATCATGGCACGCACGTCGTCGGGGACGGGATACATGCGGAGAGCGTTGAGGCCACGGTCAAGCATGTGGGTCTTGATGCCTGCGGCATGCAAGGGGGCGGTGAAGGCTCTTACCGCCTTATTGGGATTTTCACCAGCCAAGAGCTGCACCTGCTCAAAGGCGCCGCCGTTGGTTTCTACGCGGGCGAAGCAGCCCATCTCCACAAAGACGGGAGCAATGCGGGCCAGTTGGTCAGCACGGGGCTGAAACTTGCCGGAACTCTGCCACATGTCGCGATAAACGAGACTGAACTGAATTTTCTTCTTCATATTTAAGATGCTATTAGTCATTATTGCTGGCCTGAGCCATCAGCGTGCAAAATTAATTAAAAAAAAAGAAAATGCCGATGAAAACGCCTTTTTTTATGATTTATAAGGTATCTTTGCATCAAACAAACGCAGAAAGATGAAAGTAAGGACTCTTTTGCTTCTATTATTTGGAGCCATGATGCTGACCGCTGCCTGCGGCTCGGATAAAGCCACCTCAACCGCCTCCAGCACCAGCTCGCACCGGCTTAAGGGGGACAGCACCGTTTACGGTTTGGCCTGCGACGGCTGTACTGACTCCGTTGTTGTGCTGTTGCCTCAGGACGACAGCGACCCGGTGAGGTTCAACATCATTGAGGCCATGCATAGGGGCCGCGTCCTGGGCAAGCTGCAGGTGGGCGACCGCATTGGCGTAGTGCTGAATAAGAGAGACAAGCACAAGGCCGACCTTGTTGTGGACATCGACCGGCTGATGGGCATATGGTGCTACATTGTCATGCCGACACTGCGCGATGCACAAGGATTGAGCAAGTCGCAGCAGCTCAGCATGATGAGGAGTATGCCCGACTCGGTCAAGGAAATGTATTTCATTCCGCGCGAGTATGGCTTCTACCTGAAGCCGGAGTGGGAGGCGCAGAGCGTGGGCTATGTGCAGGAGGCCAACTCCCTGGCCGAAGAGAGTCCGGTGGTCTATCCGCCTCTTGGCTTTTTCACCGGCTGGGGCATGTGGAACGGCAAACTGGTCATCATGCGCGGCACGCCTCATTTCAGTGCCGACGGCAAGCTGAGGGTGACCGACCAGGTCAGCGACACCTGCGACATCGACTACCTTGATGCCGACTCGCTGGTGCTCAGCTCCGACGGAATATCGCGCAGCTATTACCGCAAGACCGACATCAATGATGTCAATGCCCGTGCGCAAGCCATCGAGCGCATGCGCAGCAACGCGGCGCTACAGGCGACGAAGCAGGAATAGCCCGCTGCCTATTCGTGCGTCTCAAACCGGCTGGCGGCCAGTTGCTCGTATTTCGTTCCCGGGCGGCCGTAGTTGGCATACGGGTAGATGCTGATGCCGCCACGGGGCGTGAACAGCCCCGTCACCTCAATATATTTCGGATCCATGAGCCTGATGAGGTCTTTCATGATGATGTTGACGCAGTCCTCATGGAAGTCGCCGTGGTTGCGGAAGCTGAAGAGATAGAGCTTCAGGCTCTTGCTCTCCACCATCTTTACGTCGGGAATGTAGCTGATGCGTATTTCGGCAAAGTCGGGCTGCCCCGTGATGGGGCAGAGAGACGTGAACTCGGGGCAGTTGAACCGCACCCAGTAATCATTACCCTGGTGCTTGTTGACGAATGTCTCCAGCACCTCAGGGGCATAGTCCATCCTGTACTTGGTCTTGCTTCCGAGGGCTTTGAGGCCCTCTTCCTTTCTGCTTTCTGTCATATTGTTGCTTGGTTTATCCGATGTTGAATATTTTCAGCACGTTATAGTTGACTCCTTCGTCATAGGCATCCACACCCTCCTGTTTTTTCAGATAGTTCACTACGCGTATGGTCACGGGCAGAGCCACCACCTCGTAGAGCGTCTTCAGCACCACCTGCCAAATCATGAGCTTGGGCAACTCCTCCACGGGGACGACACCGCCCAAGGCCAGGGGAAAGAAGATGACGGAGTCGCAGCTCTCCCCGGCCACCGTGCTGAGGATGGCTCGTGCGGAGAAATGGCGGCCCTTGTCGCGTATCTTCATGCGGCTCATCACGTAGGCGTTCATGAAGCTGCCCACGAGAAAGGCCACAAACGACGCGGCTGCGATGCGCGGAGCCAGTCCGAAGATGGCGTGAAAACCGGTATCATTGTGCCAGTAGGGCGCCCCGGGTATTGCATCGCAGACGGCTCCCATAATTACGAAAAAGAAGTTCATGGCAAATCCCGTCCATATCAGCAGGCGGGCCTTGCGGTAGCCCCACACCTCACACACGCAGTCGTTGATGATGTAGGAGACGGGAAATACAATCAGGCCACCTGTCAGATTGATGGGGCCAACGGCGATTTGTTTGGTTTCCAAGAGGTTTGCCAGAATGAGGCAAACGCAGAACAATACACTGACGAGCATGTAGGTTATGCTCACGGACGGGCGCTCCTGTACGCCCGCCACGGTTTGTTTTTTTATCATATCTTGTTTTGTTAGAGGGGGTTGAGCAAGTACCCCTGTTGACTAAATCATTTGAGCAGCCACCACATGTAGCCTGCGAAGGCTGCAATCAGCACGAAGCCTTCCCACCGCTCGATGCGGTATTTGGTAAAGGAGAGGAGCCACAGCAACACCATGGAGACTACCATTACGGACAGGTCAACCATGGTGATGCCGCTGATGGCCATCGGCGCGATGAGTCCCGTTGCGCCCAATATCATGAGAATGTTGAAAACGTTGGAGCCCAGTACGTTGCCGATGGCGATGCCGCTGTTGCCTTTTCGTGCCGCCACGACGCTGGTGGCCAGCTCCGGCAGCGACGTGCCGCCCGCGACGATGGTCAGGCCAATGACAGCGTCGCTGATGCCCAGGCTGTGGGCTATGGCAGATGCGTTGTCAACGAAGACGTTGGAGCCGCCTACCAGACAGGCTAAGCCAACCACTACCAGCAGCAGGGCCTTGACCGTAGGCATGGGCTTGCTGTTGGCCTCAACGGCCGTGGCACCGCTGTCCTTCTTTGCGCCGTTCACGGTAATCCAGATAAAGGCGATGAAGCATGCAAACAAGATGGCTGCGTCGATACGCGAGATCTGTCGGTCGAGCGTCATGCCCATGAGCAGAATGGAGGCGAACACGGCAATGGGAATATCCTTTTTCACCGTGGTCCGCAGTATGGCTATCGGCGCGACGGCAGCCGCGACGCCTACGATGAGCAGGGCGTTGAAGATGTTGCTGCCCACGATGTTGCCCACAGCCAGATCGGGTGTGCCGTTGATGGCCGACATCAGGCTGACGAAGAACTCGGGCATTGACGTGCCTATGGCCACGATGGTCAGTCCGATAACAATCTGAGGCACGCCCATGCGCTCGGCCAATCCTACGGCGCCGCCGGTGAGCCAGTCGGCTCCCTTCAGCACCACGATGATGCCAATGACAAGCAGTGCGGCCTGCAGCCATCCCTGCGTGGGGGCAAAGGAAAATAACAGTGTTTCAGCCATTTTTTTGTCTTGTTGGGTGTGCAAAGGTACGAAAAAACCTCGGATATTCACATACCCGAGGTTGAAAAACTAACAATCACACAATTATAAATCAAAACTTATGTAGCTAATAACTCTTACTTTCCCTATTTCAATACGCTTTATCCTATCTGGATGCTGCGGCTGACCTGCGCCTCGTTCTTTCCTATCTTGGGCAGCTCGATGGTCAGCACACCGTCGGCCACATGCGCCTTGATGTTGTCCTTGTCAACATCGTCAGGCAGGCTGTAGGTCTGCTCGCATTTTGTGAACGACCATTCGCGGCGCACGTAGCGGCTGCCCTGTTCCTTGTCGTCAGTTTGTTTGTCCATCTTCACGGTCAGGTTGCCGTCCCCGTTGAGGCTCACGCGGAAATCGTCCTTGGTCAGTCCCGGCCCGGCCACCTTCATGATGTAGCCCTTGTCGCTTTCGGTCACGTTGACGGCAGGTGTCGTCGTGTTGGCCCTGCGGGTAGGAACATCGATATCGAAGAAGTCGTTAAAGACTTCGGGAAGCCAGTTGTAACGTGTATTCATCATCTTAATCTCCTTATTTCTAAATATTTTGTTAATGTTTACGCCGATAGGGGTGCAATCCCTGTGCCGAAGCCCGTTTGCTGTCAGTCTGGCATGGGCGCGTGTCAATTTGTCTGTATCTCGGGCGTGGAAGACCTATATAATAAGGTGTGTCAAAGAGTGCCGTTGCGCCGGTGTTAATTTCACCGCTTTCCTTGTAAGATTGGAATAAATTCAGTATCTTTGCGTCTTCAAATTTTACTCTATTATTTTCTATACATTACTTTACAATGAGCAACGCATGGCGCAATTTCAAGGGTAACCTTTGGAAAGACGAAATCAATGTAAGAGACTTTATTCAGCGTAATTACACCCAGTACGACGGCGACGAGCAGTTTCTTACTGGCCCCACCGACGCTACCAACACTTTATGGCATGAGCTGCAGCTGTTGCAGAAAGAAGAGCGGGCCAAGGGAGGCGTGCTCGATATGGAGACGGAAGTGGTGAGCAGCCTAACGGCTTACGGCCCCGGCTACATCAACGAGAAAACCAAGGATTTGGAGAAAGTCGTCGGATTGCAGACCGACAAGCCTCTCAAGCGCGCTTTCATGCCTTATGGAGGCATAAAGATGGCTGAGCAGGCCTGCACCACCTATGGCTATCAGCCCTCTGAGAAGCTGCACGAAATCTTCACCAAATACGTCAAGACCCACAACGACGGTGTGTTCGACGTATATACCCCAGAGATGCGCAGCGTGCGCCATAACCACATCCTTACGGGACTGCCCGACACCTACGGCCGTGGCCGCATCGTGGGCGACTACCGCCGCGTGGCCCTCTACGGCATTGACCGCCTGATTGAGGAGAAGCGCAACGACCTCAACAACATGGGCGACCGCGAGATGATTGACGAGGTGGTGCGCCTGCGCGAGGAGGTGTCGATGCAGATCAAGGCCCTCAAAGGCCTCAAGGAAATGGCAGCCATCTATGGCTTCGACATCTCGCAGCCTGCATCCAACGCACGCGAGGCCGTGCAGTGGCTGTACTTCGGCTACTTAGGTGCCGTGAAGACCCAGAACGGCGCTGCCATGTCGGTAGGGCGCGTCAGCACGTTCCTCGACATCTACCTGACCCGTGACATCGCGGAGGGAACGCTCACCGAGCAGGATGCGCAGGAACTCATCGACCATCTCGTAATGAAATTCCGCATGGTGAAGTTCGCCCGCATCCCGTCTTACAACGAGCTGTTCTCCGGCGACCCCGTGTGGGCGACGCTTGAGGTGGCTGGCATTGGCCAGGATGGCCGCCACATGGTGACCCGCAACGACTTCCGCTTCCTCCACACGCTGGAGAACATGGGGCCGTCGCCTGAGCCAAACCTCACCGTGCTCTACAGCAGCCGTCTGCCCGAGGGCTTCAAGCGCTATGCCGCCCTCATCTCGGTAAAGACCAGCAGCATACAGTATGAGAACGACGACGTGATGCGTCCCGTCTGGGGTGACGACTACAGCATCTGCTGCTGTGTGAGTGCCACGCAGACGGGTAAGGAGATGCAGTTCTTCGGTGCCCGCGCCAATCTGGCCAAGTGCCTTACCTATGCCGTCAGCGGCGGTGTTGACAGCAAGACGCGCCAGCAGGTGGGCCCCGCCTACCGCCCCATCGAGGGCGACGTGCTCACCTACGATGAGTTCATGCCCCGCTTCATGGATATGATGGAATGGCTCGCCGCCACCTATGTGAAGACGCTCAACGCCATCCACTACATGCACGACAAGTATTTCTATGAGGCCGAAGAGATGGCACTCATCGACACTGACGTGCGCCGCACGTTTGCCACCGGCATTGCCGGATTCTCCCATGTGGTGGACTCCATCTCAGCCATCAAATACGCCAAGGTCAACATCATCCGCGACGAGACCGGCTTCCCGCTTGAGTTCAGGACCGAGGGCGACTTCCCCCGCTACGGCAACGACGACGACCGCGCCGACAGCATTGCCGTGTGGTTGCTCAAGACCTTTGTCACGATGATTAAGAAGCACCACACCTACCGCAATTCAGAGGCCACAACGTCAATCCTCACCATCACGTCGAACGTGGTCTATGGCAAATACACCAGCAACATGCCCGACGGCCGCAAGGCCGGCACACCGCTCGCTCCGGGTGCCAACCCGTCGTACGGTGCCGAGAAGAACGGTCTTCTGGCCTCGCTCAACTCGCTGACGAAGCTGCCCTACCACTATGCCCTCGACGGCATCTCCAACACGCAGACCATTGCGCCCGAGGCTCTCGGACACGACGACAGCCAGCGTGCAGAGACGCTGGTCAACGTGATGGACGGCTACTTTGACAAGGGGGCCCACCACCTCAACGTCAATGTCTTCGGCGTGGATAAGCTCAAGGATGCCATGGAGCATCCCGAGAAGCCCGAGTATGCCAACTTCACCATCCGTGTGAGCGGCTATGCGGTGAAGTTCATCGACCTCACCCGTGAGCAGCAGCTTGATGTCATCGCGCGTCAGGCTCACGAGCGGCTGTAAGGTGTTTAAATATTTTCTTTTCATAGGGGATGGCTGCTGTCAAAGGGTGCCATCCCTTTCTATATAATTAAGGTATGACTAAAGGTTTTGTTCACTCCGTAGAGACATTCGGCTCGGTTGACGGGCCGGGCTTACGCTTCATCATCTTCCTGCGCGGTTGCCGCATGCGCTGCCGCTATTGCCACAATCCCGACACCTGGCGCTTGGGCCGTGACGGCGATGAGGCTCTGACAGCCGACGAGCTGCTTGACCGTGCCGAGCGCTACCGCAGCTATTGGGGCAAGAAGGGTGGCATCACAGTGAGCGGCGGCGAGGCACTGTTGCAGATGGATTTCCTCATTGAACTTTTCGAGAGGGCCCGACAGCGGGGCATCAACACTTGTCTGGACACAGCCGCACAGCCCTTCACGCGTGATGAGCCTTTCATCAGCCGGTTCGCCCGGCTGATGAAATCCACCGACACCGTCTTGCTCGACATTAAGCACATCGACGACAAGGCCCACCACCAGCTTACGGGCTGGGGCAACACCGCCATCCTTGATTGTGCCAGGTATCTCAGCGACATCGGTAAGCCGGTGTGGATACGCCATGTGCTCGTACCCGGCCTCACCGACAACCCTGACCAGCTTCGCCGCCTGCGCGCGTTCATTGACACGCTCCACAATGTGCAGCGTGTCGAGGTGCTTCCCTATCATCGCCTCGGTGTCTATAAGTATGCACAGCTCGGCATACCTTATACCCTGGAACATGTGGAACCGCCAACGCAGGAACAGGTGAGGGCCGCAGAGCAGGTCCTGATAGGGTAGGCAGGCATATGCCTCACCCGCCTTTTTCGCCACATGAGATAATCCTTACCATTCCCCAAGGCGTGGTCTTCGTGGAATGGCAAGGATTTTATTTTTTTCATTCATTTGACCTATAGATATTTTTTAATTACTCGTCACTAATAATAAAACGAGCTCAACCCAAAGCAAAAACAATGAATGAACAAATGAAGGAGCTGCTCCTCATAGAGCAGGGCAATGAACAGGCCTTCGATAACTTCATGACCCGGCATTCGCAAAGGCTGTACAACTATGCCTATGGCATACTGTGCAGCAAGGAGTTGACAGAGGAGGTCATTAGTGATGTCTTTCTCGAAGTGTGGAAACGGCGCAAGAAGCTGGCGGAAATCGAGAAGCTTGACCACTGGCTGACAACGGTCACTTACCATAAGGCGGTCTCAGTGTTGAGAAAGGAAATGAAGCATAAGGAAGATGTCTCACTCGACAATGCGCTTGGATTTGACTTTCCTCAGATGGTCTCGCCCATCGACAGTATCATATCCAAGGAGGACTTGAGCCGCCTTAACCGTGCAATAAGTGGGTTGCCGAAGAAATGCAAGCATGTGTTTTATCTGGCAAAGATTGAGCAGATGCCTTATGCTGAGATTGCAAAGATGCTGCAAATATCCGTTCCGACGGTCAATTATCATGTTGGCTTCGCGATGGAGAGCTTGAAAAAGGCATTAAAATAATATTGGAGAAACTCGTTATGACAGACAATATAAATAAATATTTAGAAGGCGGCTCTCTTGTAGATGACAAGCTGAAAGCCTTTCTTTTAGACAGTAAACCCATGGACAGAACTATGGATTTGGATGCCATCAGGCAACGTACTTACCAGAAACGCCATCTCAAGGAGGTGCATCGGGCCAGGGTGAAGCGTTTGGCGCTCATCTCCGCCATAGCTGCCGGACTGGTACTGCTGTTCGTATTATCACCGGTGTCTAAGGTGCTGCAGGGCGTGTCGAGATCGCAGCAGATTGTCGCAGAGGCCCAGCAGTTGCAGACGTTAAAGGTGCCTGTCGGGGAAAAACTCACCGTGGTGCTAAGTGACGGTACGCGCGTCACGGCCAATTCCAACACAACGCTGACTTATCCCCGTCAGTTCTTTGGTGCCAGACGTGAGGTATCAATCAGGGGCGAGGCCTACTTTGAGGTGGCCCATGATGCTGTTCATCCGTTTATAGTGCATGCCAACGGGTTGAGCGTGAAAGTATTGGGAACAAAGTTCAATGTCTGCAGCTATGACCAATCGACCACAGACGTTGTGCTGGCGCAAGGCTCGGTGGAGGTTACTATGGCCAGACACAGCGTGGTGCGCATGAAGCCGAACCAGAAAGTGTCGGTGACCAATGGTGAGCTGACGGGTTTCGGCGAAGTCAATGCGGCCGAATACACCAGCTGGATGGACGACGTGCTTTATCTCCACGGTGAGTCTCTCCGTCAGATAGTACAGCGTCTCGACAACTACTACGGCACGACAATCCGTATTGAGGGCGGTTGGCATCAGCGTCTGTATGGCAAACTTGCGTTGCAGCCCGACCTTTCCAGCGTGCTTAGCTGCATCAACGCCATTGCCGGAACGCATACTGTGGAGAGGAATAACCAAATAATTATCGCGAAATGAAATCCATCCGTGTGTTACTTCTGGCTGCTTCTGCGACATTCGCCATGGCAGTCAACGCTGGGACGAGGCAGCGGTCGGTAAGTTTTGTGGCCGATACCGTCCGCGTGTTGCGCAATCCGCTTACCGGCTGGGTGATGTATCTTGGCCGCAATTGGGACGAGCAGTCATATACCCGTATGCGTTACGACCGTATGCCGACTTCGGACGGCGGCGTGGCCAGTGTGGCTGACTATGCCACCACCTGTTACCTGCGCACGTCGTGGGCCTCGATGGAGCCGGAGGAAGGACGCTATTTCTGGAACGACCCGCAGTCGCGTCTCTACAGGTTGCTGCGCTCAATGCGCGACCGTGGCCTGAGGCTTGCCTTCCGCATCGTCGTTGATGCGCGCGATCAGGGACAAAACACACCGCTCTATGTAAAGGAAGCTGGTGCCAAGGGCTTTTACGATCCGAAAAATCCTAAAATATGGTCGCCCTATCCCGACGACTCCGTCTTTCAGGCCAAGTACGCCAAATTCCTCAAGGCCTTTGCCAGCAAGTTTAATGACATCAATGTCGTGAGTTTCATCGATGCCTACGGCCTGGGAAAGTGGGGAGAGGCCCACGGTGTGAAGTATGCCGATTATGCCAACAAGCATAAGGTTTTCGACTGGATTACCTCGCTCTATCAGCATACTTTCACCAACGTTCCGCTTATCATCAACTATCATCGTCTCGTCGGCGATACCATCAGTTGGGCAGCACCGGCTGCCGACAGCGACTCTTTGCTCTGCTCTGCTATCTCCAAAGGCTACAGTCTGCGACATGATGCCTTTGGCATGACCGATTATTATCAGCAGTGGGAACGTGACTTTGCTGAGCGTTATCGGTTCCGTCGGCCAATTATTATGGAGGGCGGCTGGATTACCGGTGGTCACCACCGCTACTGGCGCGACTCCAGCGGCCGCTACCGAGAGGGCCACTCAGAGGACGTGAGGGCAGGGGAGATGGCTGATGCGCGCCAGGCGCATGCCAACATGATGGACTTCCGTATTGGCGATGAGACCGTCTCGTGGTTTGGCAAGGCCTTCAGCCTCGTGAAGCAATTCGTTGCGCATGGCGGTTATAGGCTTTATCCGTCATCCGTCAGTTACGACACTAAGTTGAAAGCCGGTGAGATGCTCAATGTCGTCAGTGTCTGGAACAACATCGGGTGGGGCTATTGTCCGACCAATATCCCCCAGTGGCACCAGAAATACAAGATTGGCTATGCGCTGCGCGACAGTCAAGGGCGTATCGCAAAGCAATGGACTGACGACCATAGCGACCTCTCCACGTGGATTCAGGGCAATCCTGTGAGCAATGCTGTCTCCTTGCCGACGCAGGGCCTCGCCCGGGGACGCTACCATCTGCAGACCGCCCTCATCGATGTGGGCAATGGCTGTCCGGCTCTGGAGATGGCTGTGAACAAGGACTTGCTGCACGACGGATGGCTTGATGTGGGCCTGCTGACCCTTACCAGATAAAATCTCACTACGAACAATACACATGACCAATAATAAAAACTGAAAGACTTATGAAAAAATCCCCGTATTATCATTTACGCAGGCGGGCATTGGCCTCATTCGCGGTAATGGGGCTGCTGACATTGCCATTGTGCGGGCAGGCTGCTACGGTGTCGCTGACCAACACTGATGGCATCTTCCTGTTGCAGGCCCAGGAAACTACGGTCAAGGCCGTGTTCGACTATGTGGAGCAACATAGCAAATACGTCTTTGTCTACGGACCGGCAGTGCAGAAGCGGCTTGCCGACCGTGTCACGGTCAGTCTGAAGGGCTCCGACATGCTGGCACTCGTCAAGAAACTGTGCAGCCAGACAGGCCTCAACTACCGTGTCAACGGCCGTCAGGTGTCTATTGTTGCCTCATCGTCATCTGCCAATCCACAGTCCAGGCCCCAGCAGAGGGCAGGCAAGGGCCGCACAAAGACAATTAGCGGCAACATCGTTGATGCCAGCGGTGAGCCGCTCATCGGTGCAACCGTCAAAGTGAAGGGCACGACAACAGCCACGGTGACCGACATCGACGGCAACTACTCCATCGAGGTACCAGAGGGCGCGACGATGGAGGTGTCGTATGTGGGGTTTAACAACGCTGAGTTCAAGGTAGGTGCCAAGCAGGCTTACAATGTGGAGATGTTAGAAGACAACAACACGCTCGACGAGCTGGTGGTCATCGGCTACGGTACGGTCAAGAAAAAGGACTTGACTGGTGCCGTTGCCGCCGTCAAGGGCGACGAGCTGGTCAACCGCCGCACCACCATGTTGAGCAATGCCCTGCAGGGATCTCTGTCGGGTGTGCAGGTGACGCGCAACAGCTCTGCGCCCGGTTCGGGTGCCAGTGCCATCCGTGTGAGAGGCGTGACGACCATTGGGGAGTCCAGCCCTTTGGTTATCGTTGACGGCGTGGAAAGCTCGCTCGACTATGTCAATGCCAACGACGTGGAGAGCATCTCCGTTCTTAAGGATGCCGCCGCTGCCAGCATCTATGGCTCCAAGGCTGCTGCCGGTGTTATCCTCGTCACGACAAAGCGTGGCAACGAGACCGGGAAGATTGACTTGAAATACAATGCGGAGTTCGGTTGGGAAATTCCTACCAAGCAGCCGTCAATGGTCGGCGTGACGCGCTATCTGGAGATGTGCAATGAGCTACAGTACAACGACAATCCGTCGGGTGGTTTTTTCCAGGTCTATACGGCAGACCAGACCAAGAACTGGATGACCTACAACCAGACCGACCCCAACAACTACCCCGTGACCGACTGGAAGGGGCTTATCATGAAAGACAGTGCCCCGCGCATGACCCACACGTTGACGCTGTCGGGAGGCAACAAGGTTGTCAGGTCCATTGCGTCGCTTACCTATGATGATGTCGACGGACTCTACGACGGCCGTAAGTTCCAACGCTACATGTTGCGCTCCAATAACGACTTCAACATCAACAGCAAGCTGTCGGCCTCGCTTGACATCAATATCCGCCACGCCAAGAGCCAGAACAAGATTTACGACCCTTGGAATGACATGCGCAAGATGCCGGCCATCTATCCTGCAGTTTGGGCTGATGGTCGTATCGCCTCGGGCAAGAGTGGTGCCAACCCCTATGGCCTGCTTGTAGAGGGCGGCTCGTCGGTGGCCCACAGCACGCAGGTCGGCGGCAAGGGCTCCATTACCTACAAGCCGATTAAGGATCTGAGCATCTCGGCCATTATCTCGCCGTTCATCAATTTCTCCAAGCAGAAGGCTTTTCAGCTGGAATCCACATACACCTTGGCCGACGACCCCAATACCATCGGAGGCTATCTGGACGCCGGCTCACTGTATTCCACCAATAAGCTCTCTGAGACGCGCAACGACAACTGGCATGTCACCTCGCAACTCCTTGCCAACTACATGCACGCTTTCGGCAAGCACGATGTGACGGTGATGGGCGGTTTTGAGAATTACTACCTGAAGAACGAGAGCCTTGGTGCCTCGCGCGACCACTATGAGCTGACCAACTATCCCTACCTCAATATCGGTTCGGAGGATTACCAGTACAACAACGGCACAGGTTCTGAATACACCTCCAATTCTTTCTTTGGCCGTTTGCTCTACTCCTATGACAACCGCTACCTCTTCCAGGCCAACGTGCGCCACGACGGCTCCTCCCGTTTCAACAGCAAGTATCGCTGGGGCACTTTCCCGTCGTTCTCGGCTGGTTGGGTTGTCTCCGAGGAGCCGTTCATGCAGAAAGCCAAGTTGCCCTGGCTCTCATTCCTCAAGCTGCGCGCCAGCTGGGGTAAGCTGGGCAATGAGCGCATCGGCAGCAACTACTTCCCCTACATCGCGCTGATGTCGTTTGGCGATGCCCTGTTCTACATGGCCGACGGTTCGGTGGTGTCCAACAAGACTGCCCGTCCGGCAGTGCTGGCCGTGCAGGATATCACCTGGGAGACGACCACGAGTACCGACCTGGGCTTTGACGCTAACTTTTTCAAGAACAGGCTCCATCTGAACTTCGACTACTATTGGAAGAAGACCACTGACATGCTGCTGGCCATCGAGATACCCTACACCATGGGCTACAACAACCCCAGCACCAACGCAGGCAAGATGTCAACCCACGGCTACGACATCGACCTGAGCTGGCAGGACCACATCGGCGACCTCTCCTACAGCGTGTCGGTCAACTTCTCAGACTACCTTTCAAAGATAGACTTCCTCAACAATGCCGACATTATTAGTAGCGGAAAAATCAAGCGGGCTGGCTGTTACTTCAATGAGTACTACGGCTACGTGTGCGAGGGTATCTACCAGACGCAGGATGAGGTCAACAACTCCGCCGTACTGAACGCCTCGGTCACGGCCGGTGACCTGAAGTACAAGGACATCAGCGGCCCCGACGGTGTGCCCGACGGCAAAATTTCTCCCGAGTACGACCGTGTGCCATTGGGCAACTCGCTGCCGCGCTATCAGTATGGCGGACAGATTAATGCCTCTTGGCGCGGCATCGACTTCAGCATGGCTTTCCAGGGCGTGGGCAAGCAGAATGCCTATCTCTCAACGGCCATGGTGCAGCCCCTGCGCGACAACTACGGCAACATCCCCGCTATCGTTGAGGGCAAATACTGGAGTCCGTTCAACACTGACGCGCAGAACCTCAAGGCCGTTTACCCCAGGCTCTCCAACGTGTCGAAGAACAACAACTATGCCGTGTCCGACTTCTGGATATTCAACGGCGGCTACTTCCGTCTGAAGAACATCACTTTGGGCTATACGCTCCCAAAGGCGTGGACGCAAAAGATTGGCCTCGACCGCACCCGCTTCTATGTGAGCGGCTCCGACCTCTTCTGCATCAGCAACTATCCTGACGGATGGGACCCTGAGATGGGCACCTCCTCTTATCCTATTACGACATCGCTCGTGCTGGGCGTCCAAGTTAACTTTTAACCATCAGTGAGACAATGAAAGCAAAAACTATATTCATCGCCCTGCTCGCAGCTCTTACCTCCTGTGAGAGCATGGACCTCGTACCGAAGTCGCAGGGCAACACGGAGTCGTGGTACACCTCAGAGACGGAGCTGGGCATGGCCTCCAACGATTTCTATATCCTTGGCTATTGGGCGGAACCGCTCAGTTCTTCGGAGCAGTGGACTGACAACACTACCTACCGCTCCGTCAACCGTAACCCGGGCAGCAACGGCACGGTACTCGACGGAACGCTCAATGGCCAGCAGTACGAAGTGTATGCTTTGTGGCAGCAGAGCTACAAGCTCATCGCGCGCTGCAACACGATGCTTGAGAATATTCACAAGGCCGAGGGCAACGTGCGCGAGAGCGTCATCAGACGCTACGAGGGCGAGGCCCGCTTCTGCCGCGCCTGCAAGTATGCCGACCTCGTGTTCTTCTATGGCGATGTGCCTTACCTGGAAAGGACGGAGACCATTGAGGAGGCCGAGAAACAGGGCCGCATGCCCAAGTCGGAGCTCATACCGCTGATTTATGCTGACTTCGACTCGGCCATCGCAAGTCTTCCTGCCACGTATGGCGCCAGCGAGGCCATACACGCCACCAAGGGCGCCGCGCTTGCCATGAAGGCCCGCTTCGCCCTCTATATGGGCGACTATGCCGTAGCTGAGCAGGCTGCCAAGCAGTGCATAGACCTGGGCATTTATTCGCTTGAGCCTGACTATGCCAAGCTCTTCAAGCAGTCGACCAAGGTTAATCCCGAGAAGGTGTTCGTGCTGCCGCGCTCCATCGAGAACGAGGTGCTGCTCGACTCCTGGGTTGTCAAGAATGGTCTGCCGCGCAACGCAGGCGGTTATGGTTCCTTTAATCCCTCGTGGGACCTGCTCGCGGCTTACCTCTGTACCGACGGACTGCCCATCGACGAGTCGCCGCTGTTTGACCCACGCAAACCTTTCAAGAACCGCGACCCGCGCTGCACCATGACCATTGTAGAGTTCAATACCGAACATTGCGGCTATGAGTACGACCCCAGTCCGGCCACAAAGACTGTGATGAACTATACCACACAGAAGATGCAGTCCAACCAAGACTCCCGCATCGTCAACCAGTACGCCTCCTACGACGGACTGCTATGGAAGAAGGGCATAGATGCCTCTTGGACTGAGAACGGACAGAAAGTGGAGCAGGACTACATCATCATGCGCTATGCTGACGTGCTGCTCATGTATGCCGAGGCACTCATCGAGCAGAACAAGAACCTGGACGAGGCCGCATCCTACATCAATCAGGTACGGGCCCGCGCCTATGCTGTCGATGCCTCTCAGACCGATGCCTATCCGGCCGTTAAAGCTGAGAGCCAGGAGCAGATGCGCAAGACAGTGCGCATTGAGCGCCGTATGGAGTTTGCCATGGAGAACACACGCCTTCAGGATCTCATGCGCTGGAAACTCGCGGGCAAGGCACTCAACGGCTACAACTACATCATGCTGCAGCCTACCGAACTGCTCAACAATGTCGTCAATAAGGGTTTATGGTTCTGGGGCATGACTCCACAGATTGACGATGACGGACTGGCCGACTTCTCGGCACTGTTCAATGCAGGCTACTGTACGACGGGTGCCAAGCGCACATTCCCCGACCGTGAGTATCTCTGGCCCATACCCACCCACGACATGGAACTCAACCCCAACTTGACCAACAACCCAGGATATTAGACTTCAACGAATTAATTCATAATCAATGAAAACCATGCTATCAAGATATATGACGGCTGTTGTCAGCCTGTCGCTGCTGGCTGCTGGCTTCGTGTCGTGCCAGGACGACCCCGACAACTATTACTCCAGAAACAAGTCGGAGATAGGTCTTACGGTGTCGTCAGACTATCTCATCCTCAACGAGAGCGCGCCCAACGACACGGCACTGACGCTCGACTGGACCAAGGCCTACAACTTTGGCAACGACTACATCACAACGTATCAGTATGAGATGCAGCTCATCGGCAGCGCATCCAGTGAGGTGAAAGAGTACGAGGACGACGCACGCTTTCACCGCGCCTATACCAATGCCGAGCTACAGGATCTGCTTGTCAACCACTTCGGACAGAAGACCAGCACCATCGGCAACCTGCTGCTTACGGTGACGGCGTCGTTTGAGGGACCAACACTCGTTGTCCCCGACATTGCCACAAAGACCATCCGCGTGAAGACCTATGGCCCGAAGCAGTTCATGGCCGACCGACTTTTCATGGCCGGCACGGCCGTGGGAAGCAACGATGTTGAGCTGTCGCGCTCAGAGACCGACTCGATGGTCTATACCTATTCGGGCAAGCTCAGCGCCGGAACCATCAACTTCCCCGTGCTGTATGCTGACGATGAGAACGCCATTGGCCCGTCGGCCGACAACACCGCCGTCACCCTTGGAGACATGCCGGCAGTGATCACCTCACGCTCTGAGGCAAAGTCGTGGACCATATCCACCGAGGATACTTACCGCATAACGGTCAATCTGACCAACCACACGGTGAAGATTGTTGCTGTGGGTGCCGTGGTCGAGGCCGACCAGCTATTCCTTGACGGCAGCGCAGTGCCCGGTGGCGCGCAGCTGCAGCTCACGCAAACGCTTGAGAACAGCAGCCTGTATGCCTGGCGCGGGCAGCTCAATGCGGGCAGCCTCTATATTCCGCTTACATTCAACGGTGAGCAGCAAATGGCCATAGTGCCTCTTGCAGCCGACAGCCACGACATCAGTGACGGAAAGTCGCAGTCGTTCTCCCAGACCACTGTCACGGCAGCTGCCGCGTCACGCTACTGGACCATTCCGTCGGCCGGCGTCTACCGTATCGTCGTCAATACCGACGAGAAGACCGTCACCATCTATTCGCCGGCTACCGACCCGAAGTCAAAGGAGGTGACCTGGAACAATACGACGTTGAAAATCAATCCTTACACCACCGTCGTCGACACGCTCTACATGTACGGCACGTTCAACGGCTTTGCCCACGACGCGGGTGTCTTCACCGGCTATCAGGACAAGTACATCCTCAAGCAGAGCGTGGCCAATCCTTACGTGTTTGTCTACAGCGGTGAGGAACTGCCCCGCGGCACGGCCAACGACGAGCGCGGCAACAGCATCACCGGATCGGTGAAGTTCACGGTTGACAACACCAACAACAATGTCTATGCCTACGGCTCCACGGCCAGTGCCAAGCGCAACGACCACAACGGCTACCTTTCGCCCGCATTGGGTGAGACATCCTCGCTCGTGGCCGGACAAGGAGACAACCGTTATGCTTACTTCATCATCCCTCAGGGCTGCAACTATGTTGTCGTCGATATTGATAAGAAGACGGTCGTCTTCGGAAAGAAATAATCCATTAACAGCATCAATCAATGAAAAAGACATATTCTATTCGTTATGCACTGCTCACTGTGCTGGCCTTGGCCACCTTGCTTCTTACCGGCACGGCCTGTTCCGACGAAGATGCCGACAGTGTCAGCACCACCAACTGGAACATTGCGGGCAATGCGCTGGTCAACATCAAGCCCGAGCGCTACAAGCTGCTCCGCAACCCCATGACGGGATGGGTGATCTATGCCGGCCTCGGCGACGGCATGATTGACGACTTCTGGGAGCAGTACGACAATTTCGAGTCGTCGGAGGGCAACGTGAGAGTCTCCGACTATGCCAACACGCTGTACGTGCGGGGCGCATGGAGCGACTTCAATCCCAGAGAGGGAGTCTATGTCTGGCAGGACGACTGCGACACCGTCACGGCCAAGCGTTTCCGCATGCTTGTCAATGGTGCCAGAGAGCGTGGACTGAAGATAGCCTTCACTTTTGTGGTGGATTCGCGTGACAAACACTACAATTTCACGCCTGCCTACGTGCGAGCTGCCGGCTGCAAGGGCTACGAGACGACCACCGGCAGCGTCAAGGTGTGGTCGCCCTATCCCGACGACCCGGTCTTCCAGGAGAAATACACTAAGTTCCTCACCGACTTTGCCGCCAAGTACAATGACCCAGACGTCACGCAGTTTGTGAGTGGCTTCGGTCTCGGCCTGTGGGGCGAGGGCCATACGCTGATTTACTCCACGGGCGACGAGTCGCCCAAGGAGCAGGTCTTTGAGTGGATTTCCGACCTTTTGCCGAAGCTCTTCACCAAGGTGCCAGTCGTCATCAACTACCACCGTTGCCTGCTTACCACCAAACAATTTGGGGGAGCCAATACCACTGAGGCCGCCGACCTCATCGACCGCGCTGTGAGGAAGGGATTTTCTCTGCGCCACGATGCTTTCGGCATGAAATCCTATTACACCACCTGGGAGCGCAGCATCGCCGCCAAATACAAGTACGTCCGTCCCATCATCGAGGAGGGCGGCTGGGTGGAGTCGTCTCATGGCAGCTCCATCAAGGGCGATGGTTATGCCAACTATGCGGAGGTGCGCAAGGGCGAGTTTGACGAGGGCAAGGGTGCCTGCGTCAACATGATGGACCTGCGTTACAGCAGCAATGTAAAGTCTGGGGAGACCCATTCTTGGTTCAACTCGGCCTTCAGCCTCGTCAAGGAGTTTGTTGCCGAGGGTGGCTACCGGCTCTATCCCGACCGCATCTCTGTGCCGACAACAGCCAGCACGGGCGGAACCGTCACTTTCGTGCATCGATGGTCAAATCTCGGATGGGGCTATTGCCCCACCAACCTGCCACAGTGGAACCAGAAATACAAGGTGTGCTTCGCCTTGCTCGACAAATCAACCTTGACCCCTGTGTATAAGCATGTGGTCACAGAGCCGTGTCTCAACGAGTGGATTAAAGGCGTCCCAAAGACCTATACCACAACTTTCACCCTCGGCGATGTGAAGCCCGGTGATTATGTCTGGGCCGTTGGTCTCGTCGATACGACCGAGGACAATGAGATAGGCTTGCAAATCGCGGCGCGGTCTGAATACCTCACCACAGACGGATGGGTGAAACTCTCTGAAGTCTCTGTTAAGTAAGCCCCTGCTTTATTGACAATGTGAGGCGGCTGTCGAGCAATGGTTCGATGGCCGCCACCCATTGTCGCAAATATTGTTTGCAGCCGGCATCAGGCTGTCCACTACTGGTGCCATAAGATTTTTTTTTATTTTTTTCCTATAGCTTTTCTTTTGGTTTGCGTCGTTTTTATTGTAATCTTCAAAACCTTCAATAAAACTTATGGGAAATAAACTCTTTACTTTTTTGTTTGCCGCCATGCTCCCCGCAATGGGTGCAATGGCCACGGACCATTATGTAAGCGTCAATGGAAGCGGTACCCTGGATGGCAGTTCGTGGGACAACGCGCTGTCCTTTGCCACTTTCTGTGACAATGTCAACAGTTATGAAAACGGCGACACGTTTTACTTTGCCGGCGGCACCTATTATGCCACTTTAAAGACACCAACTGCCATCACCAAAGGCTACACGTTTGTCGGCGGTTTCAACCCTGCACTGACCGGCACGGAGCATGCCACTCCGGCCTATCCCTCTTCCACCCCGACCATCTTCTCGGGCGACGTCAACAAGAACGGCTTGTTAGATGCGGCAGATGCCAAATATTGCATGTATGTGATCACCACTACGGCTAAGACATCTCCCACATTGAAGCCCTTTGTTATTCAGGGCATAGATTTTACAGGCTGTTATGACGCCGAAGAAAAAAGCAAGACACATGGAGGCCTCTTTGTGGAAAACAGTTATGACGTTACCTTGAAGAACTGCCGTTTCTATGGCAATAAGTGTGTCAGTCCTGACGAATATGGCGGTATGGCACTTACCGCATACCGCAGCACGGTCTTCGTGCAGGACTGTGAATTCACCAACAACACTGCCTACCAGCGTGGCGGAGCGGTCTATGTGCATAGTAATGCCTCCACAAAAGGTCTGACTGTCTTCGAGCGTTGTCTTTTCTCGGGCAATAAGGTAACTGCTGAGAGCAGTCCTCTCGGTAGTGCAGTCAACTATACGCATGGCCCGGGCTTATGGTTGGTCAACTGCACGGTGACCAACAACACAGCCCAGTCGGGGGGGGCAATCTATGTAAATGGTGCTGACGATACCTACAGCAGAGACACTTACGTCATTGGCAGCACCATCGCCGGCAACACTGGCGGCAACCAGATCAATATGTCGCAGGGTGCTCGTCTCTTTATAGCTGACTCGTATGTAGTTGGCAGTGAGGACGACGGTTCCATAGACAAGGCTGCCATTGCCATCACCGGCGATAAGGAATCAGACAAGTTCAGCATTGTCTCCAAGGGACGCAACATCATCGGCGGCTATGCCAATCAGGTTGCTGATGCTGTCCATGTACCTTCGTGGGACAAGACCGACAGGCAGGGCAGCGACAACCTCTACAGCACCGTGTTCGGCACCAACAGTCTGACCAATGGGGTTATCACTCCTGTTGTAAAGACCTTGGGCTATGAGGGCACCGCCCTGAAGACGGCAGTTACTGACGCAGGGTGGGATGTCAAGACGGCTCGGGTCGATGTGACCGTTGACCAGAAGAGCGTGATGCGTGGGGCCAATGTCACGGCCGGAGCCTATGCAGTGACAGTCGGATCTGTATCGGTCCCGTTCAATGACGGTTTCACTTATACCACCTATTCCAGCACCAGTGCTCTGGACTTCACCTCCAGCACCAATCTCAAGGCTTATGTGGCCTCGGCTGTGAGCGACGGGACAGTCTCATTTATACAAGTGGATGTTGTACCCGCCAACACCGGCATACTGGTTGAGCGTACCGATGGCAATACGACTGCCGGAACCTATGATGTAGCAGTGACCGACGAAACGGTCGATGCACCTGCCACCAATTACCTTAATGCCGTCACCTCCACGACAACCGTTACTTCGGGTTATGTCTATGGCAACGGCACCGAGGGCATCGCTTTCTATAGAATTGGTGACAGCGGCTATACCATTCCGGCCGGCAAGGCCTATCTCTCGGCTTCTGCATCAGAATCAGCCTCGGCCAAGGCCCTGCGGCTGGAGTTCGGACAGGCAACTGGTATCGCAGAGGTGAGCGTCAACCGACAGGGCTGCACGACGGTCTATAATCTCGCTGGTCAGGCCTTCTCGAAGGCTGGTGCCAAAGGCATTTACATCATCAACGGAAAAAAATACATCAAAAAATAAAAGCACCATGAACAAGATAAATTACCAAAAGCCTCTGACCAGATTACACAGAGTTGACTATGGACATGTGATTGCATCGTCCGACCTCACGGTTAAGACAACGGAAAAGACGGTAGACAACAGTTCGACTGGCTTTACACTTGGTGCTAAAATCTGGCACCAGGATGATGGGGAATAATGTCCACATCGCTTCAAGGCTTCAATAGGATATCACGTTTTTAGGACAATACGATGATAACAGATGGATAGCGGTTGCAAGCGGTCTGCCCGCTATCCATCATTCAGAATTTAATGAAACGATGCGTTAACAAGGTCAATCAATCTCAAAACATAAAAGCTTATGAAATCGAAACTCTTTACTTTATTGTTTGCCGCTATGCTCCCCGCAATGGGCGCAATGGCCACGGACCATTATGTCAGCGTCTATGGAAGCGGTACCCAGGACGGCAGTTCGTGGGACAACGCACTGCCCTTTGCCATTTTCTACGCCAATGTCAACAGTTATGACAACGGTGACACGTTTTACTTTGCCGGCGGCACCTATTATGCCACTTCAAAGACACCCACAGCCATCACTAACGGCTACACGTTTGTCGGCGGTTTCGACCCTGCACTGACCGGCACGGAGCATGCCACTCCGGCCTATCCCTCATCCACTCCGACCATCTTTTCAGGCGACGTTAATCATAACGACAAGCAGGATGCTGAGGATGCCAGCCGCTTCCTTGCGCTGAAGACCGACACAAAGAAAGGCGGCGAAACGCAAAAGCCATTCACCATCCAGGGCATTGAGTTTACCAACTGCTTTGATTCAACCTCAACCAAGACGCATGGTGCCGTGCAGCTCAACAACTGTTATGACGTGACCATTAAGAACTGCCGCTTCTACAACAACAATACGCCAATTTCAGGCTATGGCGGTATGGCACTCACCTCTTACCGAAGTACGGTTTTTGTACAGGACTGTGAGTTTACCGACAACGCTGCCGTGCAGCGTGGTGGAGCCGTTTATGTATGGGTTGACGGTACTGACTATACCAAGGGCTATACGGTGTTTGAGCGTTGTCAGTTCTCCGGCAACAAGGTGACTGATGAGAGCAAACCCCTTGGCAGTGCCATCTTCTACAGCCATGGTCCTGCGCTCTGGCTGGTCAATTGCACTATCACGGGCAATGACGCGCCCTCGGGTGGTGCTGTCTTTGTCAATGGTGCCGACCCGAACTGGCGCCGTGAGACCTACGTCATCGGCAGCACCATCGCCGGCAACACTGGCGGCAACCAGATCAATATGTCGCAGGGTGCCCGCCTTTTCCTTGCCGACTCTTATATCGTAGGCAACGAGGACGACGGAACGACGGCCAAGGCGGCCATCGCTGTCACAGGCACATCAGAAAAGGACGAATTCAGCATTGTCTCCAAGGGACGTAACATCATAGGCGGCTATGCCAACCAGGTTGCTGATGCTGCCCATGTGCCTTCTTGGGACACGACCGACAGGCAGGGCAGCGACAACATCTACAGCACTGTGTTCGGCACCAACAGCCTGAGCGATGGGGTTATCACTCCTATTGTAAAAACCTTGGGCTATGAGGGCACCGCGCTGAAGACGGCAGTTACTGACGCAGGGTGGGATGTCGAGACGGCTCGAGTCGATGTGACCGTTGACCAGAAGGGCATGAAGCGCGGGACAGGCACTACCGCAGGCGCTTATGCCGTGAACATGACAACGGGCATCGGTGCTGTGACTTCAGCCGGAACTTCCAATGACAGCTATTACACAGTCTCGGGTATCAGGGTTGCGAAGCCTGCCGCTAAGGGATTGTATATTCACAACGGTAAAGTCGTGATAGTACGGTAATATGAAGCGGATACTTTATTTCCTTTTCTCATTCATTCTGTTGGCGGCACCGTCGTTCGGACAGCGTGATACTACTGTTGCCGCGCAGCCCAATACGGTCAGGGTGACTGCTCCTGACCGCGTCGTCAAGGTACTGGCCATTGGCAACAGTTTCTCGCAGGACGCCGTGGAGTCGCATCTCCACCAGTTGGCTGAGGCCTTGGGTTACAAGACCGTTATTGCCAATATGTACATTGGCGGTTGCTCACTGGAGACGCATTATCATAATATGGTGAACAATACGGCGGCCTACAGCTACCGCAAGATTGGCACCGACGGTGTCAAGGTGACCACGGCCAATGTCACGTTGGAACAAGCTTTGAAGGATGAGCAGTGGGACTATGTAAGTCTTCAACAGAACAGCGGCCAGTCGGGGCAGTATGACACTTATGAGCCATACTTGTCCCAGTTGGTGAGCTATATCCGAAAGACCGTTGGCGACAGCGTCAAGCTCGTATGGCACCAGACATGGGCTTATGCGCAGAGTTCCACCCACTCCGATTTTTCCAACTACAACAAAGACCAGCTGACCATGTATCACGCCATAGTGGAGGCCTCGCGCAAGGCGTTCAATGACAATGGCTTTGATATCTTAGTCCCGGCCGGGACGGCAGTGCAGAACGCGCGCACGACCTTTATTGGCGACCACATGAACCGTGATGGCTATCATCTGAATATCCTCTATGGACGCTATACGGCCGCATGCACCTGGTGCGAGGCACTGTTCGGATGTGTGCTGGACAACAGTTATGCGCCTGAGGGCTTGTCGCGGTCGCTGCTTACGGCCACCCGCCAGTCAGCCCACTGTGCCTGGTTGAGTCCCGACTCGGTGACCGACCTGAGCAATATCGTCTCTGACGAGCAGCGCAGCGTGGTGTTCGTGCGGCCTGACGGCGACAGTCACCTCACCGATACACGTGACGGAAAATCGTGGAAGACGGCACTGGGATGGACTGATTTCCTTAGTGCCAAGGACAGGCTGTACGACGGTGACATGGTCTGCCTTGCGGGCGGCACCTATCAGGTGCCTGCCACATTGAGGTTCAGCAAGGGTCTGACCATAGCCGGCGGTTTCGACCCCTCGCTCACCGACACGACCGTCGCTGCCGTCAATCCTACCGACTGGCCGACTGTGCTTTCTGGCGATACCAATGGCGACGGAACAGCCGACGCCGGTGACCTTTGTGCCATCATGGCTTTCGACTTCAGCAAGGGCGGCCTTGAGTCGCTGCCCGTACGCCTGCGCGGCATCACCTTTACGGGTGCTTATGTGCCCAAGGACAGTGCCAGCACTGTGATGGGAGCGGTCTATCTGAAGAACTGTCAGAATGTGGAGGTGCAGCACTGCAACTTCATGGGTAACGTCGCGGCAGGCTATGGCGGCAGTGCCGTGAGGGCCGAATACAGTACAGTCCACTTCATCGACTGCCAGTTTACAGGCAACAAGGCCGACAGCCGCGGCGGAGCCATCCGATTATCGTCCAATTCTGCCACAAAAGGTTACACTACCCTGGAACGCTGTTTGCTTGCCGACAATGAGGTTAAGCAGAATGTGGGCAGTGCCATCTGTGTGCAGCACGGGCAGGGCCTGTACCTCGTCAATACGATTGTCACGGGCAACAGGGCCGGCTCCGGTGGTGCCATCTACAACAATGGCAAGGACAACACCTACCAGCGCAAGCTCTGTCTGGTCAGTTCTACCGTGGCGGGTAACAGCGGAAGCTGTGAGATTGAATTCCCGAAGAATGCCAGCCTCTATATGGTCAACTCTATTGTGGCAGGCGGTCACAGCAGTGATATTTATGCCCCGTCAGTCAGCCAATTTTATGACGGCGGCCACAACATCGTGGGTAATGTAAGCCAGACGCTCACCTTGGACGGGACTACGACGGGCGGCCATACGGTGAGTGAAATTTTCGGCGGCGACAACGTCTTTGTCAGTCCCGTGCTGGCCACCGGCGGCGTGCCCGTTGAGACGGTGGGTGACCTGGCGAACGGCTGGGGCATCGAGGCGGACACGTCGGTCGATTATTTTGGTAGTCCGCGTCAGGCCAATACCTGTCCGGGCGCCGTCGCGTCGGTCTCTACGGGCATCCGGGTGTTGCCGTCGCAGCGTGGTGCGGCTGACGGTCATGTCTATAACCTCAACGGCATGGCGGTGAAAGGCTCCCTGCACCGTGGTATCTATATCCGTAGCGGAAAGAAAATTGTAGTTCGTTAGTTCGTCCAGATATGTATCGTAGAATAAGTTTGCTCATGGCGCTGCTCCTGATGACCGGCATCGTCGGGGCAGCGCACAAGGAGCGCCGCGTCACCATTATGGGGCTTGGCGACTCCATTACTGAAGGTGGCGTGTCAGCCGGTTCTTCTTTCCACAGCTATCTTTTTCCCTTGTGGGAGATGCTCATGCAGGAAGGCTATACGCAATGTGTGTTCGTCGGTCCAAGAACGAGTCCATGCCCGACGGGAACCATCCGCCATTGCGGTTTCTCGGGGAAGAACGTGGAGTTTCTCAATGCCCGCATCGATTCCATCTACAGGGCCTGTCCTGCCGACATTGTGCTGCTGCATGCGGGTCACAACCACTTTGATACCGAGCGGCCGGTGGCTCACATGATGCAATGCTACCGCGACATTGAGCGAAAGATACACCGCGTTAACCCCCATGCCGTGATTGTCATCGCGAAGGTCATCACCAGCGGCAAGTTGCCCAAATACGCCTATCTGCCTGAACTCAATGACAGTATTGCGCTTTGGGTGCGGCGCAAGCATGATAAGAGGCTGCTGCTCTGCGATATGACCGTGGGCTGGGACTGGCACCAAATGACCATTCCAGACCGTGTTCATCCAAATCCGGCGGGTGCCGCACTTATGGCCACCCGGTGGTTCGAGGTGCTTCGCACGTTGCTGCCGAAGGCTACGGATGAGGGATGCTATCGCAAGGTGGTATATAAAAACAACATTAAGGGCCGTCCATTGTCGCTAACCATTTACAGGCCGTCATTGTCGTCAGATGCCAAAACGATAGTGCGGCGGCCGTGTATCCTTTATTTCTTCGCGGGTGGCTGGCAGACCGGCTCGCCACTCCAGTTTGTCCGCGAATGCAGTCATTACAGTAAAAAGGGCATTGTGGCCATCAGTGCCGACTACAGCATTGCCAATGTGGATGGCACGTTGCCGTGTGATGCGTACAGGGATGCAACGGACGCTTACCGTTGGGTGGTGGCGCATGCCGACAGTTTGGGTATCGATTCGCAACGGATTTATCTGGCGGGCTGCTCGGCGGGAGCCACGATGGCGGCACTGATGGCCTTGGACCGCCGTGCCGAGGCCAGACCGTGCGGGTTGCTGCTTTACTATCCTGTGCTGCAGAAAATAAAGAATAGTGCTGCCGTGTTTGGAGTCGACGACAAGGCTTCATGTCTGCCCGCACCGGCGTTGCTGGTCTATGGCGACAAGGATCCGATGACACCGATGGACGAGGTGTCGCGCTTCGTCAGTCAGCAGCAGGCGTGTGGTGCGGCCGTCAGCCTGAAAATCTTCAAGGGCTGCGGTCATCCCATCTTCCATTACCGCTCGCTTGAACAGAAAATATTTGATAGGTATATCAGGGTAACAGACCGTTTCCTGCGATTGTAGGCCTAAAGTAAATGGGGCAGCATTGCGAGCAAACTCGCAGGCTACCCCATTTACTTCGGGCCTGCACCCATAGGTGCAAAGCCTGTCAACTTCGTTTGAAAAAAACTCCGTCAGTTAGAATTGTGTCTTATGCCTCCAGCAGCTTGTCGAACTTTTCCTGGAACTTGCTTTTTTGGGCGGCGCCGACAAACTTGTCAACCAGCTGGCCGTTCTTGAAGAACAGCACGGTGGGGATGTTGCGCACGCCAAACTCGAGCGCGATGTCGTCGTTCTCCTCAACGTCGCACTTGCCGACGATGAGCTTTCCGTCGTACTCCTTGGCCAGCTCGCTCATGATTGGGCTGACCAGACGGCATGGGCCGCACCAAGTGGCCCAAAGGTCAACGACCAAGGGCAAATCGCCGTTCTTATACTGTTCAAAGTTCTCAGTTGTAATTTCAACTTCCATGATTATTCCTTTCTTGTTGTTATGATTATTCGCTCATGTGGCGCGGATCCTGCAACCCGCAAATGTCCTGCAAAATTAAGCATTTCATCCCATACAAGCAAACTTTCCTTGAAAACATTGTTTGAAAACCTTGTTTTGTTCCTTTGTCAATCAAAACTCGACGGTGCGGGTTCCGTCTTCCTGTTGAGTGATTTTAACCATGACGGTGTCCTCAGGCAGGATTTCCTCTATCAGCTCAGGCCATTCGAGGAAGCAGAGCGCGCCGCTATAGAAATACTCCTCATAGCCCATGTCGTAAACCTCCTCAAGCTTCTTGATGCGGTAGAAATCGAAATGATAGATGACGTCGTTGGTCGTTGCGGTATGATACTCGTTGACGATGGCGAATGTCGGAGACGTGATGATGTCCTCGACGCCAAGCTCCTCGCATACGGCTTTGATGAATGTGGTCTTGCCGGCCCCCATCTTGCCGTAGAAGGCAAACACGTGGCCGTGGCCCATATTGTCAATAAACTCGCGGGCTGCCTCGTGGATGGTGTCCAATGATTTGATGGTTATCTTCATGATGAATGAATTAAAATCTTCCTGTCAGTTGATATTGTAGCTCATGTTCTTGTTGTCCTCAATATATTGCACGAGGTCTTTCGACACCTCGATGCGCTGTCTGGCGGCACGCAGCAGGATATGGGTGTTGGTGGTCTCGTCGGTGACGTTGAAGTAGAGCTCTGTGGGGCCCTTGCGGTCTTGTATCATCGTCTCGATGTCGTTGGCCACCGTGTCGTCAATCTTGTCGCTTGGCACGTTGATGGTGAAGCGCTCGATGCGTTTGTCCTTAGCGCTTTGGAGAAACTCCACGTTGCTGATGGTCAGGGTAAACATGCGGCTGGTGGGGAAGCGCTTGGCGTATCTTGCCTTGACAAAGACGGAGTAGCCCTCCTGCAGCATGCCGCTCCATCGCCCCCATTCCTCGCCGAAGATGGCGATGTCGCCTGCTCCCTCGAAGTCCTCTATGGTCACTATTCCGAAAGGCTCGCCGCGCTTGTCGAAGCGCTTGTCTACCTTGGTGACGATGCCGCCGAAGGAGAGGTCGCCCCTTTCGGCCAGCTGCTCATGCATACTGCGGTCGCCCATCTCCTTGCAGAGTGTGTTGCAGAGATGGCGCAGCACGATGGCATAGTCGTCGAGGGGGTGGGCCGAGAGATAGATGCCGACGAGCTTCTTTTCCATGTCAAGCAGCTGGAGCTTGCTCCACGGCTCGGCTTTCGGCACGGGCGGGTAGGTGATGGTGCTGGCTGAGGCCATCGCGCCAAACAGCGAGTTGGCACTCTCTTTCTTATCCTGCTGGTATTGTTGGGCGAAGCGCACGAGGCTGTCGAGGAAAATCTCGCCCTTGCCGTTGGGAGCCATGTACTGCTCGCGCATCAGTCCGAAGCCGTCGAATGCCCCGCTGAGGGCGAGGCTCTCAAAGGCCTTGCGGTTGAGGTCGCGCAGAGACACGCGGCAGGCAAAGTCGTAGATGTCTTTATAGGGACCGTTGGCCTCGCGCTCCTGGACGATGGCTCTCGCGGGCCCCTCCCCGATGCCGCCGATGGCCTTGAGGCCGAAACGTATCTCGCCTTTCTTATTGACGCCGAACGACTCGTAGCTCTCGTTGACATCAGGGCCGAGGGTCTTGACCTTCATCGCCTTGCACTCCTCCATAAGCTTCTTGATCTCGCCGATGTCCGACGAGCGGCGGGTCATCAGGGCAGCCATGAACTCGGCAGGATAGTGGGCTTTGAGATAGGCCGTCTGGTAGGCCACCCATGAGTAGCAGGTGGCATGAGATTTGTTGAACGCGTAAGAGGCGAATTTCTCCCAGTCGGCCCAAATCTTCTCCAGCACCTTTGTGTCGTAGCCATTCGCCGCTCCCTGCTTGAGGAACTTTGGCTTCATGGCGTCGACGATGGCTTTCTTCTTCTTACCCATGGCCTTACGCAGGGCATCGCTCTCGCCGCGGGTGAAGCTGGCAAGCTGTCTGGACAGGAGCATCACCTGCTCCTGATAGACAGTGATGCCGTAGGTGTCTTTCAAGTATTTCTCCATGCAGGGAATGTCGTACTTGATGAGGCTCGGGTCCTTCTTTCGCGCGATGAACTCTGGAATGTAGTCCATGGGTCCGGGGCGGTAGAGGGCGTTCATGGCGATGAGGTCCTCGAAAACGGTGGGATGCAACTCTTTCAGATACTTCTGCATGCCGGGCGACTCAAACTGGAACGTGCCGATGGTGCGGCCCTCCTGGTAGAGCTTGTAGGTGAGCTCGTCGTCAAGGGGAATATTGTCGAGGTCGATGATGTCGCCGGTGGTCTGCTTGATGACCTTGCAGGCCTCCTTCAGCTCCGAGAGGGTTTTCAGTCCGAGGAAGTCCATCTTGATGAGCCCCGTTGACTCGATGACATGCCCGTCGTATTGCGTCACCATACACTTCAGCTCGGGAAAGTCGGGATCGTCGGCCGTGGCCACCGGCACCCAGTCGCTGATGGGGTCGCGGCAGATGATGAAGCCGCACGCGTGAATGCCCGTGCCGCGTATGGTACCCTCAAGCATTTTGGCGTATTTGATGGTGTTGCGCTCGCGCGGGTCGGTAGAAACCTCGGCCTCGCGCAGCTCCGGCACGCACTCGATGGCATTCTTCAGGTTCATCTTCTTGCCGTTGGGCAGCCGGTCGGGGATGGCTTTCTTCAGCGCGTTCGAGCGGTCGATGGGCAGTTTCTCCACGCGGGCCACGTCGGCAATGGAGTTTTTCGTGGCCATGCTGGCGTAGGTGATGATATGGGCGCAGTTCTCTGCGCCGTACTTGTCCATGACCCACCGCAGTACCTTTCCGCGGCCGTCGTCGTCGAAGTCGGTGTCGATATCCGGCAGGTTGACACGGTCGGGATTGAGGAAACGCTCAAACAGCAAGTCGTATTTCAGCGGGTCAATCTTCGTGATGCCCAGGCAGTAGGCCACTACGGAGCCTGCGGCCGAGCCACGTCCCGGCCCCACCCATACGCCGAGCTCCTCGCGCGCGGCCCTGATGAAGTCCTGCACAATGAGGAAGTAGCCGGGGAAACCCATTGTCTTCATCACGTGCAGCTCAAAGTTGATATGCTCCCTCACATTGTCGGGAAGGGGGTCGCCATAGCGCTGCCTGGCTCCGTCGTAGGCGAGCTTGGCCAGATAGTCAGCCTCGAACTTGATGCGGTAAATTTTGTCGTAGCCGCCCAGGCGCTCAATCACAGCCTTGCCCTTGTCCTCGGGCAGGGGGTTGAGCCCGTTCTCGTCGGAGGTGAATTCCTTGTAAAGGTCTTCCTCGGAGAATTTTCTGCGCCATTCCTCCTCGGTGCCGAAACTCTCGGGAATGGGGAAGAAAGGCATAATGGGTCCGTGGTCGATGCTGTAGAACTCCACCTTGTTTAGTATCTCCAGCGTGTTGCTCAGTGCCTCAGGCACGTCGCTGAAGATGGCGTTCATCTCCTCACGGGTCTTAAACCACTCCTGCTTGGTGTAGAGCATGCGCTTGGGGTCGTCGAGGTCCTTGCCTGTAGCCAGGCAGAGCAGGTGGTCGTGAGCCTCGGCGGTGTCCTTGTCTTCGAAGTGGCAGTCGTTGGTGCAGATGAGCTTGATGCCGTATTCCTTGGACAGCTGCATCAGCACGGCGTTCACCTTCTGCTGCTCTGGAAACACGTCGCGGTTGGCCCTGATGGAGGGGTCGGTCACCTCGTGGCGCTGCAGCTCAAGGTAATAGTCGTCACCGAACACCCTGTGGTACCATTCCACGGCCTCGCGTGCCCCGTCGAGGTCGCCCCTCATAATCTTCTGCGGCACCTCGCCGCCAAGGCAGGCCGAGCTGACGATAAGTCCCTCGTGATATTTCTCCAGGTCGTAGCGGTCGGTGCGCGGCCGGTAGTAATAGCCGTCGACCCACGAGCGGCTTACCAGCTTGATGAGGTTCTTGTAGCCCTTATAGTTCTTGGCCAGTACGATGAGGTGATAGCCGGAGTTGTCGCCATCCTCTTTCTTGCGGTCTTCCTTATGGTGGTGGGCCACGTACATCTCGCATCCGAAGATGGGCTTGAAGGGCTCCAGTCCGTCGGCCTTGCGCTTCTTGTTGACCGACGCGCAGTAGTCGCTGAACTCCTTGATGCCATACATCACGCCGTGATCGGTGATGGCCATGCCCTTCATGCCGTTCTGGACAGCCTTGTCAACCAGGTGGGGAACCTTGGACTGTCCGTCAAGGATGGAGTAGTGCGTATGTACGTGCAAATGAACAAAATCTTCCATGATGTGTCGTTGAATGGGAGTGTAAAGTTACGCCTAAAAAACGACATGCCCAAAAGAAGAGGGCTAAAAGTTTGTGGGTTAAACAAAAAACGTTTAACTTTGCAGTGTATTGATTAATATGCCTAAAACAATCATTACATTAAGGCACAGAAAACCAATATTATCGTCATGGGAAAGAAATTAAAGAAGATAAAGAATATACGTATTCATAACGAGGGAAACGACCAGCTCATCTATGGCTTGCTCTTTATCGTTGCCGTAGGCGTGATGCTTTGGCACTTTGTGAGCAATCCTATTCCATTCTGGGTATTTTTGGCAGTAGCTGGCGTTATATATGGAATTGTACTCAATTTCTACCGTTGCCCTATCCGATACTTGAATATGGAGAGCACCGACGGCATCGTGGTGGCTCCGGCCGACGGCAAGATTGTCGTCATCGAGGAGGTTGACGAGGATACCTATTTTCATGACAGGCGTTTGATGATCAGTATCTTTATGAGCCTCACCAACGTGCACGCCAACTGGTTTCCCGTTGACGGAAAGGTGAAGATGGTAAGGCATTTCGACGGAAATTTCTATCGTGCCTATCTTCCTAAGGCCAGCGAGGAGAATGAGCATGCTGACATCATGATTACGACTGAACGGGGTGTGGATGTGCTGTGCCGTCAGATTGCAGGCGCCATGGCACGCCGCATCGTCACCTATGCCAAGGAGGGTGAGGACTGTTATATTGATGAGCATTTAGGATTTATCAAGCTGGGCTCGCGCGTTGACGTGTTTCTTCCTGTCGGATCGGAGGTATGCGTGAAGATGGGGCAGAAGACTACGGGCGACCAGACGGTAATAGCAAAACTGAAATGAAAAAGCAAATCCCTAATATCCTGACTTGTTGCAATCTTGTATCGGGCTGTATTGCAACGTGCTTTGCATTCTTTCACAGCCCTGACCTGGCATTGCTCTGGATCATTATCGGTGCCACTTTCGACTTTTTCGACGGCATGAGCGCACGGTTGCTTCACGTCTCGTCGCCCATTGGCAAGGAGCTTGACTCGCTGGCCGACGACGTGACCTTTGGCGTGGCTCCGAGTACCATCCTCTTTTCGCAGCTCATCGTCATGGACTTCCCCGAGGCTTTGTCGGGCATTGCCGACTACCTGCCTTTCGTGGCCTATGTGATGGCTGCCTTCTCTGCCTTGCGCCTGGCCAAGTTCAATCTCGACGAGCGCCAGACCATGGGCTTCATCGGCCTGCCTACGCCTGCCAACGCCTTGTTCTGGGGGTCGCTCATTGTGGGACTCAACAACTGGCTCTGCAATGTGGAGTGGGGCTGGGCACTGCTCATCGTCCTGATGTTTGTCAGCTCATGGCTGCTTGTCTGCGAAATTCCGATGTTTGCATTGAAGTTCAAGCACTGGGGCTGGAAAGGCAATGAGCTGCGCTATTGCTTCATTGGCATTACGCTGCTCGCCCTGGCCGGGTCGATGACTGTCGCCGTGACCCATGGCAGGAGCCTGCTCTTTGGTTTCCTGCGTCCGTGGTGCGGCGTGATTTTACTTTATTTGGTGTTGTCGGTCATCAAGGATTTGGCTGACTGTAAATCCTCACGGAAAAATGGCTAAGTTCCTTTCCGTCATTCTCCTCGTTTTTATTGCCTGCATCGTTGCTCTTGGCTTGTCGGTGTGGAAGGCTTACCGCACGATACGCCGCCGCATGGACCAGCTCAACAGCCGCATGGCTGGCGGCAGCGGCTCCGGCCAGCGTGAGCCGCGTCGACAGACGACTACCGTCCACGGCGATACCATCACCGACACCCGCAACCGACAGCAGGCCAGCCAAAAGATTTTTGACAAGGACGAGGGTGAGTATGTTGATTTCAAAGAATTAAATTAGAGGGGGACGACTTCTTGACTTTATCCCACTGCACGGGCTTTTGGCAGTCCGTTAATCGTTGAGCGATGCTGCCAAAAGCGTCA
The DNA here is from genome assembly GCA_902497035.1 of uncultured Prevotella sp. Lineage (GTDB taxonomy): Bacteria > Bacteroidota > Bacteroidia > Bacteroidales > Bacteroidaceae > Prevotella. The sequence continues at coordinate 51,704 of CABVDL010000001.1, forward strand.
AATGACGACACGGGTCAACTGTACCGCCAAGGCGGGTCAACTGTACCGCCAAGGCGTGGCGACCGCCACGCAAAGCTGTGACGACCACCACAATTGTCCGTGACGACCGCCACACTTTCTCGTTGCGGCCATCTCGCATCGTCGTTAAGGCCATCTCGCATCGTCGTTAAGGCCATCTCGCATCGTCGTTTCGGTCATCTCTCATTCACGAGTCAGTTGGGACACAATAGCCGGTGATGCTTTTCTGATGGCATCGGCCACGATGCGGGCCATCAGTGCCGCGCCTTTCCTGTTGGGATGGATGCCGTCATCTTGTATCAGCTTCGGGTCTTTCTCAAAGGGCGAATGCAGGTCGATAACCTGCAGATGGTGACGGCGTGCTATCTTTCTCAGTGTCGGAATTACGCCGTTGACAATGGTTGAGTCGTTGATGGTCCACTGTACTTTCCATGCCTTTACAGGCAGTGCGACGAGGATGCGCGGATGTGAGGGCAGGTTGCCCAGCGTGTCCAGCATGGCCTCATAGTCTTTCTGAAATTGAGAGGCGTTCCAGTTGGCTGTCTTGCTGTCGTTGGTGCCAAGCTTGACGACCACGATATTTGGATTGAAGTCTTTTGCTTCTTTCCAAATAGGATGGTTCATATAGGGTTGGTTGCCTTTAGCGTTCATGCAGGCACCGCTATATCCGAAGTTGCGCACCCAGTATCCCTTGCCCAGCAGTTTCTGCATTTGTGCGGGATACCCGAAGTGGTCGCTCATGGCGATGCCAGCGCCATCAGTGATGCTGTTGCCGATGCATGCCACCCTGATGGCATCTCGTTGAGGGCTCTTCAGGCTGTCCAACCAAAGCCCCAATTCGCTGAGCATCTGCTGATGATAGGGGAAGGACTCCTTAAAGCCCCAGCCGTGGCCGCCGGTGGGGTAGGTGTGGACCACGACATCCCGCTCTTGGTTGCGCATGGCCTGGGCATAGGCCAGTCCATTGTAGGACGGATGGACATCAACATCGTCATTGCTCAATAAGATTATTGCGGGCGGAGTGACATGCCGTCTCACTTGGCATTCAGCCGAATAAGCCAGACGCATGGCTTCGTCGTTTACTTCTTTGCCAAGAAACTGACTGCGGGTGGTGGAATGCGTATAACGTCGCAGCGTGGTGACGGGATAGAATAGGATTTGGAAATTGGGTCTTGTGGCGAAAGGCATTCTTGTGGCCGCCATACTGGCCAGATGACCTCCTGCCGATGAGCCCATCACGCCTACGTCATTGGGATTGACGTGCCAGGCCTCAGCACTGTCGCGCACGGTCTTGAAGGCATGGGACACATCTGCCAGTGGCAAGGTGCGGTCGCCGTTGGGCAAACGGTATTTCAGCACGCACAGGGCTATGCCGCGGTTGTTGAAGAAAGGCGCCCAGTCGGTTCCCTCATGCGCCATGGCTCTGAAAACGTAGGCTCCGCCCGGACAGCAGACGACGGCGCGCCCCGTAGACTTTTCAGCATTAGGCAGATAGACATAGAGCATGGCACTGCTGTCCGGCTCAAGAAGGATGTCCACTCGTTTCTGTGCCGTGGCATGAAAGGCAAATTGCGTTAGGGTGAACAATAGAAGAAAGAAACTCTTACGACACATCGTTTGTTTATTGTTTTATGGTGTTCATGCGATGATTAATGGCTTTACCTTAAAGGTCAATCTGCTGCTGTAGTCTGATGTCGCGGCTTGAGCTGCCCACCATGATGGTGAAGCTGCCGGGCTGAAGCATCCAGCTGTGTGTGTGAATGTCATAGAAGCTGAAGGCATCGGGGCCAAGGACGACGCTTACGGCCCGGCGTTGTCCGGGCTTGAGTGATACTTTCTCAAATTGCTTCAGTTCTTTTTCAGGCCTTACCACGGTGGTCTGGTCATCGCGTACATAAATTTGTGCGATTTCTTTGCCTTCGCGCTTTCCGGTGTTGGTGATGGTGAACGAAACGCGTACGCTGTCGTCACCTATGACCTCAAGCCGCAGATCGGAATAGGCGAAGGTCGTGTAGCTCAACCCGAAGCCGAAGGGGAAGAGTGGCTGGCGTTTAAGCCTGTCGTAGCCGCGGTAGCCCATGAAGATCCCCTCGTTGTAGGCTACGCTGCGTACTTCACGCCCGTCCTCGTTGGTATAGTAACTGTCGTGGCAGGGATTGTCCTCCCATCGGCGGTCGAATGTGACGGGCAGCTTGCCGCTTGGGGTGCATCTCCCGGTGAGTATCTCGGCCAGAGCCGTACCGCCTTCCTGTCCCGGATACCAGGCCATGACGACGGCGGCAGCATCAGCAAGCCATGGCCTCATATCGACACCTGCTCCGGCATTCAGAACGACGGTGAGGTGCGGATTGACGGCGGCCACCTGTCTGATGAACTGCTCCTGGTAGGCGGGCAGACCGAATGGACGGTCAAAGCCCTCACCCTCGGTGCTGCTGTCGAAACCGCCGCAATAGACCACATGGTCGGCTTTTTGAAGGCCACGGCGCAACTTTGTTTTGTCGAGTTTTCGCAGCCTGACGTGAATGATGGCTGACGAAATGTTGTCGAAGAACTCAACCTTTATTTTATAGGTGCGGCCGCCCTTTAGGGCCAGTCCGTTCTCGCGTGACGAATAAGCGTGGTTGCCCCAGTCGCCCGCCACCACCATGCCATTGATACTGATACGGTAACCGTCGTCACCGCCGATGCCCACCATGAGCTGTTCGTCGGCATCGGGACGGTAATAGCCTTCCCACACTACGGAGAAAGTGTCGGCGGGCATGGAGGCGGCGGGTGCACCGTAGCCCCAGTCGAAGTCAATCTTGCTGTCGGTGCGCGTCATTACAGGCTTTCCGTTAAAGTGCCTGTTGGCATAATAGTGCCCTGTAAATCCCCTGACGTGGCCGAGACTGTCGGCAAAGACCATCGGCGTGATGTCGGTGTAGATGATATTGTCGGTGAGCAGAATGGTGTTACGGTGCAAACGTTTCAGTTCCTTGTCAAGCGGCTTGTCGCTGAACGGCACTACATTGCCGCTGCCACCACCTGTCGTGATGCGGCTGGCGTTGGGGCCAACCAGCGCCACTGTGCCCTTGAGCGGCAGTTCATTATTGTTTTTCAGCAATACGATGCCCTCGCGGGCAAGCTCGAGAGCGGTCTGCCTTGACGACGGGCAGTCGAGCGCGATAGTTGTGTCTTTCTGCGTCCTGTCGAGCAGGCCGAAAGCAATAAGCGTCTGCAGCACATGCTGCACCTTTTGGTTGATGGTGGCTGTGTCTACGACACCGGTCTTTAGGAGCGGCATCAGCTTGTCGTAGTTGAGGTTTCTGCCCTTTGGCATTTCGAGGTCAATGCCCCAGTTGGCTGCTGCCGCCGTACTGTAGACTGACGTCCAGTCAGACATGATAATTCCTTTGAAGTCCCAAGAATGCCGTAACACTTCGTTGTTGAGCCAGTTGTTTTCTGTAGTGTGGACACCGTTGAGCAGGTTGTAACTGTCCATGACGGCGCCTGTCTGCCCCTGCTGTATGGCCTTGCGGAATGCGGGGAAATAAATCTCATTGAGCGTACGCTCATCAATGTCGGAACTGACGTGGTGTCGGCTCCATTCCTGATTGTTTCCCGCGAAATGCTTGACGGTGGCCATGACACCGCGTTGCTGCAGGCCTCTGATGTATTGCAAGGCGAGCTCGCCGGTCAGATAGGGATCCTCACCGAAGTATTCGTAATTGCGTCCGCATAGTGGCGACCGCGTGATATTGACACCTGGTCCGAGCAAGATACCTACACCGCGAGCCCGGGCGTCGTCGCCTAAGCTGTTGCCGAGACGGTGCAACAGGCTTCGGTTCCACGTGGAGGCACTCAGCACCGACGCGGGGTAAAGCGTGCTGTGTGGCGCGTGGTTGCGCAGCCCCACCGGACCGTCGGCCAAAAGAATGCGGGGTATGCCTAACCGCGGTATGGCGCGCAACGAGAATGAGGTCTCACCCGACAAGTAATCGATTTTCTCGCGCAGCGTCATCTGGCTGACTAACGTTTTAGCGCGGTCGATGGTCTGTTGGCTAATGGTCTGGCTGCGGAGAACGGAGGAGAAAAGTATGAACAGACATGTCGCCAGGGCAGTGCCGAATGGCTTTGATAACAGCCTGAAATGAACATTCATTGTGGGAAGTTTGTTTTATTTGACGTTGAGTGTGATGGTCTTGTCACCAATAATCAGGCGGTAGGTACCTGGTTCTACCACGGTGGTGCCTTCATCATTGACAAAGCCCAGGTCGCGGTTCACCTGCAGGTTGAAGCGGAATACAACCGTCTGGCCCTTCTTAATCTCTTTTTTGTCGAAGAAGCGCAATTCCTTCACAGGACGCGTGAGCTTGGCGTATGGACATTGCACGAAGCCCAGCACGGCATGCTTGCCGTCATAGGCTCCCGTGTTGGTGACCGGCACGTCCACGGTGAAACGGTCACCGGCAGAGAGTGTGGTCTTTGATGCCGTCGGATGGCCATACTGATAAGTGGTGTAGCTCAGTCCGTAGCCGAAGCTGTAGAGCGGGTCGCTGGTCGTGTCGTGATAGAAGCCCTGCGTGGCTCGGGCACTTGGTCGGCGGTTGTAGTAGATGGGAATTTGTCCGCCTGTGTAGGGGAAGGTGACAGCCAGCCGGCCTGAGGGATTGACCTCACCCTTGAGGATGCGCGCTGTGGGTGTGCCGCCGGCAACCCCCGTCTGCCACATCTCCACGATAGCGTCGGCCAGCGGCTCCACACCGTCGAGCTGAAGCGGACGGCCATTGGACAGTACCACGATGATGGGTTTGCCTGTCTTGTGCAAAGTCTGCAGCAGGTCGAGCTGCACTTGGGGCAGGGCTATCGATGCTCTCGACTGGTTCTCGCCACTCCAGTTGCCATGTTCGCCAAGACAGAGAATGATGGCATCAGCTTTGGCGGCAATGGCCTTGGCTTCGGCAAAGCCGCTCTGGTTGCCACCGTCAAAATCGCAGCCGCGGGCATAGTCGATGCGCACATTCTGACCAAACACCGTTTTCATTGCATTGAGCAGAGATGTCACGTCAGTCTCGAGGCCGTGTCCCCACCAACAGCCGAGGAGGTCCTTGCGTGCTGTGGCCAAAGGACCGATAACGGCCAGCCGCTTACTGTTGACGAGTGGGAGAATGCCGTTGTTCTTCAGCAGCACAACAGACTCCTCAGCCAACTGCCCGACAATGGTCCGGCTTTCGTGACGCAGGAAGCGCAGGCTGTCGGGAGTCTCTTGGGTGTAGGGATGCTCGAAAAGGCCGAGGTCGAATTTCAGTTTGAGTACTCGTGCTACGGCATCATCTACCAATGGCTGTGCGATCTTTTTGTCGTTGACCAGTTGCGCGAGGTATTTATCATAGGAGTGTGACATCATATCGATATCGACCCCGCTGTCCATGGCCTGCCCGCCTGCCGTCTGCAAGTCTTTGGCCGAGCCTTGCGCCTGGAGCTGCGCGATGGCACCCCAGTCGGAAATCACGGGGCCTTGGAACCCCAACTTCCGGCGCAGCACCTGGCGCAGCAGATAACTGTTGGCGGTGACAGGCGTGCCGTTGAAGTTGTTGAAGGCACTCATTATCGTAGCTGCTCCTGCGCCGACTGCCATGCGGTATGGCGGCAGATAGGTGTCCCACAGCGTCTGTCTGGAGATTTCGGTATAGACGTAATCGCGTCCGGCCTCGGATGCTCCGTAACCGACATAATGCTTGGCGCAGGCGGCGATGGAGAGGCTGTCGGACAGCGACTTGCCCTGATAGCCCCTGACAGCGGCAGCGCCAAAGACCCCGTTTAGGTAGGGATCCTCACCGTAACTCTCCGCGATACGACCCCAGCGTGGGTCGCGCGAGACATCAATCATTGGTGAGAATGTCCAGTCGACACCCGACATGCGGCTCTCCTGAGCTGCGACACGGCATGACAGGCGGGTGAGCTTGGGGTTGAAGCTGCAAGCCTGGGCCAGAGGAATAGGGGCTACCGTGCGGAAGCCGTGGATGACATCGTAGGCGAACACGATGGGAATGTGCAGACGTGAGTCGTTGACGGCGTGCTGCTGCATGCGGTTGCGCAAGGCGGCATCAGTGCCGAAATAGATGAGCGAGCCGGTTTCGGCCGGAATATTCTTCACCTCAATGCCGCGGTTGTTCTCGTTGTTGTTGGTGCCGAGCGTGTATTGGTTGAGCTGCATCACTTTTTCCTCAAGTGTCATTCTTGAGAGCAGGTCCTGTACGCGAAGGGCTATCGGAGCCGTCTTGTCCGTATAGATAACGTGTTGCGGACGGATGGCACTGAGGTCGGTGATGGTCCATGGCCTTGTTACAGCTGCATGGGCTGCCTCTTGTGTTGCCCTGACGAGGTCGTCGCTCATGCCTTTCGCCCTATAGGAGTTGCCCACGACTGACTGTCCCGTGAGCGTCTCCACCCAAGCACAGGCGGCGGTATAACGGCCGTATTGCAGTTGCAGGTGATAACCGTCGCGGTTCATATTGTCGCCGATGAACGTTGTTCGGGCATTTTGGATGGCTGTGCCTGACGGCACTACAATCTTGATGCCGTTGTCACGCATGGCTTGCTGAGCGGCACTGACAATGCGATTGTACATCGTCATCTGGTCACAGTCGTAATTGGGGAAGGCCCCGTGTGAGGAGTTGTGCTGATAAGCCCAAGTCTGGTGCCAGATGAGTTTGGCCTTCGGCGCATATTGCCTCACATAAGCAATAAGCTGCCTCAGGTAAGGCTCGAAAGTCTCGTATTGCCCGGACAGTCCGCTGGCCTGCTGCAGACTGACATAGTCCCAGTGTTCGTCCTGTAGGGCTGTGGAAAGACGGGTGTTGTCGTGTTGCTGCTGCTTGCCTTCTGCATCGACCTTACGGTAACGGTAGGCGGGACGGTCGTTTTGGGCGTTGTCCCAGTGGCGTTGCAGCGGACAGCCGCCGATATACAGGTTGCCCGCAATGATGCACGTGCCTTGGGCCTCGCCAAGCTCGTGCAGGTTGTTTTCTACGGCATCTTCTGAGAAACTGTTGCCAATGGCCAGTACGCGAATGGTGCGTTGCTTCGCTCCAACGGTCATGCTAACCATCAGAGTCAGCAAAAACAGTATGTGCGTGAAGAAAGAATGTTTCATTATTGTAAGGACTTATTTAGCTTTGTTCATATAGTAGTCGTGTATGATGTACCAAGCCTCCTTGCGCTGGCCCTGGTCAGATATGAGACCTTTTCGGTTCCATCCGTCCTGATTGGTGGCGTGGAGGCGGGTTGGGCTGCGGAAGTCGAACAGCACCCACGGGGAAATGCCGCAGAGGTTGGGAATATTCTCAAACATGCGCAGGTTGTCGCGGTAGAGTCTGGCCTGATAGTCCTCGCTCCAACTGTCTGGGTTGGTTTCGTCGCCATGCTTTCCGTAGAGGGCCTCTCCGCCGAACTCTGAGATGAGCAGCGGCTTGTCAGGTGCCACGTTCCAACGGATTAGTCCGGGGTCTTTTGGCCATGGGGCATACCACCCCATATACTTGTTGATGCCGACCAGGTCGAGGTTGGGGTAAAAGTCATCGTGCATGACGAACTGGTCCTGTTGCTTGTCGAAATAAGCAAGGTCAAAGGCGGCGACAAAGAGTCGCGTTGTGTCCATCATCTTTCCGGTCTTGAGCAATTGGGTAAGGAATCGGTTGCGTGCCTGTGTGTTTTTTGTCTCGTTGGCAATACCCCAGAAGCAGTCGGCGCAACGGTTGCGGTCACGTTGAATGGTCTCACGCAACATCTGTTGTGCCTTGTGGAGCGTAGAGTCGTTGCTGAAGTCAATGGCCTGCCATACCGGCACCTCCTGCCAGACCATCAGCCCCTGACGTTCGGCCTCGCGTACGATGTACTCATTCTGTTGGTAATGGGCCAGTCTCACCATGTTGCAGCCGAGTGCCTTTGCCTCAGCGACCAGTGCTACGGCGTCGGTAATGCTCGTGGCCCTGCCCATGCGTTGGGCAATCTCCTCGTGAAAGGAGACGCTCCGCAGAAAGACGGGCTTGCCGTTGAGCAGCACTTTCGTCTTCTCGACATTGATGTTGCGGAAGCCAATCTGCTCGGTTACGGTGTCGTTGGCTGTCGTAATAGTAGTGGAATAGAGCGTGGGCTTATCGGGTGACCAGCGCTTCAGCCTGTGTACCGTCAGCCGCCCTGAGGCGACACCGTTGGCATTGGTCGTGAGGTTCATCCTGACACCGGCATCAGGAATGGAGACGGTGACATGCTCGCCTGCAACGGGCCGTGAGAGGGAAACATCGGCCAGCAGCAGGTTGCCCTGCCGCTTGTCGAGCCGGATGAAGTAGTCGCTGATATAGGTGACGGGCAGGGAGACCAGCATGATGTCGCGCGTGATGCCGCCGTAGTTCCACCAGTCGAATGACATGGCAGGAATGGCGTCGGCACGCCGCTGGTTGTTGACAGCAACCACCAACAGGTTGTCACCACTTACCAGATTGTCATCCACTTCCACCTGAAAGGGCGTGAAGGCACCCTCGTGGGAGGCCAGCAGTTTGCCGTTGAGATAGACCTTGCAACGGTTGCTGACACCTGCGAAATAAAGAAAGTGACGCTGCTTGCCGTCCGGTGTGAAGTTGAAGTGGCGGGCATACCAGACTGTACCCTCGTAGTATCTCAGTTCGTCGCGCTGGCTGTTCCAGTCGCCCGGCACGTTGAGGCGTGGCGCGCCGTCGAAGTCGTATTCATAGAAATAGCCCTTGGGCCTGCTGCTGCGGTCCAAGAAAACCTTCATGTTGTAGCCTGCGTCATAGGGATCGGTGATGGCGCTCCATTTGCCGTTCAGCGAAGTGCGGTGCCGCCCATAGACATTTTGAATATAGGTGGTGGAAGGACGGGCGACGATGGCCGCCGACAGCAGGATGAGATTTGCGAGTCCTTTCAGTATGGCCGTGGGGAAGTATTTCATTGCTCTTAGCTTGTTTTTTGGATTGTCATTGATCTCTGCTTTTGATACCATGATTTCATCCATCTGTTTTACTCCTTAACCTCGTAGTGGTAAAGGCAGAAGTCGTTGGGCTGCGGGAGGGTAAGGCTTATGCGGCCTTCCCCGTCAGAGGTCACATTGCTTTCTTTTCCGTCACCCATCAGCGGCTGCAACCGCAATGTCGTGCCTTTGTCGAGATGCAGCAGCATGTGGGTCGTGGGCCGGTCGTTGTCCTCACGGAACACCAACAGAAAACCGCTGCGTCCGTCGGTTATCGACTGAAACCCCGTCCAGCTGCGCCCCGAGGGCTCTTCGCCGACGGGCAGGATGATACCCTGATGTATTTGATGCTGCCATTTTGTATAGCACTTGATGCTCTTTCCCAAAGAGTAGGCTTCGTCGGGCAGATTGGAGGCCTCCATCCAGGCCAGCGGCTGCGCCATCATCGTGATGGCAAAGAGGTAGTCCATGCTGTAACGGGCCGGTGCGAACGGGTCGTCGCCATACTTCGACGGATTACGCCATTTGTTGAGAAACTCCACCTGCAGTCGCTCGGCCGGCACGTAGGCTGCGAGCTGCCACAGATTGCGCAGCGTCTGGTAAGGGTAATAGTTGCCCCAATCTGTATAACGGTTTTCGAGGAAAATATTGCCGTATTCGTTGAACATATTGTATCCGCCCCTGCGTCCGGCTGTCACGTCAAGGTTGAAGATGACATTGCCGCCTGACTGTCTGGTGACCTCGTTGAAGAAGTTACGAAGCCTTTGCTCGGCACGTTTTGTGGGAATCTGCACGCCGTCAATCTTAAAGATGGTAATGCCGTATCGGCGCCAAAGTGAGAGCACGGCCTCTGCATCTTTCTGCCAGTCGGCAAACTCATCTTGAATGCTCGGGTTGAACCATAGTCCGATGCGCATGTTAAGTTGGCGGGCTTTGGCCACCACACGGTCAAGACCCTGAGGAAATTTCACGGGGTCAGGAGTCCAATAGAGACTGTCTTTCCATATATCCTTGAAACTTCCTTTGCCGCTTTTAGAGTTGGGACTTTTCCCTTTCTGCCAACCGTCGTCGAGCTGGAACACGTTGATGCCGAGCCGATGTGCCTGGTCAAGTTCGTTCAGACAAAAAGCCTCGTTGATGCGGGCATCTTGACTGCGGTCACCCCACGTATTCATCATCACCATATCGTCGGCTTCGGCTTTCTTGGCCCGGAGCTGTTTTTGGTAAAGGCGAAGGGCTTTGAGCGCATCGGTCTCATCGCCGTCAAAGACACCTAATACAACAGTGTAAGCACGTGTCCATTGTTCCGGCGTAACATCATCGGGTGCGATGCCAAAGCCTGTTACTGCAAAACTGCCAAATTCGGTGATGAAGTCAGCACCCGGATAGTGCAGCTGCGTTGACGGGCAAGGTGCCTCCTTGAGAAAGAAGAAGCCGCCGCCTGTTGCACCGTTCTTGGCGATAATCAGGTTGCCCCGCACCCCATTGCGCCGGTAAGGTATGAAGGTGGCCGAATGTACAAGGTTGTTGTTCCAGTCGGTGTAATCGAAAAATTCGACGGCACGGCACTGCCAGTGGTTGCCGCCCGGCGACAGACGGTCGAGAATGGCTGTGCGCACCTGCGGCTCCATGTCAGCTGTCGACTCGATGTTCTTGTTGTCTGCGTTGTTGGCCGTCTGCTTTGTCAAGGCAGCCTTTAGCTTGCCGCGCAACCATGTGTTGCAGACAATGGCAGGCGCGTTATCGTAGACAATGTATTCCCTTTTCACCTGTAGACTGCCTATGCGGAACGTAACGGTCGCCTGTGCGCCGTCAGCATGGATGGTGCTGGGGGAAAGGCGCCCGCAGCTGACGCAGAGACTGTCGGCCCGGCCTTTGGCGATGATGAGGTCGTTGGCATCCGTCTTGTTTGTGAGTGTCAGGCTCCCTCTGTCTGTGACACTGAGCGTGCGCAGACTGTCATGGCGGAGCAGGATGGTGCGAACAATCTGTGAGTTACCCAAAAATAAGGTGTCCCCATTTGTTCGGGCAAAAGCCGTCTTGTTCATAAAGGCGCGGCCTACGGGCAGGGTGCGGTTCGGCTCATTGAAGTGTTGGTTGTCGGGTACATTCTCTTTCCCAGCGCCCTGCCGCATCAGTTGCTGCAGCTCGTTGAGATAATGCTGATAGACCTCCCGTGGGGTGACTTTATGACGGTGGCAGACGGATGCGGCCATGCCAACGACCTCGCCCATCATGCCCGTTGTGCGCATAACGCGGACGGTACCGAGGGCCACATGCGTGCAGCTGATGTCGCGTCCGGCCATGAAAAGGTTGTCAATGTTGCGCGAATAGAGGCAACGGTAAGGTACGGCATAGGGATGTATCCATCGGTGTATGGTACGCGTCTTGAACGCCTCACCGGGGAAGTGCGCCTCATTGACGGAGTCGGCGAAATGCAGGTCAATGGCCCATGTGGTGGTGAATGAGGCGTCCTCGTGCCACAAGTCCTTGTCAATGTCCTGCTGCGAAAGAATATAGTCGCCCATAAGCCGCCTCGACTCACGCTTGCCCAGCACATAGGCTGCCCAGCTCAACTCTCGGTGAGCAAATTCGTCTTTTGTAGTCTCATTGTTCTTCAGCCAGCTCCAGTTGGAGAACACCACCAGGAGGCCATAGTCCCGAATGCGCTCGGCATCGGTAATCTGGTTGCGGTTCATGCCGGTCTCCCATGTCCATTCGCCTTTATAGACGTGCTCGGCGTTGTTTTCATTGAACGTTAGACCGAAGTTGAACACCGGGAAAGTGGTCTTCTTTCTCTTCGGCTCGCTGTACCATTGCACAGAGGCACCCATCACCAGACTGTCCGGCTTTTCTGGCGCATAGCTCTCGTTGAATTCCGACTTTCCCTCACGGCCCATGCGGTAGTCGGCTCCGGCCAGCGCACCGATGGTGCCGTCGCCCGTGCAATCGCTGAAAAGGGGTGCCTCAAGTGTCATCTCATTCCCCGTGGTCACCTCATAGATGGTGACACTGCTGAGGTGCTGTCCTTGTTTGGCAACGCCTACGGCTCTCCATCCGGCAAAACAGGTGATATTGGGTTCTGCGGCAATAAACGAATCCTTGCGGCTGTCCTCGTAGAATGAGGCCGGCATGGCGTTGCCGCCCTGGCGTTGGCCGAACTCTCTGATGATGCGGCCGAGCCGCTTATAGACCCCCGTCTCAATGATGCCGCCGAGGTGGACGCGCACCTCCGACGAGTTGTTGCCGCCCAGCACGGGACGGTCGTTGACCAGGGCCACCTTGCAGCCCTGACGGGCGGCAGCGACGGCGGCGCACATGCCCGCGATGCCTCCGCCGACTACGACAAAGTCGAAACTGCGCTTCTCAATAGCAGTTTTCCCCATCAGCCTCCGCCGCCACAGGCCGCATGAGCCGTCGTCAACTGATTGGGGGTGTGTACTGCCGGTGGTGAGATAAAGTGCGTCACAACGCCCGTTGAATCCGGTCAGGTCGTGCAGGACGAGCCGGTGCCGTCCTGACTTGAGCCTCAGTGTGCCGAGGTCAACCCATTGCCAGCCCTCGCCCCGGTCGCCGACAGGCTGGGAGGTATAGGTTTTGTCAACAGCCACGCGAAACTTTCCCGGCCCTGGTTTTGATGTCCACGGCGCCGTCCAGTTGTAGGTACGCACAAACAGCCGGTACGTGCCGCTTGTCCTGGTCTGGAAGAATGTGGAGGCATCGGCAACGGGTACTCCCAGGCCATGCGCCATGAGATAAGGCGAACCCATAAGGTCCATGAACTGCTGGTCGGTCACCCAGCCCCCCTTATTGGTCATCTGCTCGGCCTCAATCAGCACCTCGTCGGCCCTTGAGGTCAGGGCGGCGGACAGCAACATAAGGATGAAAATGAAATGTCTCATCTTTGATGATATAGGTTTCTGTCTATAATGACGCAGGATGAAGAAAATGATATAGGTGGAAGACAGGATAAATCCTTGCGCTATGAGTCTTTCATAGTGTGTCTGATAAATTTTCGTGATTTAGATGCTTAAACACATGACTGGGCTTCAGGACTTCTGAAACATTGGCTGCAGATGTCTCTCAGTCGAAGAACCCGGGCTGGTGGAAAGGCTTGCCCAACTCGCGGCAGACAGCGGCGATGATGCCTTGCACCTGACCCATGGCAAACATGCGGCCGAGGAAACTGTAGCCGGCGTTGTAGCCCCGGCTATCGTCGCCCAGCATGGTCATGCCGTGGTCAACGCGCATCGGTAGTCGGGCAATGTTGGGATTGCCGTTGCGGTTGAGCTCTTCCTGCTCAAAGATATGCACCAGCCTGACGAGGTCGGCCCGTCCGCCAAGGTGGCTTGCCTCGGTGAAATCGCCGTTGGGGAAGACGTGGCAGGAGCGCAAGTGAACGAACCACGTGCGCGATGCAAACTCTTTGGCCATCGCCGGTACGTCGTTCTGAGCGCCTGCCGACAGGCTCCCGGCACAAAAAGTGAGGCCGTTATGCCTGTCGGGTACGGCATTAAGAAGCCATTCAATGTCCTCTTTGCAGGTGACAATGCGCGGCAGACCGAGAATCTGGAAAGGAGGGTCGTCAGGATGCACGCACATGAACATGTCGCACTCATTGCAAACGGGCATGATGGCCGACAGAAAATACTTCATGTTCTCGCGCAACTGGTCGCGGTCTATACCCTTGTAAAGGGAAATCAACTGGCGGAACAGTTCCACCGGGTGTGCGTCGCCCTCTTTGAAATTGCCGCTTACAAAGCCTTGTGTCTTAATGACGATGTTCTCAACAAGCTCGTGCTCCTTTTCCGGCGTCATGGTCTGACGCAGTTGTTCCACCTCTTTCAATATGTCACGGTGGTTGGGCCGTCTGTCAGGACCAAGTGTCTTGAATGATGCCCATGATTGGCGGGCGCCCTCCCGCTTGAGAACATAAATGTCGAAGTAGGCAAAGGCCGGTATGCTAAAATAGAGATTGCTTGAGCCGTTGGGGTTTGGGTGGAGCAGGTCGGTGCGCGCCCAGTCGAGTACGGGCATGAAGTTGTAGCATACCGTGTGTATGTCCTCTGCGGCGAGGTTGCGCAGGCTCTGCCTGTAGATGTCAATCTGCCGGTCACGGTCGGGACCGCCGTACTTGATGGTCTCCGTTACGGGCAGGCTCTCCACCACGCTCCAGCGCATGCCGTAGCTCTCAATATAGGTTTTGAGGTCATGGATTTTCTCACGGGTCCACACCTCGCCGAGGGGAACGTCGTGCAGAGCCGTCACAATGCCCTCAATACCAATCTGTCTCAGCATGGCAAGTGTTATCTTGTCGTTCTTGCCAAACCATCTCCATGTTCTTTCCATTATCTTGTCTTTTTAATTAGAGTTCGACCTTCTTGTATCTCGGTACCAGGGCCTTCATCACGGTCCATGCGATGAGGTATGCCACGCCGCAGTAGCAGAACACCATCATGTAGGCCGCGGGCTTGGCCTCAAAGCCGAGGAACGTGAAGCGGCTGCCCATGTTGCCTGCATAGTCGAAAAGGATGCCGGAGCCTTGGTTGATCATATAGGAGGCCACGCCCCCTGCCATTGTGCCGATGCCGGTGATGGAGGCCACTGTTGACTTCGGGAACATGTCGCCGATGGTGCTGTAGAGGTTTGCCGACCACGATTGGTGGGCGGCGCCTGCTATGCCGATAATGACGGCGGGAAAGAGGGCACTGTATTGTCCGAGGGGCTGTGCCAGCAGGGCCAGCAGGGGAAAGAAGGCGAAGATGAGCATGGCGCGCATGCGGCCGTCGTAAGGGTCCATGTGCCTCCGCTCAACGAAAATCTTGGGCAGGTATCCGCCAAAGATGCTTAGTACGGTAACGATGAGGTAGAGAATGAAGATGAGTGTGGCCCCCTCCTTTGAGGCAGAGGAGTAATGATAGACATCGCTGAAGTAGGCCGGAGCCCAAAACAGGAAGAACCACCAGACACCGTCGGTGATGAACTTGCCGCAGATAAACTCCCAGGTCTGTCTGTAGGCGAAGCATTTCAGAAGCGAGATGGACTTCTCCTCCGGTTTGTTGCTGCCGTCGCTGCCGTCGGTATCATCCTGCTGGATGTAGGCCAGTTCCTGTGCGTTGACGTGTCTCGACTGCTGTGGCTTGTCGTACCATTTTATCCAGAAAAACATCCATATGTATCCCAGTGCGCCGATGATGATGAAGGCGCTTTCCCATCCCCATGCCTTGGCAATGAACGGGATGGTAGCCGGGGCGGCCAGTGCGCCTACCGATGCGCCACTGTTGAAGATGGCAGTGGCGAAGGCACGGTCTTTCTTGGGGAAGTATTCGGCAGTAACTTTGATGGCTGAAGGGAAGTTGCCCGCCTCGCCCAATGCCAGCACGAGACGGCAGGCAAGGAAAAGATAGACCGATATGGTGGAGACCGACAGCGCCAGGGCCGATCCTTTCTGGACTGCCATCAGAGCCTCCTTGTCGGGCAGACCTTCGATGTGCATGGTCAGCCATCCGCAGCCGGCATGAAGGCAGGCTCCGGTCGACCAGATGAGAATGGCAAGCAGGTATCCTTTTTTGGTGCCAAGCTTGTCGATGCCCTTGCCGACAAAAAGGCTGATGGCTGCGTAGAACAGCGTGAAAAGTCCCGTTATCATGCCGTAGTTGGTGTCAGTCCAGTTAAACTCCGGGGCAATGAAATCTTTCCAGGTCAGTGACAGAACCTGGCGGTCAAGATAGTTGACTGTGGTCGCGGCAAATAGCAGGGCGCAGAGGTACCAGCGCCAATTTGTCTTGATGTCTTGTCGCAGTTGCTGTGTCATGGTCGTAGGATTAGAAGTTGAAGTAGTGTTTGGCGTTGTTGTAGCTGATGTCCTCTATCATTTTCTCTACGCGCTCTTTCTCATAGCCGGTGAAGGGAATCTCGCCGTTCTCCACATCAGCGCCGACAAGGTTGCACAGGATGCGGCGGAAATACTCGTGGCGGGGGTAGGAGAGGAAAGATCGTGAGTCAGTAAGCATGCCTACGAAACGTGAGAGCAGACCGAGCAACGAGAGGGTGTTGAGTTGTTTCTGTATGCCGTCTTTCTGGTCAAGAAACCACCAGCCCGAACCCCACTGTATCTTGCCTGGCACCGAGCCATCCTGGAAGTTGCCAATCATCGTGGCCAACATCTCGTTGGCCGACGGATTGAGGTTGTAGATGATGGTCTTGGTGAGGTGCCCCTCCAGGTCGAGACGGTCAAGGAACTTGGCGCATTGTCTGGCCGTGGAAAACTCGCCGATGGAGTCAAAACCCGTGTCGGGGCCGATCTGGCGGAACATGCGCGTGTTGTTGTTGCGGATGGCGCCGTAGTGGTATTGTTGCACCCAACCGCTCTGGTAGTCCTGCACGGCAAATACATAGAGCATGGCACTCTTGAATTTCCTGGTTTCTTCCTGCGTGAGGGTCTTGCCGCCATACACTTTGTCGAAGATGGTGCTGACCTCGCTGTCGGTGTAGTCGTCGGCATAGAAATGCGCTATGCCGTGGTCGGATAGCCGCGACCCCATGCTGTGGAAGAAATCGTGGCGCCGCTGCAGGGCATCCACATAGTCGTTGAAGTTGCTGATGTTCATGTCGGCGGCCTTGGCCAACTGCTCCACATAATTGCGGAAGGCTGCCGGATTTTCCGGTGACATGGCCTTGTCGGGTCTCCAGGCAGGCAGCATGCGCGTCTTGAGGCCGCTTCTGGCCACCTGCGCATGGTATTGCAGGTTGTCAATGGGATCGTCGGTGGTGCACACCGTCTCCACCTTGTATTTGGTGAGCAGGCCCCATGGGGTGAGCGTGGGGTCGTTGGCCAGCTTGTAGTTGCACTCGTCAAAAATCTCGCGTGCCGTCAGTGGATTTAGGGGCTTGGTGATGCCGAAAGCCGTCTTCAGCTCAAGGCAAGTCCAGTGATAGAGCGGGTTGCGCAGGGTATAAGGCACCGTTTCTGCCCATTTCTCGAATTTCTCCCAGTCGCTGGTGTCCTTGCCGGTGATGTAGCGCTCCCCGATACCATTGGAGCGCATGGCACGCCATTTGTAATGGTCACCGCCCAGCCATACCTCTGTGATGGAGCGGAAGCGCTTGTTCTCAGCTACCTGCCGCGGGTCAAGGTGGCAGTGGTAGTCGATAATGGGAAGGTGTTCGGCGTGGTCATGATAGAGGTGTCTTGCGGTGGATGTCTGGAGGAGAAAGTCTTCATCCATAAACTGTCTCATATATAGTATGCTTTTTGGGTAAGAGTTTGTTTTTAGGTCTTCAGACGGTTATTCCATCTTTGCATCGCCGATACACGAGCCGGGCATCTGGATGCGGAGCATGGCGCAGATGGTCGGGGCAATGTCGGTGATGTGGGTGGGCTCAACGGTTTGTCCGTGGTTGACGTGCCATCCCATCAGTATAAACGGAATATGCGCGTCGTAGGGATTCCACATGGCATGTTGCGTGCCGGTGTATTTGGGATTGTTTGGACTGTCCTGCCAGTTGGCTTTCGATATAAGATAGATGTCGCCCGACAGCGGCCTATAGTAGCCGTTGACAATCATCTCCTTGATGCGCTGTGGTATGGGAGCTTGCTCCACTTTTTCGTAATCCACGGCCCTCAATGTAGTAGGCAGTTGGTTCAAAAGATTGATTACCACCTGCTTGGCCTCGTCAAGGCTCTTTCCGCTCTTGGCGATGAGGTCGTGGTCAAGGTAGATGCGGTTTGCGTCCTCGCCCAGGATGATGTTCTGGCCTATGCCGAGTTCCTGTCCTGCTTTCAGCCCTATTTCCGGCATGGTCTTGCCTGCATCGGTGCCTCCGCCGGGCAACTTGTAGCTGCGAAGCACATTGTAGTTGTGACTGGCACCGTGGTCTGCTGTGAAGAATACGAGGTAGTTGCCGCGACCCACCTTGCTGTCGAGATAGCCGAGGAAGTCGGCTAATTGCCTGTCGAGTTCCATATAGACCTCGTGGTTTTCCTTGCCGCGTGTGCCATAGGTGTGGCCTATGGCGTCGGTTGACGAAACGCTGATGGCCAGCAGGTCTGTGATGCTGTCGAGCCCCATCTGCTCATTCTCTATTGCCGCCTCGGCCATTTGAAACGTCTTGTCAACACCAATCTTGGTAGTGGTCTTCACCTCAGTTCCGCCTTTCACGCCAATCTTTTTGTTCACTTCCTGCACCCATTTGGGCAACTCGTTCATGTAGTAGGTTGATGTAATGTAGTGCCCGGCCTTTGTGTCCCACCAATAAGCTGCGTCGGCACCCGGTCCGGCAGGGAACATGGCGGCGCGGTCTTTCAATGCTACGCCGATGACCTTAGCCTTGCCGTCGGTGGCCATCTTGAGCATGTCGCCGATGGTGGTGGTCTGCAGGCGGCGCGGTGACTTCCGTCCGGCCTCATTGTCCGAGCCCACGCTCTTCACCGTGGGGTCTGCGCTGATATCGACGCTCTTGCCATTTTCATAAACATTGTTGCCGGCAATACCGGTCAAGGCCGGCACGCTGCCCGTATAGACGCTGCTGTGTCCTATGGCGGTTACCGTCGGCACGTAGTTGATGAGTGTGTTGTCGAAGCTGTAGCCCTCATTGAGCAATCGGCGCAAGCCGCCTTGTCCAAACTGATTGTAGTAATAATAAAGGTAGTCCCAGCGCATCTGGTCAACCATGATGCCTACTACCAACTTGGGGCGTTCCAGCTGTGCTGCGGCCGAGAGACCCATGAGCATTGACGCGAAAAGAGTGAAGAGTTTTTTCATATCTTATAGACTAAGTTTCTGCAAAGTTAACAATTAAATCCTATGAAGACGGTTACAATTCTGTTTTCTTTTCTCTATTTTTTGATTAATTTTGCATTTGAAATTCAAAAATGCACCATAATGACACTCTATCATCTCTTAGGTTTTGACCCCAAGTCCATGAGTCTGCGCACGGAAATCATAGCCGGCGCCACCACCTTTCTGACCATGTGCTACATCCTGGCGGTCAATCCGGCCATTCTTTCCACTACAGGCATGGACCGTGCCGCACTCTTCACCAGCACGGCACTGGCCTCGGCCATAGCCACGCTGCTTTTGGCGTTTTTGGCGAAGATGCCCTTTGCCCAGGCCCCCAGCATGGGACTGAACGCCTTTTTTGCCTTTACCATCTGTCAGGCCCTTGGCTATACCTGGCAGCAGGCCCTGGCCATCTCCTTTGTCGAGGGTGTCATATTCCTGCTCATCACCTTTGTCCATGTGAGGGAATATATTCTTTACGCCATTCCCACCAATCTGCGCTATGCCATCAGTGTGGGCATTGGCATGTTCATTGCTTTCATCGGGCTGAAGAATGCGGGCATCATCGTCAGCAACCCCAACACATTCGTCTCGCTCGGCAAGTTCACGCCTACGGCCATTCTTGGTATCATTGCCATTCTTATCAGTGGTGTTCTCATGGCGCGCAATGTCAAGGGGTCGCTGTTCTATGCCATCATCTTGGCCACGATCATCGGCATACCCATGGGCGTGACCGTCGTTCCCGGCCACTGGATGCCCGTCTCGCTTCCTCAAAGCATAGCCCCCGTTTTTTGCCAGTTCGATTTCCAGGGCCTGCTCAATTTCCATACCGTCATGCTGGTCGTATCCCTTTTGCTGGTCAATATCTTCGACACTGTGGGTACTCTCGTGGGACTTGCCTATAAGACGAGGGTCGTGCGTGACGACGGCACCATTCCTCACATCAGCGAGGCAATGATGAGCGATGCCATAGGCACGACAGTAGGGTCAGTTTTAGGCACGAGCACCATCACGACTTATGTGGAGAGCGCCTCGGGCATTGCCGAGGGAGGGCGCAGCGGCATGACGAGCCTCACGGTCGGCATGCTGTTTCTGGCATCCCTCTTTCTGTCGCCTGTGTTCATGCTTATTCCCGGTGCGGCGACGAGTGGCGCGCTGGTCATGGTGGGCGTGCTGATGCTTGACAATGTGAAGCGCATGAACCTTTCTGCCATCGATGAGTCGTTTCCTGCTTTCATCACGATGACGACGATGGTGCTTTGCTACAGTATTGCCGATGGTATCTGCCTTGGCATACTGAGCTATGTGGCCATGAAGCTATGCGTGAGGAAATGGAACGAGCTGAACGCCGTACTGCTCATTCTCTCGGCTATATTTATCCTGAACTTTGTCTTCGCCTGAGGAAGTAATGCAGTCTGAAAGTGATTTCTTCCGGGAAAACTTCGTAACTTTGCGCTGAAAGGCTTTGGTTAAGGCCGGAAAGCAATTTTTATAACATTAAAACAATAAGACTATGGAAATAGGAGACCGACTGCCAGAAGTGCTGGGCATGGACCAGGACGGCAAGGAAATCAAACTCAGTGACTTTGCGGGCCGCAAGCTCGTGCTTTATATTTATCCCAAAGACTCAACACCGGGCTGCACCAACGAGGCTTGCAACCTGCGTGACAACTATGAGCGATTTTTGAACGAGGGCTATGCCGTGGTGGGAGTCAGCATTCAGAGTGCGGAGAGCCATAAGAAGTTCATCGCCAAGTATGACCTTCCTTTCCCGCTCATCGCCGACACTGACAAGAAGCTCGTTGAGGCCCTCGGCGTCTATGGCGAGAAGAAAATGTACGGCAAGACCACGATGGGTACGTTCCGCACTACTTTCATCACTGACGGAGAGGGCGTAATTACTGAAATCTTCCGACCGAGGCAGATTAAGGTGAAAGAGCATGCCTCGCAGATTTTAGGTGAGTAACCACTTCATCGCAAAAGAGCCAAGCAGTTATGAAAACCTGCTTGGCTCTTTGCGGAAGTCGGGATTACTGGACTCGAACCAGCGACCTCGCGCCCCCCAGACGTGTGCGCTACCAACTGCGCTAAATCCCGTTCCTTTAATTGCGACTGCAAAGGTAAGGCAAAAAATGGAAATGACCAAATATTATGGCGACTTTTTTTTCAATTTGTGGATAAATGAGGGTCGAATGCCAATCCGTAGTAGCTTACACCTTATTATATATACTATTTCAGAGGGATTTTTATGCACCTCTACTATATTGCTTGTTGTGATTGGTGAAACGGCATCCTGCGTGAGTATGCGGCTTTGTTAATGATGATGTAATGTAAACTTTTTTGGTGTTTTAAGGCCTCTGAGAATGGTGCTGAATCAAACAGACACGTCATCGGCTCCAAAAGAGACCGTTCTCGCATTACTTTTATAAGTCATTGTAAGTCAGTAGAATATGATGTTTTCATGCGGAATGGTAATTTCCCGAATGCGGAATATGGCTCAAATGACGGTGGCATATGGCTCAAATGACAGCGGAAAGTGGCTTAAATGCCAGTGGAATATGGCTTAAATGACGGTGAGATTTGGCTCAAATGACGATGGGTTTTTGCTCAAATCTCCGTGTGTAATGGTAGAATAAAGGTGACAGGAGCGGTTTCCGTGGCGTTTTGTCTTGATTTTGACGTTTTTCAATCTCTGGAATGTGTTAAAATAAGAACACCATTTTGTTGTTTTTTTTGCATCAGATAAGCCCGGGGAATTGTGTATGCGGCTGGTGGCCGACACGGGCTCGGCCACTACACTGCCACCAATGTTATTCTCCTTGATGAACTATAATCGCTGCGCAGATGCTACTGTAAATTTTTAGTGAATGGCTCACCGGGATACTAACAGGGGGGCTTTGGATTACTTAAAATCAATAAAACATTTGGCCAATTGCTTAAAAAACGTGGCAATTCTACAGCTTGCGAAGTTATTTTTGTAAATTTGCAATGAACTTAAAAGACAGCAGACGATGAGCAGACTCTTGATATGCCTTTCTATCCTTGTGGCTTTGCTGACGGCTTGCAGCTCTGACGACGGTCTGGACGGCAAGTCCTCCGACGGCTCGGGCAGTCTGAGGCAGACCGTGGACAGCATTGACAGCAATTACGTTTATGAGCTGCCGGTGGTGTTTCACGTACTTTACAGCGATGAGAGCAGCCCGACACAGTACATTCCCTATCAGCGGCTGGCGAATATCCTGAGTTATGTAAACCTTATCTATCAAGGCAACGTGTTTGGAGAGAGCGAGAACATTCACGTGAAATTCGTTCTGGCCACCGAGGACGAGCAAGGCAATGCGATGCGCTATCCCGGTGTGGATTATGTGAAATATACCGGCGACTATCCTATCGACGTCAGTGCCTTTATGACCGACAATACGGGTGCCAACGTGAAATATATCTGGGAGCCAAACAAGTACATCAACGTGATGATGTTCAATTTCAAGTCGGACGACGCAGACAACGTCACCTTGGGCATCTCCCACATGCCTTATTCGGTTGCGGGGAGCAGCCATAAGCTCGGCGGACTGGCCACCGTCAATAATGAGAATATGAGAAAGAGCAACCTGGCCTATGCCTATTGCTCGGCCATCAACAGTCTCTACGCCAACCAGCAGCCGACGGGCGGCTATTACCAAAGCGACCGCTATACCGCCACTGACCACAAGGGCTCGACTTTCTCTTCGGCCGATATTGTGGTGACGCTGGCCCATGAGCTTGGCCACTACCTTGGGCTCTTCCATGACTTCACTGAGTCACGTGGCGGCGGTGGCAGCGCAAGCGTTGAACCGGTAGATTCGTGCGGCGACACCGATTATTGCGCAGATACCTATTCCTACAACCGTGCGGAATATCTTGAATATATGAACGATGTTTTATCAAGGAACTCAACGACGAAGGAGATTTATATCAGTGACCTCACGCCGCGCCGCTCGTGCGAAGGAGTCTCGTTCGACTCCGACAACATCATGGACTACGCTTTTACCTATGGCTTCAAGATTACGAAGGACCAGAAAGCCCGAATCCGTAACGTCCTCAACTATAGTCCCCTCATTCCTGGGCCGAAACTCAGCAATGGGTCGGGCGTGACGCGCGCCACCGCGCCTTCGGGTCCCATTGACTTGCCAATAACCATTATAAAATAATATAGTCTTATCATACAATGACCATTTACGATATCTCAGCACCGCAGACGTTGGATGCCGACATCACCTTGCCGGCATCCAAGAGCATCAGCAATCGTGCATTAGTCATACATGCCCTCAGCGGCGGCAGCACCTTGCCCGACAACTTGTCCGACTGCGATGACACGCGTGTCGTCATGGCGGCTTTGAAGGATATGCCGTCTGTCATCGACGTGCAGGCCGCAGGCACAGCCATGCGCTTTATGACGGCCTATCTTGCCGTCACTCCGGGCGAGCATACCATTACCGGCACCGAGCGCATGTGCCACCGGCCGATAGGCCTGCTGGTGAATGCGCTCCGCATGATGGGAGCCGACATCAGCTACTTGGGAGAGGAAGGCTTTCCACCGCTCCATATCCGGGGCCATAGGCTGCCTGGCGGCAAGCTGGAAGTGCCGGGGAACATCAGCTCACAGTTCATCTCGGCCTTGCTGCTCGTCGCCCCGATGATGCGGGAGGGGCTGGTCCTTCACCTTACGGGAGAGATAGTCTCGCGCCCGTATATTGACCTCACGCTGTGGGTGATGCAGAACTATGGGGCTGACGTGGAGTGGACGGGAGCCGATACCATTGTGGTACAGCCCAAGCCCTATGCCGACCGGCCCTATCTCATCGAGAACGACTGGAGCGCCGCGAGCTACTGGTACGAGATGGCCGCGCTCTATCCCGAGGGCAGCGTGCGCCTTTCTCTCAACGGTCTGATGAATGGCTCGCGCCAGGGCGACTCCGTGGTGCGCTACATCTTCTCACTGCTCGGCGTTCACACGCAGTTCGGCGAACCTCATTCCAGTCAGCCGACAGTGGTCAGCCTCAGTCGCCATGCCGACCACGTTGACCGGCTGAGCTACGACTTCATCAACTGTCCCGACCTGGCCCAAACCGTGGTTTGCGCATGTTGCGCGCTCGATATCCCCTTCACCTTTACAGGGCTCAAGAGCCTTCGCATCAAGGAGACCGACCGGCTGCAGGCCCTTGGCAACGAGTTGCTGAAGCTCGGCTATCCGCTGCATATCGGCGAGGAGGGTGAGCTGTCGTGGAGCGGCACCAAGTGCGAGCCGTCGTTTGAGGCCATCGACACCTATGACGACCATCGCATGGCCATGGCCTTTGCGCCGTTTGCCATTAAGTTTCCCCATCTGCGCATCCGCAATCCGCAGGTTGTCACGAAGTCCTATCCCGGCTTCTGGGACGACCTCAGGGGCGCGTGGTTCCACATTGACCAATAAGTGCCTATGATCTATCTATTGATTGCCCTTCTCTTTCTGGGTCTGTTCAGTGCCGCCTTGGGCTTGCTCTCCCATCGCCGTGGTGAGAGCGACGAGATAGTCGTTGCGCCGGGCGACTGCGCCTCGTGCGGCGGCAGCAATGCCTTGTGTGAGCAGGAGTGCACCATGCAGGCGGCCGTCAAGCCCGTTGTCTATTACGACGATGAGGAGCTCGATGCCTACCGTGGCCGTCCGTCAGACAGCTTTACCGACGAGGAGACCCAGCAGTTTGCCGACGTGCTTGAGACACTGCGTCCTGACGAGGTTAGGCCGTGGGGTAGGAGCCTCATCCTGCGAGGCATCAACATGCCCGACGGCATAAAGGATGAGTTTGTCATGATGTCGGAAAGTGGCCGCGGCGACTGACGGCCGCGTCCGCGGCCTCTCTTCCAGCATAAATAATGGCAGTAACAGGCAATAAACCTGCCCTTTGCGCAGTTATATTAACGTTGAGTAGAAAAGCAAGAAGTCTCATAAGCATATTGCTTGCAGCAGTGTCGGCAGCGGCATTGACCGCAGGCTGCTCCACCGCGAAGAACAATGCGCGCACGCGGTGGTGGGAGGCCTTTAATGCCCGTTACAACACTTATTATAACGGCAAGCTGGCCTATATCGACGGCTCCCTTGAGAAAGAAACGGGCAACAAGGACAACTATACGGAGCTGCTTCCCCTCTATACCGTCGGCAATAAAGAAAGCAGACAGCTCGGCAAAAGCAATTTCGACCGGGCCATCCTGAAAGCGCAGAAAGCCATCAGGCAGCACAGCATCAAGCGCAGGCCCGAATGGAACAAGAGCCGCCGCAAGACCCCGCGCGACATAGAATGGCTCAGCCGCCGTGAGTACAATCCTTTCCTATGGAAAGTCTGGATGCTCATGGGACGCTCGCAGTTCCACGAGGGCGACTTCGATGCCGCGTCGTCCACGTTTGCCTACATGAGCCGTCTCTATGCCACGCAGCCGTCGATTTATGCCAGGGCGAGGGCGTGGCTTGCCAAAAGCTATATTGAGAACGGTTTCCTCTATGATGCCGAGGACGTGATACGCGACATGCGCCGTGACTCCATACCATGGCGGGCGCAGAAGGAATGGGACTATACCTTGGCTGACTATTACATTCACAGCGGCGACTACGCCAGTGCCATTCCCTACCTGCGCAAGGTCATCCGCCACGAGATGCGCCGCAAGCAGAAAGCCCGCGAGTGGTTCCTCATGGGACAGTTGTGCAAGGCACTGGGCCGCAACGGTGAGGCCTATCAGGCCTTCCGGCATACGGTGCGCCTCAATCCGCCTTATGAGTTGGAGTTTAACGCACGCATCGCTCAGACAGAGGTGCTGGCGCAGGGGCAGTCGCGCAAGATGATAGGAAGGTTGAGGCGTATGGCCCGCTCCGACAACAATAAGGATTATCTCGACCAGGTGTATTATGCCATTGGCAACATCTTTCTTGCACAAAAGGATACTGCCCAAGCCATCGCCAACTATGAGCTGGGCAACAAGAAAAGCACGCGCTCAGGCATAGAGAAGGGCGTGCTGCTGCTCAAGCTCGGCAATCTCTACTGGGACCTGGAGCGTTATGCCGACGCGCAGCGCTGCTATGCCGACGCCATCGGCATGCTCGACAAGGAACGGCCCGACTATGAGCAGCTTGCCAATCGCTCTAAGGTGCTTGACGAGCTTGTGCCCTTCACCGAGGCTGTCCATCTGCAGGACTCCCTGCAGGAACTTACCCGTATGGATGAGGCCAGACGCAATGAGGCCATCGACCGCGTCATTGAGGCACTGAGGCAGAAAGAGAAAGAGGAGGCACGGCTTAAGGCGGAGCAGGATGCGTCAGCAGCACAGCAGGCCGGACAGGCCGACAACGGCAATGACAACACCGACAGGTCGAGGACGTCGCCACAGCGCACTGCCACGCAGCAGCAGTCTAAGGAATGGTATTTCTACAGTCCGATGGCCGTCGCGCAGGGCAAGCAGCAGTTCCAGCAACTGTGGGGCAAGCGCGAGAATGCCGACAACTGGCAGCGGAACAACAAGACGGTGGTGTCGGGACTCGGCCAGGACAACAACGAGATAACCGATGAGGAACGCGAGAAGATGGCTAAGGAGCAGGCGCGCCAGGACTCCATCGACAAACAGATGGCTGATGCGGGCAACGACCCGCACAAGCGGGAGTATTACCTCAAGCAGCTGCCGTTTACGGCAGAAGCTAGGCATGCCAGCGACCTGGTCATCATGGACGGCCTCTATCACAGCGGCGTCATCTTCAAGGACAAGCTCGACAACCTGCCGCTGAGTGAGAAAGCCTTGCGCAGGCTTGCCGACAGCTATCCGGGATATGAGCACATGGACGACGTGTTCTACCACTTGTTCTTGCTCTATTCGCGCAAGGGTGAGCCTTCCATTGCCCAGCAATACATCGACAGCCTGAAGACCAGCTGGCCGCATAGCCAGTGGACGACGCTGCTCACCGACCCCGACTTCGTGCGCAATGCGCGTGAGGGTGTCCATATCGAGGACTCGCTCTATGCGGCCACCTACGACGCATTCAAGGCCGACCGCTACCGTGAGGTGGAGGCCAACACACAGCTTTCGGCGACGCGCTTCCCGCTTGGGGCCAACCGCGACAAGTTCATGTTTATTGGAGCATTGGCCAAGCTCAACGACGGCGACGGCAGGGGCTGCCTTGCCGACCTCGACTCGCTCGTGGCCAAATACCCCAACAGTCAGTTGGCCACGCTGGCGGGCATGATTATCAATGGTGTCAAGGCCGGCAGAACCCTACGGGGTGGAAAGTTCGACATTGGACAGGTGTGGGCGCGCCGCACCGACGAGCAGGGGCCTAACGACCGGGCAAAGGAGCAGAAACTCAGCAACGAGCGTAATGCGCCTTTCGTGTTCTTGTTGGCTTATCCGGCCGATTCGGTAAATGAGAATAAGCTGCTCTATCAGTTGGCACGCTACAATTTCACCAATTATCTGGTGCGCGACTTCGAGATTACTCTCGAGGAGGCAGGCGGCCTGCGCCGCATGATGGTCAGTGGTTTCCGCAACTTCGACGAGGCTCTGCTCTATGCCCGCCGGCTCATGGCGCAGCCGCAACTGCGACGGCTCGCCGGCAAGGCACGTCCCGTGCTTGTCAGCACGCAGAACCTGCCGCTGCTCGGAACAGCCTATAGCTACGACGACTATGCGAAGTTCTACAACAAGCACTTTGCCCCGCTCAAGGTATCGACGTTCTATCTGCTCACCGAGCCGGCCGAGATAGTCACCGAGCCAGAACCGTCCGGCAAGCGCTCAGACAATGATGACCTGGAGCCGGAGGACGGCGGCACAACTGTCGTCCCATCCGGCACGCCCATTGAGTCCGAGCCAACTGGCACGACAGTAGTTCCCACGGAGGACAAGACCACGTCCGAGCCCGCTGGCACGACAGTCGTTCCCACGGAAACCGATATCGACAATTTCCTCGATGATACGTTCGTGGGAACTGATGAGCCAGCCACCTCCTCCCAATCTTCCAAGTCTGGGCCAGCCGGGTCTGTGGTCCCCATTAAACCCATTAAACCCATCACCCCCATAAACCCCACCACTCCCACCACTCCCACCACTTCCACCACTCCGTTCTCCCAGTCCGGCACCACAGTCATCCTTGACGACGACGAGACTCCCGCGCCCCTGCCAGCCGCGGAACGGAAAAGGGCTGATAGCGGCAAGGCCGTCACTCCAAAGCGAAACACGACAAATAAGGCCACGACGAGTAAAACTGCGACAAACAGGACCACTGCCGCCAAGAAGAATGCTGCCACCACAAGGCAGGCCGGCAATGAAAAGAAGACGACGCCGCCTGCCAAGAAAGAAGAAACCAAGCAGCCGAAGAAAGAACTCAAGACCCAGGACTATGACCTGGAGGATGAATATTACGATTTAGACGGATTTTAACTATGAGCAACGGATATATACTTTGGGCCGATGATGAGATAGAACTGCTCAAGGCCCACATTATTTTTCTCAACAAGAAAGGATATGAGGTGACTGCCGTCACCAATGGCGCTGACGCCATTGAGGAATGCAGCAAGCGAACCTTTGACCTCATCATGCTTGACGAGATGATGCCTGGTCTCACGGGCCTCGAGACACTGCAGCGTGTGAAGGAAATCCAGCCGCAAACGCCCGTGGTGATGGTCACCAAGAGCGAGGAGGAGAATATCATGGATCAGGCCATCGGCTCCAAGATAGCCGACTATCTGATTAAGCCTGTCAACCCCAGTCAAATACTGTTGACACTGAAGAAGAACATCCACCGGCAGGAAATCGTCTCCGAGGTGACGCAGAACGGCTATCAGCAGGAGTACCAGCAGCTGGCCATGCGCATTGACGAATGTCGTGCATGGAGTGACTGGACGGAGGTGTACAGGCGACTCGTCCATTGGGAACTGGAACTCAGTGCGACCGACACGGGCATGGGCGATATGCTCCGAATGCAGAAAGAGGAGGCCAACAATGGCTTTGCAAAATACGTGAAGAGCCACTATCTCGACTGGATGGAAGCCTACAACATCGGCTCACGGCAGGACGGCCGCTTCGGCTTCAAAGGAAAGACCGCTTCGGCAAATGATATGGACAAGCCGATGATGAGCCCCGACATTTTCAAGGAGCGCATTTTCCCACGCATCAGCAATGGGGAAAAGGTGTTTTTAGTCGTGATAGACAACTTCCGCTGGGACCAGTGGCGCGTGCTTGCCCGGGAAATTGGCGACCAGTTCGATATTGACGAGGATATGTACTGCTCCATCCTGCCTACAGCTACGCAGTATGCGCGCAACGCCATCTTCAGCGGTCTGATGCCCGACAAGATAGCCCGGATGTTTCCCGACTTGTGGGTTGATGAGGACGATGAGGAGGGAAAGAACCTCAATGAGGCACCGCTCATCCAGACGCAGATAGACCGCTTCCGTCGCCACGACCGTTTCAGTTATAATAAGGTGAACGACTCGGTTGGGGCTGAAAGGTTGCTGCAGCAGTACAATAGTCTGAAGGACAACGATCTCAATGTGGTGGTCGTCAACTTCATAGATATGCTCTCCCACGCCCGTACGGAGTCGAAGATGGTGAGGGAGCTGGCCAACAACGAGAGCGCTTACCGCAGTATCACGCTCAGCTGGTTTCGTCACTCGGTCATCTTCGAGCTGTTCAAGCGTCTGGCTGACAGCGACTACACAGTCATTCTTACCACGGACCACGGCTCAATCCGCTGCGATAAACCCATCAAGATTATTGGCGACCGCAATACGAATACCAATCTGAGGTATAAGCTCGGCAAGAACCTCAACTATAATTCTAAGGAGGTTTTCACTATCAGCAGCCCGGGAAAGGCCTTTCTGCCATCGCCCAATGTCAGTACGACGTATGTGTTTGCTACGGGAAACAGCTTCTTTGCCTATCCCAACAACTACAATTACTACGTCTCTTATTTCAAGGATACATTCCAGCATGGAGGCATCTCAATGGAGGAGATGATGGTGCCGCTCATCACCATGAAGCCGCGGCGCCGCTGATAGGTCCCGTGTCACCTGAGATTGACCGCCACGCAGCATCCGTCGTTAGGAACATGCCGCGGTTTACGCCAGGACGGCAAGACGGGCATTCTGTCTGCGTGAGGATCTATGCCCACATCAATTACAAGCCTTGAGGTCTGACAAGCCCCAGGGCTTTTTTCTTTTTGTCGGTTTTCTTCCCTTTCTCTTCGCTTTTTTGTTTGCCATCCGTTGCGTCGGCATGCACTTTGCACACTTGTGGCTTGACTTACATCAACTGGTGATATGATAGAAAAAACTTTACAATCAATTTGCTTAGCAATCGTCATGCCATGCATGAGGCATTGATGTGTGTCAATTACTAAAGTATGGTTGGTTGTCAATAAGATAGCATTTAATCCAGGAAAGCGAGACTATCTGATTATACTGCTTTACAGATTGTCACAATTACGCCCTGTTTTTATCAACTTTCAATCTGTAAGCAACATTTAATTTATAATTCGATTTGAGGCGAAAATTAATTATAAAATAAAGTTAAGGAAAGTGCTAACATTCATATTAATTGAATAACTTTGCATCAGAAATAAAAACAAAAGAACATAAAAACAACCTGAAAGGAGTATAGCTTTATGAAGAAGGTTTTCTTACTGTCAGCCATGTTGCTGATGACAGTTGTGTCGTTTGGCCGTAATCGTGTTAGCGAGAAGGCTGTTGTGGTGGCAGACACCATTTACTATGCCGCTGACCAGCTCTGCGTCAACAATGCCAGTCAGGCCAGTTACTACCGTCTGCTCAAGAAACAAGGTACTGGCTTAAACAAGGAGGACGTTTTCCAAGACTTCTATATGGACGGCACGCTGAAAGCTGAGGGCGGTTACAACTTCATCGACCTCAACAACGACAAGAACACCGTGCTTAACGGCGAGGTGACGACCTACTATGTCAACGGCAAGGAAAAGCTTCACGGAAAGTACGTCAATGGCCAGCGGAACGGCTTTTTCACCCTGCAGATGCGCGACGGCGGCGTGGCTGTCGTTGACTACAGAAACGGAAAGTCTGTTTATGACTACTTCATGGTGACCCGTCCCAACGGCACGCAGGAGAAGCGTCCGCTGTCTGAGATTAAGACTCTGTTGCAATAATATCTCTCTTACAAATAAATATCCTTTGTCAGCCATTCTATTCAAATAGATTCTCTCTTGCAATTATACATTACATATATATAGAATGGTAAAAAACCGAAAAGCCCGCATTCGTGAGAACGCGGGCTTTTTCTGGCTTCATGCTATGAATTGTATCGGACAAAACAGTCATTAATTGTGATGTTCCAAGGGGTGTGTATGTTATACGGCTTGGGAATGTCTGCAAGAAAGTGGTTTTGTGATAGATTGAAAGATAATAAAAAATGGGATAAGGCTTCCAAGGGCCATATCCCATTTTTTAATATATCTTTACGAGAGAATTCGTCTAATATTATTGTTGTCTTTAGAGGAGCTCATCCTTTAAGTCGAGTTCTACGGGACAGTGGTCGGAGCCGTAGATTTCGGTGTGGATGGAGGCTTCGGTGATGAGGTTTCGCAGGCGGGCTGATGTTAGGAAGTAGTCGATGCGCCATCCTGCGTTTTTCTCTCTGGCGTGGAAACGGTAGCTCCACCATGAATAGGTGACGTCGTCAGGATGGAGTGAGCGGAATGTGTCGATGAAGCCGTTGTTGAGCAGTGCCGTCATCTTGCCTCGCTCCTCATCGGTGAAACCGGCATTGAGGTGGTTGGTCTTGGGGTTCTTGATGTCTATTTCCTCGTGGGCGACGTTCATGTCGCCGCATACGATAACAGGCTTATTCTCGTCCAAACGGTGCAGATAGGCCTGAAAGTCATCTTCCCATTTCATACGATAGGGCAGACGACGGGGCTTCCCGCCTTTCACTTCAGCATCCTGCGAGTTGGGCGTATATACGCATACGAGGTAGAACTTCGGCATTTCCAATGTGACGACGCGTCCCTCATGGTCGTGTTCGTCAATGCCTATGCCATAGCTCACGCCTACCGGTTCGTGACGTGTGTAAATGCACGTACCGCTGTAGCCTTTGCGGTCGGCATAGTTCCAATACGATTGGTAGCCGTCGAATTGCAGGTCGAGTTGACCGGCCTGCATCTTTGTCTCCTGCAGACAAAAGAAGTCTGCATGGAGTTCCTTGAAGTAAGCCTCAAAGCCTTTGCTTTTCACATTGCCTTCGTCGTCGGTTTTGGGCTTGACACAGGCCCGCAGTCCGTTGACGTTCCAACTGATGAGTTTCATAGCGATATGGAAAATTTGTGGATATATATAATAAGGTGTAGTGGAGTATTAAATACGCTTCGACTCTCCACGCAGCAGGTTCATGAACTCCTCTCTCACCTTGGCCGACTCAAAGACGCCGCTGAATGCGCTCGTCGTGGTGATGCTGTTTTGTTTCTCTACGCCGCGCATCTGCATGCACATATGCTTGGCCTCGATGACCACCATTACACCTTGCGGCTTCAGCGTGTCGTTGATGCAGTGCATGATTTGCTCGGTCAGTCTCTCCTGAACCTGCAGACGGTGGCTGAAGATATCGACCACGCGTGCTATCTTGCTCAGACCAGTGATGTGTCCGTTGGGAATGTAGGCGACGTGGGCCTTACCGTAGAAAGGCAGCATGTGGTGCTCACACATCGAGAAGAAATCGATATCCTTGACGATGACCATTTGGTCGTACTGCTCAGCAAATAAAGCGTCGGTGAGTACCTTGTGAGGGTCTTGACTGTAGCCTCGCGTAAGAATTTGCATGGCCTTGGCCACGCGCATGGGGGTTTTGAGCAGCCCCTCGCGCTCAGCATCCTCGCCGAGAAGTTGAAGTATGGCTTTATAGTGTTGGGCGAGTTCGTCGAGCCCCTCTCGGAATTCTGTTTCTGGATTCATGATCGTTGTTTGATTATTGATGTATTTGGGTATGCTGTCTATTCAAAGACAGTTATCTTTCCCTTTACTATGGTGGCCGACTTATAGCCCATTGCCTTTATGTCTTTGAGCATGCTCGCTGCCTCGCTGTAGTTGCGGAAATTGCCAATGCGGCAAATCCATCGTGGTGAATAGAAGTGGACGTAAATGGGTTGGTTGGGGTAGCGCATCTTTATAGCCTCCCCAATCTGTTGTGCCCGTAGCTTGTCGTTGCGGGTGTTTCCTCCGGCGAAAGCCTGTACACGGTAGCCCGTCACCTTGCGGGCATTGCGCATCACTTTCTTGCGCATGTCTATGGTGGGGATGTTCATTTCATCGTCGTCATCCTCCACTTTCCTTGTCTCGGTGCGGTGCGTTTCTTTTTCCTTAAGAGGCTCGGCAGTTTGGCTTTGAGGCACTGGCTTCACCTTTTTAACCGTTTTGTCAGCCTGAACTCTCTCGTTTTGGGGAGCCTGATTTTTCTTGATGCCATTCACGAGACTGTCAATCTCCTTGCTCTGGTGGATGGTGACAGTGCCTCTGCCTTGTTGCTGTTGTTGCACATGCTGAGTGTAGCTTTGGGCCTGACTGTTCAGTACAAAGCAGAAAATGGCGGTAAGCAGAATGGCGATTTTTTTCATATTCGAATGAGTTTTGTGCTATGGCATGTTGGCTCTGCCAGATAGCGTAGAAACGAAAAAGGCGCTCACCAGTCCTTGGCAGGACTGGCAAACGCATGGGTTGAGGTCTGGTTACTTCTTCCAGGCATCGATGATGCCCTTGAAGTCAGCAGCCTTCAGTGAGGCACCGCCGATGAGTCCACCGTCGATGTCGGGTTTTGCAAACAGTTCAGGCGCATTGCCGGGCTTGCAGCTGCCGCCGTAGAGGATAGTAGTGTCCTCTGCAACCTCCTTGCCGTATTTGTCGGCAACGATAGAGCGAATGTAGGCCAGCATCTCTTCAGCCTGGTCTGAAGTAGCGGTCTTGCCGGTACCGATGGCCCAGATGGGCTCGTAAGCCAGCACGATGTTCTTCCACTCCTCAGCGCTGAGGTTGAATACGGAACCGTCGAGCTCAGCTTTCACCACCTCGTTCTGGCGGTTAGCCTCACGCTCTTCCAAAGTCTCACCACAGCAGAAGATTACCTTCAGGCCGTTTTTCAGAGCGAGTTGCACTTTCTCCTTAAGAATCTCAGGGGTCTCGTTGTAGTACTGACGACGCTCCGAGTGGCCAAGGATGACGTACTGGGCACCGGTGCTCTTCACCATGGCGGCACTCACTTCACCCGTGTAGGCTCCTTTCTCCTTGTCGGCGCAGTTCTCAGCTCCGAGGGCAACGACATTTTGGTCGAGTACTTGGGCAACACTTGCCAAATGGATAAACGGAGTGCACACGATGACGCCGCAGTTGGGCTTGTCAGCCTTGCATGCCTCATTGATTTCCTTTGCCAGGGCAACGCCCTCCTGCAGGTTCTCATTCATTTTCCAGTTACCTGCTACGATTTTCTTTCTCATTGTTGTTTGTTTTAAACGTTGACAATATTTTATTAGAAGTGTTCTCTATCTTTTCTCCTTCCTTTTTCAGCTGTTCCTCTTTCATTCTGATTTTTCCTCTGAGATACTTGCTCCATGCCCATGTGCGGTCGGCCAACACAAGGAGGATGAGTGGCAGAAAGAACCACAGCAATATCTTGGAGAGCGTCTTGCCTATTTGGGTGGAAGGCAGATGGCCAATGGGCAATTTGTCGAGCGGTCCCTGGAGCATATCGCTGGTAGGAAGGTCGTTGTGGCTCCACTTTCGGATGATGGTGCCGTCCTTCAGCAGCAGCAGTCCGGGATTGCTGCGTATGATGGTCTTCAGCGTGGTCTCGTCGGTGATGCAGAAGGGGTATTCGGCACCAGTAATGTTCTCCCAATGCTGTATCTCCGTCTCGGTAGAAGCTGTGAGACAATAGAACGGCACTTTCTGCTCCTGGGCATACTCGTAGAGCTGGTCGATGCCGCCGAAGTTGGAGTCGTCAGCCTGTGCAAGATGCGGTGAGATGAGGAGAAAGGTGTAGCCCTTGCGTGAGAGGATGCTGTCGGTGATGTCGTCGCCGTCGGCAAGTTGAATGGAGAAGTCGTGGATGGGCGGTACATAGCCTTCCTTGATTTGCTCTGTCTTTGAGTCGATGAACTGCCACGTGGAGTCGGGGTAGTTGTCAAGGGTGAACTCTTTTCTCACACCATCTTTCTCCATGATAAATGTTGTGTGGAATTGTGGTTGCTCTGCACCCGGCGGAATTGCCATGCCCGCCTTGATATTGGCACCAACATGATAGGGGCGGAAGTCGAATATGGGCAGGTGGTAGAGGCAGAAGACGCTGGTGATGAGAATGTAGAGTATGGTGTAGTTGATGGCTATCCATTGCGTTGACTTTGAGAGAAAACGATACATTCGCAGTGGCCATCGGGCGATGATGAGGGCACAGACGAGCAAAATGATGTTCTTCAACAGGGTTGCCTGATTGGAGAGGTGGATAGCGTCGCCAAAGCATCCACAGTCTTTCACTGGGTTGGCAGTGGCTATCCAAAGCGTGACAAGCGTCATGATGACCATAAACGCCGCGCAGAGCCTTGACATGAGCCGTCTGCGGATGGCAAAAAGAATGAGCAGGCCCATGGAAAACTCAAAGGCAGCCAACAGAACAGAACTGCCTAACGTGACAAAGTCGGGTATGGCACCTGACAGGCCGATAGCCTCAAGATAGTCCTGCAATTTGTATTGCGTGCCTATGGGGTCAATAGCCTTGACATATCCCGAAAAGACAAAAGTAACCCCAAGGGCCAGCCTACAGAGGTTGACCAGTACCGTCAGCGCAACGGTCTTGGCAGTGTGGGATTGTGGACTCGTCTCGGTCATTTACTTGAGTCGAATGGCGCCGAACACGGCATAGTTGATGATATCCATGTAGTTGGCATCTATGCCTTCAGAAGCAATGGTCTGTCCGTGGATGTCCTCTAATTCCTTAATGCGTGCGATTTTGGTGAGTATGAAATCGGTATAGCTGCTTACGCGCATGTCACGCCATGCCTCCCCATAGTCATGGTTTTTGCGGATCATGAGCTCATAGGCCTCCTTGGAGTAGCGGTCGTAAAGCGCGAGTGCCTCGTCGTTGGTGATGTCCACCGCATCTACGAATCTTTTGTCAAGCTGTATCAGTCCGACAATGCCATAATTGATAAGGCCGAGGAATTCAGGGCGGATGCCCTCGTTCACCAAAGCCTTGCCGGTGATCTCCAGCGAGCGGATGCGCTTAGCCTTGATAAACAGCTGGTCGGTGAGTGACGACGGGCGCAGAATGCGCCAAGAGGCCTTGTAGTCGTGCAGTTTCTTGGCGAAGATGTCACGGCATTCGCCCAACACGTCCTTGAACTGCTGATTTGTATTTTGTGCCATGTTATAAGTATCTTGCTGCATACGAAGTGCAAAGTTAACGATTTTCCCACACGGATGTTCAACAGCAGCTTATTTTTCAGTCTGCCGGTGGTGGATGATCCTCACCGTGCCGCAGAGGGCATCATAGCGTACCTGCAGTGAGTCGCGCCTGACACGTAACTTGTTTTTCTCACCGAAAGTTTGTGCGGCGTTATATTCTTGAATGGTCGCCTGAAGGGCGGAGTCAGTGCGTCCAATGTCGGACTGTGCCATCTTCAACGAAGCCTCTTGCCAAATTTTTAGGGCTTGCTTGCGACTCTCAATGGCCTTGGGATAATTGGCACGCAACTGAGTGATGGCATTGAGCGTTGCAGCGTAGTCGGCGGCCTTGTACAGCGAGTCAATGCGTTGCATGAGCGGCGCCGCTTTCTCATCCTCCGACTGCTGGCACGAAACCAAGCCTATGGCGATAGTCAATATAAGTATTAATTTCTTCATACTGCTTGCAAAGTTAACTATTTTTTTGCAGTTTCATGGAGTCATTGCCCTTTCTTTTAGTCATTTTACGTTCGGTGAGTCGGTCCTTTTTGATTTTTTTGCTAACTTTGCAATGAAATTATTATTCCAATACTCAAGTAACAATGCGTATGCTTAGTGACGCCGAATTGGCGCAACTTCTCGATAAAGACATTTTCCACAAGATATCGGCTGCTGCTGACCGTCTGCATTTAGAGACGTATGTGGTAGGCGGTTATGTGCGCGACCTCTTTCTTGAACGGCCGAGCAATGATATAGATGTGGTGGTGGTAGGCAGCGGCATTGCGGTGGCAAAGGCTTTCAAGGATGAGCTGGACCACACTGCTCACCTCTCGGTGTTTCGCAATTTTGGCACTGCTCAGGTGAAATGGCAGGGACACGAGGTGGAGTTCGTTGGCGCAAGGCGTGAGAGCTACAGCCACGACAGCAGAAAGCCACACGTCGAGGACGGCACTTTAGAAGATGACCAGAACAGGCGTGACTTCACCATCAATGCCTTGGCTGTGTGCCTCAACGAGGACCGATTTGGACAGCTTGTCGATCCTTTCGACGGTCTTTACGACTTGCAGGACGGTATTATCCGTACGCCTCTCGACCCAGACGTGACTTTCAGCGATGATCCGCTGCGCATGATGCGGTGCGTGCGCTTTGCCACACAATTGAAGTTTTACATTGAGGACGAGACCTTTGAGGCCCTGTCGCGCAATGCTGAGCGCATCAGGATTATCAGTGGCGAGCGCATCTCCGAGGAACTCAACAAGATGATGATGACCGACCATCCGAGCCGTGGCTTCGTCGACCTGCAGCGCAGTGGCCTGTTGCCGCTCATCCTGCCCGAACTCTCGGTACTCGACAAGGTGGAGACTCGCAATGGCCGAAGCCATAAAAACAATTTCTACCATACGTTAGAGGTGCTTGACAATGTTTGCGCCAATCCGGACGCGTCGCTTTGGCTCCGGTGGGCCGCTCTGCTCCACGACATCGGCAAGGCCAAGACCAAGCGATGGGACCCCGTGCAGGGGTGGACATTCCACAACCACAATTACGTGGGCGCCAAGATGGTGCCGGTCATCTTCAACCGCCTCAAGCAACCCTTGGACGCCAAGATGAAGTATGTGCAGAAACTCGTAGACCTGCACATGCGGCCGATTGCCATCGCCGACGATGAGGTCACCGACAGCGCCGTGCGCCGGCTGGTCAATGATGCCGACGACGACATCGATGATCTGATGACGCTTTGCGAGGCCGACATCACGAGCAAGAACCAAGTGCGGAAGGCACGCTTCCTCAATAATTTCCGCATTGTCCGGGAAAAGATTGCAGACCTGAAGGAGCGTGACTACAAACGTCTGTTACAGCCTTGTATTGATGGAAACGAGATTATGCAACTGTTTAATCTAAAGCCCTCGCGTGAGGTGGGAGAGCTGAAGTCAGCCTTGAAAGAGGCTGTTCTTGACAATAAGGTTCCCAATGAGCGTGGGCCGTTGATGGAACTGCTTAAGCAGAAGGCCAGCGAGATGGGGCTGTAGTGGCAGGCTGTCAGTTGCCGCACGGTGACTGGCGACGGCAGTTTGGTTTGCACTGTAGGGGCCGGTCTTGTGCCGGCCCTCGAATAATGATCGACATATTTTTTCAGAGGTTAGGACCTGGTTTCAGGGCCGGCACAATATAAACTTCTTTTCTATGCAAGAGGCCTAATTTATCCCGAACTCAGGTAATTATGTGAAAAGCTTGTAATAGTCGCGTGACGTAGGAGAATGTTTGTTAAAAAACTCGTAAAGCGGCATGAGTTTTGTGTTTTCTTATTAACTTTGCGCTGAGATTATGAACAGTTATGCCCGTAACCGTAATTGTATGGATGAAGGAAGGGTTAAGGAAACACATTTATTTATTAAGGTATGAAGATTAAAAGTACTATGATTGTGGCTGTTGCCGCACTTGCACTTGTTTCTTGTGGCAAGAAAAGTGGTGGTAGCCTTGCAGACTTGCAGGACAACGAGTTTGCTGTTCGCACGGTTGGAGGCGCAAGTGCTGACTTGCAGACCACTTACCCTGCAACCATTAAGGGTATCCAGGATGTTGAGGTACATCCCAAGCTTGCTGGTTACATTACCAACGTGTATGTGCACGAGGGTCAGGCCGTGAGGGCTGGCCAGGTGATGTTCACGCTCGACAGCGAGACCTACCGCGCCGCAGTCAATCAGGCACAGGCTGCGCTGAATACGGCCATTGCTCAGGCCAACACCACGAAGCTGACCTATGAGAACAATAAGAAATTGTTCGCTCAGCATATCATCGGCCAGTATGAGCTTTCAACTGCACAAAACAGTTATCTCACAGCCAAGGCTCAAGTTGCTCAGGCGCGTGCCTCTTTGACTTCTGCTCGTGAGACCTTGTCCTGGTGTACCGTCGTGGCTCCGGCTTCAGGTGTTGTCGGTGACCTTCCTTTTAAAAAGGGTGCGCTTGTTTCCACTGCAAGTACGCTGACCACCGTGTCGGATGTTTCAACTGTTGAGGTGTTCTTCTCCATGAGCGAGGGTGATATCCTGAGCATGTCGAAGACCGCAGGCAGTGTTGCTGATGTCATCAAGGAAATGCCGGCTGTTAAGCTTCAGATGGCTGACGGCACTATCTATAACCATCCCGGACGCGTGGTCAAGATGAGTGGCGTCATTGATGCCTCTACTGGAGCTTATTCGCTTATCGCTCATTTCTCCAATCCGCAGCATCTGCTCAAGAGTGGCGGTGCCGGTCAGATTATCGTGCCGCGCGTGAGCAACAATGCCATTCTTATTCCGCAGGAGGCTGTCTCGCAGGTGCAGGACAAATACTTCGTCTATAAGGTGGGCAACGACAATAAGGTGAAATACAGCGAGATAACGGTCAATCCTGAGAATGACGGTGTCGATTACATTGTCACTTCCGGCCTTAACGTCGGTGACCGTTATGTGAGCAAGGGCATTGCGAAACTCACTGACGGCATGGCCATCAAGCCCATTACGGAGGCTCAATACCAAAAGAAGATAGACGACGCAGCCAATCTCTCCAAGGAGCAGGGCACAGCAAAGGGCTTCGTCAAGGCAATGACCGGAAAATAACATAAAAAGCAGAGCTATGACATTTACCAATTTTATCAAGCGTCCGGTGCTATCCACCGTGGTGTCTATTGTGCTTGTGCTGTTAGGTACCATCGGTTTGGTCTCGCTGCCTATTGAGCAGTACCCGGACATAGCCCCACCAACCATTATGGTGCAGGCCTCTTACACTGGTGCTGATGCCGAGACGGTGATGAAGTCCGTCGCCGTGCCTTTGGAGGAGAGCATCAATGGTGTGGAGAACATGACCTACATGACCTCACAGACCACCAATGACGGAATGTGTATGATTACCGTCTATTTCAAGCAAGGGTCTGATCCGGATATGGCTGCCGTGAATGTGCAGAACCGCGTGTCGCAGGCTCAGGCACTCCTGCCCTCTGAGGTAACACAGGTCGGTGTGACCGTCACCAAGCGTCAGACCTCAAATGTAATCATGTATGCCGTCACCTCCGACGGTCGCTACGACGGACAGTTTGTCACCAACTACAATAATATCAACATTGTCCCGGTCATCAAGCGTATCAATGG
The DNA here is from genome assembly GCA_902497035.1 of uncultured Prevotella sp. GTDB lineage: Bacteria > Bacteroidota > Bacteroidia > Bacteroidales > Bacteroidaceae > Prevotella. The sequence goes on from CABVDL010000001.1 coordinate 92,037, forward strand.
CGTGGGTGATGTGAACAGCCCGTCGTCAGCCAATTATTCCATGCGTATTTGGCTGAAGCCTGACAAGATGAAAGAGTATGGACTGATGCCTTCTGACATCCTTGGCGTACTTGCCGAGCAGAACATTGAGGCTGCTCCGGGTAAGTTCGGTGAGAACTCCAACGTGGCTTACGAGTATACGCTTCGCTATAAGGGACGTTTGTCAACACCGATAGAGTACGACAACATTATCCTTACGAGCAAGACTACCGGGCAGACGCTGAAGCTTAAGGATGTGGCAAGGATTGAACTCGGTTCTCTGATGTACAGCGTGAGTCTGATTAACGATGGTATCCCCGCCTGTATGGGTATGGTACAGCAGATTGCAGGCTCAAACGCCACACAGATTGCCACTGACGTGAAGGCTGCGCTCGCTGAACAGCAGAAGAGCATGCCGCCGGGGATGAAGACGGTTATCATGTATGATGTCACCGACTTCCTCTTTGCCTCCGTCGAGGAGGTTGTTATGACGTTGTTCATCACGCTTCTGCTGGTGTTCATCGTGGTGTACATTTTCCTGCAGGATCTCCGTTCGACGCTCATTCCTATGATTGCAGTGCCGGTGGCCTTGATAGGTGCTTTTTTCTTCCTGTGGATATTTGGTTTCTCCATCAACCTGCTGACGCTCTCGGCTCTATTGTTGGCCATCGCAATTGTGGTGGACGACGCCATAGTGGTCGTTGAGGCTGTGCATGCCAAGCTTGACCAAGGCTACACAAGCTCGCTTACGGCCGCCATTGATGCCATGAACGAGATTTCCGGAGCCATCATCTCCATCACGCTTGTTATGGCAGCCGTGTTCGTACCAGTGTCGTTTATGGGTGGTACCAGCGGCACTTTCTACCGCGAGTTTGGTGTAACGATGGCTGTGAGTATCGTCATCTCGGCTGTCAACGCCTTGACTTTGTCTCCGGCACTTTGCGCCATGTTCCTGAAGCCCCACAAAGCAGAGGAGAACGAGAGCAACAAGAGTTTTGTGGCACGCTTCCACGCTGGCTTCAACCGCGTATTCGAGAAAACCACCAATAAATATAAGAAAGGTGTGGAGCGCGTGATCAATCATCGCATTATCACCGCAGGCATCGTGGTCGTAGGTATTGCTGCTTTGGTCGTTCTGATGAACACCACCAAGACGGGACTTGTTCCTGATGAGGATACTGGCACTATTTTCGTGACAGTCTCGGCCAATCCGGGTACTTCGCAGGAGCGAACCAAACAGATAGTGGATGAGGTAGATAAGATGCTGGCCAACAACCCGGCTATTCTACACCGCAACGCTATCATCGGCTATAACTTCATAGCTGGTCAGGGTTCAGACCAGGCTACGTTCATTATCAAGTTGAAGCCTTTTGAGGAGCGTGGCGGTGGCATTACTGACCGCATCAAGCGTGCCATCCAAGACAAGGATCCTATGGCACTCGTTGTTAACCCATACGAGCAAAATTCCGTGTTGGGTATGATCTACAAGCAAACGGCCAGCATTAAGGATGCACAGATATTGGCTTTCGGTCCTCCTATGATCCCTGGTTTCTCTGTGCAAAATGGTGTGACCATGACCATGCAGGATAAGACTGGCGGCGATCTGTACAAGTTCTTTAATGTGACAAAGGACTTCCTCGCTGAGCTTAACAAGCGTCCCGAAGTGCAGCAGGCCATGACTTCATACAATCCAAATTATCCTCAGTATATGGTCGATGTAGATGTGGCCAAGACCAAGCAGGCTGGCATCTCGCCGAAGATTGTGCTGTCCGTGCTTCAGGGTTACTATGGTGGTCTGTATGCGTCCAACTTCAATGCATTCGGTAAGCTTTTCCGTGTGATGATCCAGGGCGATGTGGCTAGCCGCATGACTCCTGAGGGCCTTTCCCGCATCTATGTTCGCACTTCGACGGGCGAGATGGCGCCTGTGAGCGAGTTTGTGAAACTTCGTAAAGTGTTCGGCCCGTCCAACATCAACCGCTTTAACCTTTTCACGGCCATCAATGTCAGTGTGAATGCCAATAGCGGCTATTCTTCTGGTCAGGTGATGAAGGCTATTCAGGAAGTCGCAGACGACAACCTGCCTGCCGGATATGGCTATGAATACTCAGGACTGAGCCGTTCAGAGGCAGAGTCGAGCAATTCTACAGGTCTTATCTTCGTGCTCTGTCTTGTGTTCGTCTATCTCATTCTGAGTGCTCAGTATGAGAGTTACATTCTGCCTTTGGCTGTGCTGTTGTCGGTGCCGTTTGGCTTGGCAGGTGCTTTTGCCTTTACCAACATCTTCGGCCACAACAACGATATCTATATGCAGATTTCGCTCATCATGCTTATTGGTCTGTTGGCTAAGAACGCTATCCTTATCGTGCAGTTCGCCCTTGAGCGCCGCGAGACGGGTATGGCCATTAAGTATTCGGCCATTTTGGGTGCAGCCGCACGTCTTCGTCCTATTCTGATGACCTCATTGGCTATGGTTATAGGCTTGTTGCCGCTGATGTTCGCATCCGGTGTAGGCAAGAACGGAAACCAGACGTTAGGTGCCGCAGCCGTTGGTGGTATGCTTATTGGTACGCTCGTTCAGATATTCGTTGTGCCCGCCTTGTTCTGCATTTTCCAGTATTTGCAGGAGAAGATTAAGCCTTTGAAGTTTGAGGATGAGCAGAACGAGGAGGTTACAGCCGAACTCAATCAGTACGCCCATGGAGGTGACAATGAGAATGTGTTGCAGAACTTCGTCGATGCTTATAAACAGTAAAGAATTACAGAAAATGAAAATAAGTCATTTCATACTTACAGGTCTTGCAGCCATGGCCCTCACCGGCTGCAAGAGCCTATATGGAAAATACGAGCGTCCTCAGGTCAACACTGCCGGTCTTGTGCGCGACTCTGCGAGCAATGCCGATACCCTGGCTGTTAATGACACGACGAGCTTCGCCAACATTCCCTGGCGCTCGGTGTTCACCGACCCCCAGCTGCAGGTGCTGATTGAGAAAGCCCTCAGCAATAATCCCAACCTGCTCAATGCCGCATTGAATGTGGATATGGCAGAGGCCCAGCTCAAGGCAGCCAAGTTGGCTTTCCTTCCGGGCTTCTCTTTCACTCCACAGGGAACCATTGCGTCGTGGGATTATAGCAAGGCCTCCAAAACTTACTCCCTGCCAGTCAGCGCCAGTTGGGATGCCAACCTCTTTGGCAATCTCACCGCGGCCAAGCGCTCCACGCAGATGGCCCTGCTGCAGGCTAAGGACTATCAGGTGGCCGTACAGACAAAGCTTGTCGCCAACGTCGCCAACATGTACTATACGCTGCTGATGCTCGACAAGCAGCTGCAGATTATAGACGACATGGAGACGCTGACCAAGGACACCTGGGACATCATGAAAGTGCAGCACGAGTCAGTGGCAGGCGTGCGTTCGACTGCCGTGCAAAGCGCTGAGGCCAACTATTTGAGTGTAAAGACTCAGAAAGAAGATCTTAAGCGGCAGGTGCGCGAAACCGAGAACAGCCTGTCGCTGCTTCTCGGAGAGGCGGCCCAGGCTATTCCCCGTGGCACTCTTGACGCACAGAGCCTGCCTTCCAGTTTTGCCACTGGCGTGGGCATTCAGTTGCTCAACAATCGTGCGGACGTTCATGCCAACGAGATGGCACTTGCCGAGTGCTTCTATAATGTGGAGGCAGCCCGCGCCAGATTTTATCCCTCGCTGACCATCAGCGGAACGGGTGCTTTCACCAACAGTGGCGGACTCGGCATCACCAACCCCGGAAAGATGCTGTGGTCGGCGGTGGCTTCCCTCACGCAGCCCATCTTTGCGAAAGGTCAGCTGACAGCCGGTCTGCGCGTCGCAAAGGACCAGTATCAGCAGGCTTACAACACCTGGCAGAACAGTGTGTTGTCGGCAGGCAGCGAGGTGAGCAATGCCTTGGTGCTGTATAATGCGTCAGAGGCCAAGAGCAAGCTCGAAGCCCAGCGCATTGAGGTGCTGAAGAAAAATGTGGAGGATACCAAGAGCCTGATGGCCAGCGCCGGCTCCACTTATCTTGAGGTCATCACCGCAGAGAGCAATCTGCTTAACTCACAGCTCAACAAGGTGAGCGACGACTTCAGCAAGATGCAGGCTGTGGTCAATCTCTATTACGCACTTGGCGGTGGTGCCAAATAACTTTTAAATTCTTAGACTATGAGTTCAATTAGTGATAAGGCAGTAGTTTCGCCAAAGGCGAAGATTGGCAATAACGTCACCATCTTTCCTTTCGTCTATGTGGAGGACTATGTGGAGATTGGCGATGACTGCGTAATCTTCCCGTTTGTCAGCATTCTTAATGGCTCGAAAATAGGCAGGGGCAACAAGATTCATCAGGGTTCCGTGATAGGAGCCCTGCCTCAGGATTTTTCTTTCCGGGGCGAACGCAGCGAGGTGGTTATTGGCGAGTGCAATATCATCCGTGAGAATGTCATCATCAACCGTGCCACGCATGAGGGCGACAAAACCGTCATCGGCAAGAGCAACATGCTGATGGAAGGAGTCCATATCAGTCACGACACGAAGATTGGTAACTACAATGTGTTAGGCTATGGCACGAAGATTGCCGGCGACTGCGAGATAGGCAACGGCGTTATTTTCTCTTCGTCAGTCATAGAAAATGCTGGCACGCGTGTTGGCGACCTCGCCATGCTGCAGGCAGGAACGCGCTTTTCCAAAGACGTCCCGCCTTATATCATTGCAGGGGGCAACCCCATTGAGTATGGCGGTCCTAATAACACGATGATGGAAACGTGGAAGATTGATGACAGAGTTCGTCGCCATGTTGCCAATGCCTACCGCCTGCTGTTCCACAGTAAGAACAGTGTTTACGACTGTATGCTTCAGATTAAGGATCAGGTGCCAGACGGTGATCAGGTCCGTAAGATTGTGAAGTTTCTACAGGAAACGAAAGCCGGTATTATCAGCAAGTAGCCGGTAGATTATCTTTATACCTGTAAAATAGATGTGGGAGATGGCCTTTGTTTAGGTCGTCTCCCATTTGCTTGTTGCTAATACATTTCGTTTTTCACCATCCCTTCTTCTGTTCCCGGGTTATCGCTTTACTCTTCCTGTCAGGTTGACCGAGGGGAGGATAAGCACCACTATCTATCTGATGAAGTTCATCGGTGTCCACGCTTCTCTATCCGGATACTGTGGATCTCCGCCCTGATGGATGCGCTTCAAGAGCCACGCCATGTTGTTGGCCATCGTGCGCATCGTCTGCATTCCTTCCTCGTCGAGTTCCGCCTCACCGGGCTTCTGTCCGTAAACCATGTTCCAATACTGCGACGTGACGATAGGCATATTCATCATCTCAAACGCCATGTTCATCGTTTGGTAGACGGCAGACGCTCCACCGCGGCGGCACACCGCGACGTTGGCTACGGGCTTGTTTCTCATCAGCGCGCCACCGGCATAGAGCATTCGCTGTACCACGGCGAGCAGTGCACCGTTGGGCTGGCCGTAGTATGTCGGTGAGCCAAAGATGAAGCCGTCGGCATCTTTTGCTTTCTCCAAGAAACGGTTGCACACATCATCGTCAAATGTACAGCGGTTGTTGCCTTTCTGCTTACAGACGCCGCAGGCGATGCAACCGCGCACAGGCTTGTTGCCAATCTGCATGATTTCCGTCTCAATACCCTGTGATTCCAACGTCTTTGCTGCCATGCTCAGTGCATGGAAAGTGTTGCCCTCCTTGTGAGAGCTACCATTGATCAGTAATACTTTCATCTTGTGCTATATATATAATAATGTGTATGTTCCAGATGTCCTTTTACAAACATCGTGCCATGGTGGTGAGAAATAACGTTATTGAAAGCGTAGCCGGAATATCGTTAGTCCATCGTGGCGGTAGGGTAGGAGGGCAATGGAGCCATTGCTCACCCGCATGATCTGTCGTGAGATGGACAGTCCTATCCCGCTGCCTTCATCTTTGGTGGTGAAGAAAGGAATGAAGATGTGCGTGGCGATGTCCGGTGGTATCGGTTCACCATCGTCACTGATGTCTATGACGACCGACTCATCGGTGTCGGAGAAGGCGTTCAGCCTGATGTGCTGTCCCTCTCGGGTAGCCTCGACAGCGTTTTTCAGTAGGTTGCTTACCACGCGGGCGATGAGTCCCTCATCGGCGTAGACCATCAGGTCGTCAGGCTCTACAC
>CABVDL010000002.1 GCA_902497035.1 uncultured Prevotella sp.
TTCATCGTGCACTCGGCAATCCATTGAGCGTATGCTGGCCTTGATTTTTCTTGCTATCAGCGCATGGGGGGAGGAAATCTATTAAGTTTTTTATCTCGACTGGCTTATAATTCGGGAATTTTATCTAAATTTGCGTAAAACAATGTGAGACAGAAGTAACACATTCATCGTCATTTTAACTATACCGAATGCTTTATCCAAAGAATATAGAGTCCAAACTGGGATTTGACAAGGTCAGGGAAATGGTGAAGACACAATGCCTTTCCACGCTTGGCAAGAGTCTTGCCGATGAGATGGCTTTCTCCGACGACGCTGAGCAGGTCAACCAGTGGATGGCCCAAATCAGAGAGATGCGGGCTATTGCCGACGGCAGCGAGGCCTTCCCGCTCACCAACTGCTTTGACATGCGCGAGGCGCTTAAGCGTGTGCGTATCCAGAACACATGGCTTGAGGTGTCGGAGCTGTTCGACATCAAGCGGTCAATGGAGACCATCAACGCACTTGTCGATTTCCTTTACCAAGGCGAGCCGGTGGAGACGGACAGCGACGGAATCGGTTCCAATCTCCCCGTATTGAAGAAATGGCAGTATCCGGCCTTGCACGACCTGGCCGACGGTGTGGCGACGTTTCCCATCCTTGTTCAGCAAATCAACCAGATCATTGACAAGTTCGGACACCTGCGCGACAACGCCTCGCCCGAGCTGTTCCGCATCCGCAAGGAGCTGTCGGCCGTGGCCAGTTCGGTCTCTGGCATACTCAACCGCATCTTGCGGTCGGCGCAAAGCGACGGCGTCGTCGAGAAAGACGTAACACCCACGTTGCGTGACGGCCGTCTGGTCATTCCCGTCATGCCCTCGATGAAGCGGAAGATACAGGGTATCGTCCATGACGAGAGTGCCACCGGCCGCACGGTGTATATAGAGCCCACAGAGGTCGTGGAGGCCAATAACCGCATCCGGGAGCTGGAGGCAGAAGAACGGCAGGAGGTCATACGCATCCTCACTGTGATGTCTTCGCGCATTCGGCCCCATGTGCGCGAGCTGCTCGACTCATTTGCGTTCCTGGCCCAGATGGACTTCATCCAGGCCAAGGCGCGGCTTGCCAAGACTATGGATGCCTTTGAGCCGGAGGTGCAGGTTTCGCCTGTCATTGACTGGATACGTGCTCGCCACCCCCTGCTGGAGGCTCACCTGAAAGACCGCATTGTTCCCCTCGACATCACGCTCAACCCCGAGCAACGTGTGCTGATTATCTCCGGGCCCAATGCCGGCGGCAAGTCGGTATGTCTGAAAACGGTGGGGCTGTTGCAGTACATGCTTCAGACCGGTCTGAGCATTCCTGTCTGGTCGCGCAGCCGTTGCGGCATATTTAAAGATGTGATGATTGACATTGGTGACGAGCAAAGTCTTGAGAACGACTTGTCTACCTATTCGTCTCATCTGACGAACATGAAAGTGATGATGCGGCAGGCCTCTGACCGGTCACTGATCTTGATTGACGAGATGGGGACAGGAACAGAACCGCAGATAGGCGGTGCCATTGCAGAGAGCGTGCTGGAGGAGTTTTGCCAGCATGGGGCCTGGGCCGTGATAACCACCCACTACCAGAACCTCAAGCATTTTGCCAAGAGCCATGACGGCGTGGCCAACGGTGCGATGCTCTACGACCGCCACGAGATGCGGCCGCTGTTTCAATTGGCTATCGGTCGTCCCGGCAGCAGCTTCGCCATTGAGATAGCCCGGAAAATCGGATTGCCCGAGAAAGTCATCAGGCGCGCGTCGGACATCGTCGGGTCGGACTATATCCAAAGTGACAATTATCTTCAGGACATTGTGCGCGACAAGCGCTACTGGGAGCAGAAGCGCGCCACCATTCATGAGAAGGAGAAGGAGCTGCAGCGCCGTATTGACCAGTATGAGAGTGGCGTAAGTGACGTGGCACGCGACCGTAAGGCAATCCTTGACAAGGCACGGCAACAGGCCGAGGACCTCTTGCGCGAGAGCAATAAACGCATAGAGAATGCCATACGTACCATCAGAGAGGAACAAGCCGAGAAAGAAGCCACGCGACAGATACGTGCCGAACTCGACGCGTTCAAGCAGACCGTAAGCGACGACAGTTGGCAGGACACGGCCAGACAGAAAGGTGCGGGACTGCTGACCGAAGAGGCTTTTCAGAGGAAGGTGGCGCAGATTGAGGCACGAAAGCGGCGCAAGGCTGAGCGTAAGGCCAAACGGGCCGAACAGCATAATGAGGCCTCGACGGTTGTTGTGGCTTCGGCCGTAAAGGCTTCCGAGCGTCCTTTAGCCGTAGGCGATGAGGTGCAGTTGAAAGGCCTGCAGTCGAAGGGTATTCTTGAGCGCATCAACGGCAAGAACGCCGTCGTTGCCATTGGCGGCATGCATACTAATGTTCCCATCAACCGCTTGCAGCTGGTCGTGCAGGCCGGGAACAGCAGTGAGGCCGGCGACGGGAAGAAAACGAAGATGGACGAGTTGACTGACAAGCTGCAGTCATTCCGCGTGTCGCATGTCACTCAGGATACCATCGACGACCACCGCAAGAACTTCCGGCAGGACCTTGACGTGCGTGGCATGCGTGGCGACGAGGCACTGACCGCAGTGAGATATTTCATTGACGATGCCATTCTCATGGGTGTGCCGCGTGTGCGCATTCTCCATGGCAAGGGCAACGGCATCCTGCATCAGCTCATCCGCCAGTATCTGTCGGCAGAGCCCAGTGTTAGCAGTTTTCACGACGAGGATGTGCGTTTCGGCGGTGCGGGCATTACGGTGGTGGACCTGTAGCTGAATTGTTCAGTGTACAAAAAATCCTTGCAAACGCTTGGTGGTATGAGGCAGAGTTTGTAAATTTGCAAGTAAGTAACATTTCAACATACTCGCTACGTTATGGAAGGCTTATTCAGAGATGAGATTGAGATTACGCAGATAGAGAAGTTCTTCTGCAATGAGATGGGTCGCCAGATTCACCGCTACATCAAGGCGCACGGTTCGATGACGATGCTCGAGAGTGTTGAGAAACGGCTTGACGTGCTGCCTGTGCCGGAGCGTGAGCATGTTATGACACGCTATATCGACCGTAACCGCCGACTGGTGGAGAATATGGACTGGAGGATGCTTGTCGCACGGTCGATGGCCAACTTCTGCGACTCATATGAGTATTTCGAGAAAATGGTGGCCGACAAGGACACGATGGCGTTTTATGTTGACCGTTTCAAGAAAATCTATCTCCGTTTTCATAAGATTGTAGAGAAAGACGGGAAATATGGTATGGTGGAGTATGACGGACGTGTGCTGCTTCATCTTCAGTATGACTTCCTTCGCACGCCTTACGTTTACGTCGATGACTTGCTCTCCATGCCTGTCATTGCTGAGAAGGGCGGCAAGATGGGTCTTGTCATGCCAGACGGCAAGGACACGGTGGTCTTGCCGTTTGAATATGATGACATATCACTGCGTGACGAGGCTCCCTGGTTTGAGCTGACACAGGGCAAGAAAACCGTATTGTGGGACGACCTTGCTCCTTTCATTTGATAAATGGTGTCGTTAACGGACCAATGAAGAAGAAATGCTGTCTGATAGTGTTCACATTTCTATTGTGGACCTTACTCTTCGCCATTCAGAAACCAATCTTTTTGATGTTCTATGGGGGACTGCGCCATGTTTTCCCTGTTGTGTGGCACGGTCTGAAGCTTGACTTTTCGGTTGCCGGTTATCTGTCTACAGTCCCCGCCCTTATACTTTTGTTGAGTTCCGTTGCGCCGCTCCGGCTTTCGGGCGAACGTGCCGGCCGATGGCTGATGCTGGTGATGCGGCTGTGGTTTGCTCTTTGCTCACTGCTCGTGGCTCTGGCTTTTGTTGCCAACATAGCCTTGTACGGCTATTGGCACTTTCCCCTTGACGCCACTCCCTTGTTCTTCATCACCTCTTCGCCGTCGGCAGCCATGGCAAGCATTTTGTGGTGGCAGGCTGTGCTTGGCGTGTTTAGCGTGGTCGCAGTCTCGGCCGTCATCGGGTTGTGTTTCCATCCGTTGTGGATGGTCTATGGCAAAGATGCATTCAAGGACAGGCCCGGCCGCTGCCAGTGGCTGCCCCTATTACTGCTCAACGGTCTGCTCTTCCTGTTTATCCGTGGTGGTGTCACTGTCTCGACAATGAACACCGGTCAGGCTTATTTTTGTGCCGACCAGGCCTTGAACCATGCCGCCGTCAATCCCTTGTTCTCATTTCTTGAGAGTGTGACCCATCAGGAGGACTTCGCCCATGCCTACCGGTTCATGGCCGACGGGCAGGCTCACCGCCTATTTAATGAGTTGTCGAAGCCACTGCCCGCCGACTCCTCACATGTGCAGGTCATTCGGGCGACACCCAAACCCGATATTTATGTCATCATCATGGAGAGCTTCTCTGACACTCTGACCCGGGTGAAAGAGGTGACTCCGCAGTTGAATGCCCTCAAACGCGAGGGCATATACTTCAGCAATTTCTACGCCAACGGCTTCCGCACCGACCGCGGTCTCGTCTCCATCCTGCTCGGCTATCCTGCTCCGGGCGCGTTGAGCCTGATGAAATATCCCCGAAAGACCGAGACGCTGCCTTCGTTGGCCGGTCATCTCGGACGTGCCGGCTATGACCTGCAATATTATTATGGAGGTGACGCCGACTTCACCAATATGCGCTCGTTCCTCCACAATCAGGGATTCCAGCGCATCATTGAGGACAAGGATTTTCCCCTGGGTGAGCGCCTGAGCAAGTGGGGTGTGCCTGACCACCTGCTATTTGGGCGTGTGGAGAAAGACATTAAGGGTCGAGCTGCCCGACGGCCTGCACTCACTGTAATCCAGACATCGAGCTCGCATGAGCCATTTGACGTGCCTTACCACCGGCTCAGCAACAAGATACTGAATGCCTTTGCCTATACCGACTCGTGCATAGGCAGTTTCGTCGGACACCTGAGGGCATCACGCCGTTGGGCCAACAGTCTCGTCATTCTCGTCCCGGACCATCTCGGGGCGTGGCCCGATGACATATCTGATTTTACCACGACGCGCTTCCATATCCCGATGATTTGGACGGGCGGTGCCGTGCTGCGGCCGCGCGTGGTGACGACGCTTGGCTCTCAGCAGGACATCGCGGCAACGGTGCTGGGACAGATGGGACTGCCTCACCGTGATATGATGTTCAGTAAGGACCTCTTCAATCCGTCGGTGAGGCACTATGCCTATTTCATGATGAATGACGGCTTCGGCATGCTGACCGAGGACAACCAACTGATATTTGACAATAAGCAGCGGCGCGTGGTGGTGGATTGCGGACGTCGAAAGAGCCGCAACATTTCCTATGGCCAGGCGCTGCTGCAGGTTCTGTTCGACGACATCGCCAGCAGGCGGTGAGGTCACTGACAAATCAATTATGAAGTCTTAACTATCAACTTAACATAAATGCTTACAATCCTGTCTTTCCTACAGGCGCTCGATACCAATGCTACGCTTTTCATCAATGGCATGCATTGCAGCTATATGGACAACTTTATGATGATTTATACAGGTAGGTTCATTTGGATTCCCCTCTATTTGAGCCTGCTCATCGTGATGTTGCGCAACTTTCCCCTGCGTGTCAATATCGCGTGCCTTTTGGTCACCATTTTGTTGGTGACGGTCAACGACCAGGTCAGTTCCTCACTCATCCGACCGCTGATTGGACGACTGCGGCCCTCTAACCCGATGAATCCCATCTCTGCGTTCATCCATGTTGTCGACGGTTACCGTGGCGGACGCTATGGTTTTCCCTCGGCGCATGCCGCCAACTGTTTTGGCGCGGCAATCTTTGTGTATTATGTTTTCCGCCGTAGTGTGCTTTCCAAGGTGTTTGCTGCCTGGGCCATTCTGATGTGCTATTCGCGTGTCTACCTCGGTGTGCATTATGTCGGTGACGTGCTGTTGGGCTGCCTCGTGGGATGGATTAACGCCACCATCATCTATTTCTGTTTCCGCTGGTCGATGCGTAAGACTGCAGATGCCTTCAGGCCCCGTCAGCACTGCTGCAAGCTTTATACGCCGTCGATGGTCTGTGGTATTGAGGTGGCGACAATGCTCATCCTATCCATCTTTACGATGTTCAAGTTTTAGCCGTCGTATGGAAATCAAGCCCATTGCCCATTTCAATTCCCCGTTTACGTCAAAGTTTGGTGTACCCAAGCAGAGCGGCCTTGTGACTGAGTTGGAGGGAACAATAGTCTTTGAGCCGGCATACCGCAATGCCGATGCGTTGCGTGGGCTGGACCAGTTTGATTTTCTTTGGCTAATCTGGGAATTCTCCGCCAACCGCCATGCGGCCTTTAGTCCGGTGGTGCGTCCCCCCGTCCTTGGCGGTAACGTGCGTATGGGTGTCTTTGCCACGCGGTCGCCGTTCCGGCCAAATGCCCTTGGCTTGTCGTCGGTGCGGCTGTCACATATTGATTGGGACACGCCGAAGGGACCTGTTGTCCATGTCCTTGGTGCCGACCTGATGGACGGCACGCCTATTTATGACATCAAGCCCTATGTGACCTACGCGGACAGTCATGCCGACGCGAGGTCGGGATTTGTCGACAACCATGCCATGAGGATGTTGAAAGTCCATCTGCCTGATTCGCTGAAAACCTGCTTCACAGACGCAGACCTGCAGACCTTGGGCAAGGTGCTTGCCCTTGACCCGCGTCCCCATTACCAGCACGATGCTGCCCGCGTTTATGGCATGCCGTTTATGGGATACGACATCCATTTCACAGTGAGCGATGACGGGTTGCTGGAGGTGGTGTCTTTTGACCCTTTGGACAACTGCCCTAAGTTCAAGCGAAAGTAAAGCCTCATACTCAATTCATTATTAGAGGAACGGCGTGAGGAGATGGGCGAACCATCCGCGCAACTTCTGTGCGGGCTTGCGCCATTGGTTCCATGTTTCTGGCGTCAGAATGAACGAGTCCGATTTTTGGCACTCAAACAAGTCATTGAGCTCCCGTGTCGTACAAGGGTCAATGATGACCGCATTGTCCTCGTAATCCCACGACAGGCTTCGGGCATTCAGGTTGGCAGAGCCGACGGTACAGAAACGGCCGTCGACCATGATGATTTTCGTATGGTGGAAGCCTGGTTTATAGAGCCATATCGTACAGCCGTGCTTCATCAGTTGGTGCGCATTGTAGAAGCCACAGTCCGGCGTCAGGGGAATGTCGCTCTTGACCGACAGCATAATCTCCACCTTCACACCCCGTTTTGCGGCATCGCGCAATGCCTTTTTCAGCGCGTGATTGAGCGTAAAGTAAGGATTGATAAGCTTGATGCTGTCTTTTGCATAGCGTATGGCGTTGGTATAGAACTCGCGGATAATCTTGTTTGACGTGTGTGGCTCGCGGTTGATGATGCCCACCATCTTGTGGCCTGCGGTGTGGCAGGTGTCAGGTTTCAACCCGTGAAAGTATTCGTCGTGACCAAGGCCTCGGAAATATTTGGCGCCATGGACATTCTGTCCTGACACTTTATTCCACATCTTCAGGAAGATGGCTTGCAGCGTGTTGACCTCTGAGCCTTGGATGCGACAGTGCATGTCGTGCCATGACCCGACCTTTGGTGTTCCCTTGATATAGTAGTCAGCCACGTTCATGCCGCCGGTGTAGGCAATCTTGCCGTCAATGACCACAATTTTGCGATGGTCGCGGCTAAACACGTGGTTGACGTAGGGGAAACGGATGGGGTCGAACTCATAAATCTCGATGCCGAGGGCACGGATGCGCCGGATATCGGCCTTGCGCATGGGACTGTTGTTCGAGGAGTTGCCAAAGGCATCGAACAGCAGCCTCACCTCAACCCCTTGCTTCACTTTCGGCGCAAGGTGGGTCATGAGCAAACGGTTGATGGAGTCGTTGCGGAAATTGAAATATTCCATGTGTATGCTGCTGCGGGCCTGGTCGATGGCCTTGAAGAGGTCGTCGAACTTTTCTTGTCCGTTTGTCAGCAGCGTGACCGAGTTGTCGTGAGAGAACTTTATGCCGCAATCCCTGAGGCGGCTCACGATGAGCGAATCGCTGGTCTGTGCCTGCAGCAGTGTCGGCATCGCCATGACGACAGTCACCAGCCACAGGTGTAGCAGCTGGGAAATCCTTATGTGCATTCTGAAAATCAATACTATATAATTACTGGTTCAGCATCGAGGAGGCGTAGCTGTCGACGATGCCCAGGAGATGGCGGTCGTTGTCGCAGACGAGGACTGAGTGGATTTTATAATGGTGCATGACACGCTGAATTTCTGTTACCTTTGTGGTGGGGGTGACGCGTTTTGGGTCTCGTGTCATGATGTCTGAGACGGTATGGTCGAAGAACTGCGCCTGCCAGCGTTCCATCGCACGGCGGATATCACCGTCGGTGATGATGCCGATGACGCGGCGGTCGTCGTCAACCGATACACCGAGGCCAAGTTTGCCCTTTGACACCTCAATGATGGCCTGGCCCAGATGCATGTCGCTGGGAACGATGGGCAGCTCGTCGGTGCGCATGACATCGCTTGCCTGGGTGAGCAGCCGCTTGCCCAGCTCACCGCCCGGATGGAACTGGGCGAAGTCGCGCGGCCGGAAGTCGCGTACCTGCATGAGTGCCACTGCCAGGGCGTCACCCATCGCCAGGGCAGCCGTTGTCGAGGATGTCGGAGCAAGATTGAGCGGACAGGCCTCGTGGTCAACAAAAACTTTAAGGTGTACCGTGGAGTATTTGGCCAACAATGACTGCGGATTGCGGCTCATTCCGATGATAGGTACCTGCATGTGGAGCAGGATGGGAATGAAACGCAGCAGCTCGTCGGTCTGGCCGGAGTTGCTGATGGCGAGTACGACATCGTCGGATGTCATAGCACCCAGGTCGCCATGGTAGGCGTCGAGCGGACTGATGAAAAAGGCTGGTGTGCCTGTGGAGGCAAGGGTGGCAGCTATCTTTGCACCGATATTCCCGCTCTTGCCAACGCCCGTAACAATGATTTTACCGTGGCAGTGGAACATGAGCGATACGGCACGCTCGAAGTTCTCGTCTATTTGGGGAATGAGGTCAAGCAGCGCCTGTGCTTCCTCGCGAATGCATTTCTTGCCATAGTCGGGTGAGAGTTTCAGCCGCTCTTCAGCTGACATTTTTGTTTCTGCTTTCTTATGTTGGCCGTTGTTGGAATCCATTATAGTGTATATCAGTTATTTTAATAATCTTTCGATAAGTGGACGGAGCTTGTGCAGTTCCAGCATGTTGGCGGCATCCGACAGTCCCTTGTCTGGGTTGGGATGAACCTCAAAGAAGTAGCCGCTGGCACCGAAAGCCTTGGCGGCCATGGCCATGGCAGGCACGAACTTGCGGTCGCCCACGGTCTTGCCTTCACCGGCCGATGGACGCTGTACGCTATGGGTACAGTCCATAATGACTGTCGGCACGATTTCCTTCATGTCGGGGATGTTGCGGAAATCAACAACAAGATTGTTGTAGCCAAAGCAGTTGCCGCGCTCAGTCAGCCACACTTCCCTTGCCCCGCTGTCCAGTGCTTTCTCTACTGGATAGCGCATGTCCCGGCCGGAGAGGAACTGTGCCTTTTTGATGTTGACCACGCGTCCGGTCTTGGCCGCTGCCACGAGCAGGTCGGTCTGCCGACACAGAAACGCAGGGATTTGCAGCACGTCGCACACCTCGCCTGCAGGCCGGGCCTGCCACGACTCATGGATGTCCGTGGTGACGCGCAACTGGTATCTCTCCCTGATATCGGCCAGCATCCGCAGTCCTTTCTCCAGTCCAGGACCACGGAATGAGTGAATCGACGTGCGGTTGGCCTTGTCGAATGAGGCCTTGAAGATGATGTCCGTGCCTAAGGCCTTGTTGATGGCCACCAGTTCGGAGGCTACGGTTTCGAGCAGCTCCTGGGACTCGATGACGCAGGGGCCTGCGATAAACAGGGGTTGTTGCTTGGCAGTGGTCATAATTTCTTGTCTTTGAAAATCATTTTCTCAGCCTCGTCCACAGAGTCGGCATGCTGCACCTGATGGGCAGCGTCGGAGACGATATGCACGTCTCGCTGTGGGAACGGAATCTCGATATTCGCATCATTGAGGGCATTGTAGGTCACCTCCATAATATCGCTCTCGGCATAGACCTGCTTGCGCGAATCGACCCAGGCGAGTATCTTGAAGTCGATGGAGTTGTCGCCAAAGCCGGAGAAAATGACTTTGATGAACTTAATGTAATTGCTCTTGTTGATGCTCTCAACGGCTTTGCCAATGACTTCTTTCACCTGTGGCACCTTGGAGCCGTAGGCCACGCCGACAGGAATAATGGCAAGTTCGTTGCCATGATTGC
Organism: uncultured Prevotella sp.; assembly: GCA_902497035.1. Lineage (GTDB taxonomy): Bacteria > Bacteroidota > Bacteroidia > Bacteroidales > Bacteroidaceae > Prevotella. Next base: position 10,376 of record CABVDL010000002.1, read on the forward strand.
GTGTCAGATTTTTGTAGTTCTTTGTAAAGAGCTGCGCGTTCTGGATGGCGATGACTGAGCCGTCGAGTGCCTCAAGTGTCGTGGAGGTGTAGGAAATGCTGGTCACAGTGCCGCGCGTCCCCTCCACTGAGATATAGTCGCCCACCTTGATGCGGCCGGCCATCAGCGAGATGCCGTAATAGATGTTCTCGAGAATATCCTTCATGGCGAAGCCGATACCGGTAGAGAGACCTGCCGAGATGGCGACAATCCAGGAGTTGTCAATGTTGAAGATGGCGAGCGTGATGAGAATCCACATCCCCCAGATGAACACTTGGATAAAGTTCTTCCACATAGCGATGCGGCTTGTTACAGCTTGCGGGCTCGGCTTCCGCTTTTCCTCTGCGGCCTTACGGACTTCACGGCTCATCAGGTGGTCGTGCAAAACTTGTATGGAAACCTTGTTGATGTAGTAGCAGATGAAGAACAATATCACGGCCTGCACCAGGCGTATGATGCTGAAGGTGATTTTTGTGGAGTTGACGAGCGGCATGTTGAATATCATCCAACAGGTGTCACTGAGATTGAACACGTCGGCAGCCCAATAGATGGAAATGAGGATTGACAGGGCACCAAGAGTTGGCAGCACGGCGGTGTAGATGAACTGGAAGAGCCAGGTGCGGCCAATGGGTATGTCACTGTTGAAGAATTGCCGCTTGGGGTGGTTGCCGTATTTCTTCAGCATTGACGATGCACAGGTGATGGTGAGGATACACGTGAGCTGCATGGTCCACCAGATGAGCATCTCCACTGAAAGCAGTGTGTAGCCTATGAGTGCGGCGACATCACTGGCCAGGAAGGCCGTCAGGGAGACATAGGCATAAAACACGTCACTTGAAGGCAGGATGGACTTGTTCCGTCGGATGGTTACCCACTGCCAGATGGTGCAGGCCACCAGAATTGGCGGAAAGACAAGCTCGACAAGGTCGTTGGGGATGAGGATGATGCGGAAAGAAATGACGATGAAGCACATCGCCATGATGGGGGAATAGATGCGGAAGCCATGGCGAATTTGCTCGCCATTGAGACGGATGAGCAGTGAGAGCAGAATGACCCCCATCAGCCAGGTGTATTCTACGAGCAGTCCGCAGGCCATGATGATGAAGTTCTGGCTCCAGCTCACGCGTACGATGCCAAGGATGATGGCAAAGGAGATGATGGTGAAGGTAAGGATGATGCAGAGACGCTTGGCCTTGAAGTTTTCTTTGGCCTCTTTGTCGCGTTCCTGTCCATAAAGCCATTTTAGGATGAAGTCGGCTTTGTTGTACTTGATGAGTTTGGTGACTGCAAAGCCGATGACGAAATAGCTGGCTGCAGTGGCCATCACACCGATGAAGAGCAGTACGATGGCCAGGCCAAGTATGACGCGGCTGTCCCAGTCGGACATGTATTTCTTCTGTGGCTTGTATTTGTCGATGACGCTCTCTGTGGTCTCTTTCACCTCGCGGTTGAGGTTCATGAGTATCTTCAAGTAGTCGGCGTTGCCGTTGGTGAAGATGGATGCCTGGATGTCGCTATACCGTTTGGTGGCATAGTCGTTGAGATTTTTCAGCCTGCCTTCCGTGTAATTGTACATGTCGATGTACTGCTTCATCTGCTGCCGGTTGTAGTTGAGGGTGCGCCGGATATTGACGGCGAGCGTGAGGCAGACGTTGCGGTCGACCTTTGATTTCTCGGGCAGTGCCTGAATGTACATCGAACTGAGGTCGTTGATGAGACTGTCGTAACGGGCTATCTCTCCGTCGGCGTTCAGCACATAGGTGCGGAAAGGGGCGACGTTTTTCTTGAAGTTGTGATATTGCTCTGTTGCCTCGTGGCAGGCGTAGGTGAGGTCAAAAACGTATCCGTTCTTCTGCGAATAGAGCATCATCGCGTTTTGCTGACTCCTGTTCATGGCGGTGATGAGGTCAGTCATCACCTCCTTGCGCTGATTTTTCATAAGTCCCGACTGGCGTTCAAGCCGGTGGTGCTGCTCGGTAAGCTCAATACGCAGCATGGCGAGCGTACCTTCGATGTTGCGCTCCTTGAGCACGGCATGGGTCGGCAGCAGACAGATGACCGACAGCAAAAGAATGAGGAACAGACGTTTTTGCATGCTTTTTTACCTTATTTATATTGGGCAAAGATACAGTTTTTTTCATTTTTGACAAAATAATCTCGGCCGTTTTAGTGTTTCTTTAAAAGAAAGTGTTTATTTTGCAACAGAAACCCAACCAATCATCAAAGTAAATTATTTAAGCTATGAAGAAAACATTGTTACTGTTGTCTGGATGTGTCATGCTCCTTGCCGCATGCAAGGGAGGCGCCCAATCGGACGGAGTTACCACGCTTTCAGGACTAAACCCTGCAGCATTCGACTCTACCATCAATGGCAAAAAGACGGAGCTGGTAACTTTAACCAACAAAAAGGGCATGGAGGTGTGCCTGACCAATTATGGAGGCCGCATTGTGTCCATCGTGGTCAACGACATGAACGGCAAGCCAACGGATGTGGTCTGTGCCTATGACAATATTTACCAGTATGCCGATACGGTCAACTCACCCTCCGACTATGGCGCGACAATCGGACGCTATGCCAACCGCATTAAGGACGCCAAACTCGTTGTAGGCGGCAAAATCTGTCAGCTGACTCCCAACGACAATGGCAACTGTCTGCACGGTGGTGCAAATTCAGGATGGCAGCACAAGGTCTATGACATTACGCAGCGCACCGACTCTTCTGTGACTTTTGCCCTTACATCGCCTGACGGAGACAACGGCTTCCCCGGTACCGTGAAGGCTACGGCCACCTATACCGTGACATCTGACAACACCCTTGACATTGTGTTCCGCGCCACCACCGACAAAGAGACAGTGGTCAATATGACCAACCATTCTTACTTCAACCTTAACGGCGACCTTACCACGGTATGCGACAACGAGGATTTGTATATCAATGCTGACAAGTTTACTCCGTCGGACACCAAATATATTCCGACGGGCGAAATCAGACCGGTCGATGGTACTCCGATGGATTTTCGCAAAGCACATGCCATAGGCAAATTCATCAATGATACGACATATGACCAGATCAGAAATGCCGGGGGCTACGACCACAACTGGTGTCTCAATACCTTTAAGAACGGCAAGGGAAATGACAAGGAAGTGGCCGCGAGCCTCTACTCGCCGACGACCGGCATCCTGATGGAGGTCTATACGAATGAGCCGGGCATTCAGATTTATACTGGCAATTTCCAGGGAACCGGCATTGCCTGCAAGCATGGTGTAAAGTATCCGAAGCATGTCAGCGTGTGCTTCGAAAGTCAGAAGTATCCTGACTCACCCACCAAGGTCGCTGCAAAGACCAAGGGATGGGAACACTCCAATCCTTATCTGAAACCCGGCGAGAAATATTACAGCCATCTTGCCTATCACTTCTCGGTTAAAGGCGTCCATTAGTGTGTTTTATTGGCAAAGATTGTAGCCGACAATTTCAGCAGATTATAATAACGTAGTGGCCGACTCATTGTCGGCCACTACGTTATTATACTAAGGTGCAAAGGCCATTCATATAAGACCTTTCCTACTATTGTTAAATCTAATGGCTAATCTTGGTTAAGCGCCATGGAACATATAATTCTTCATCGTGTCTTCGGTAAGACGTGTGAAAAGCTCGAGCGTCAGCCTGTCAGCCACCTCAAGGGCATGGTTGAGCAGCCGGTCGCTGAAACGCTGAAGCAGGTCGGCTGCCTCCATAGGCTTTTCCTTATAAAGCTCAAGATATTTAGCCTCGAACTCACGTTGGCGTTGGTCATTCTCCTTTTCAAGTTTGGTATAGGTTTCCTTGACCAGCGGAGCATATGCGTTGTAGTTGGTCATGGCCAACGTCATCACCTTGCGGAATTTCCAATAAGCGGAATCGTCCGAACAATGGTTGTCGCCGATGCCGTATGCCTTTGGAAAATGCCGGATACCCTGATAGATGGGAAGAAATACGCCTAAGTCAGCCATGCCGTTGGCCACGTAAGTGATGTGTCCGATGGCATCGGGCAGCCAGGGACGGACCTGCATGAGATGGGTCTGCGTGGTACGGAAGATGGAGACCGGGCGCCAGGGCTCATGGCCGTTGTTGTGCAGATAGGGGTCATGGCCGGTGCCGTCATAGTGGAAACGGAAGGCACGACGCAGCTCGGAGATGCCGATATGACCGCTGTCAGGAACGGCATAAACTGGGAAGTTGTTCACGTTGACATCCTGTTTCATAGAAGGTGTGAACAGTCCCTGCAATCCCCATACGCGGGTGTAGTTGTAGGTGTGGTCGGCGATGTCGTCCTTGGAATATGCCTCGTGGAAGTCGAACTTGCCGGCCTTGGGATCCCAAAGCCCGTGTTTCTCGGCAAAGGCCAGCAGGTCCTTGTCGGCCAGATAATTTTCCTTGTCGCTGGGGTCGTAGTCGCGGAAGCGGCTCTGGTTGCCGGTGACGAAATACTTGTCGTTGGGAATGCGGCAGGCCAGCCAGTGATGGCCGCAGGCGTTCTCAAGGTACCAGGTTTCCTTGTTGTCAATAAAGCCGATACCAAAGCCCTCGGCTGAGCCGTACTTTTCAATCATGGCTCCCAGTCGCTCCACGCCCTCACGCGCTGAGTGTATATAGGGCAGCACCGTGTTGTAGGTGCAGTTCTCGGCAAGGCCGTTGGGCACATAGGGGTCAAACTGCAACGCCTTGTCTGAACTGAAGATGGTCTCGGTGGAACTTTCGCCTACACCGGCGCTGTTGAAGCCGGCGCTTCCCCATTCATGGTGATACTGGTAGTCGGGCAGGGCTGTATAGCCCAGACGGTGCTTTGGCAACGGGCAACGGAAAGCGCTGTCGTCAGCGACAAATTCTTCAGGCCCGTTGTCAGTCTCATCGAAGACGATCCAGTTCTTGCAACGCATCGCGTCGAAGTCCTCAGAGCGGGCATAAATGCGAGAGCCGTCGCCTGTCAAATCACCTCCTACAATGATAGTCGTGCATTCGGAGAGATTTGAATTCTTTTCCTTTACCATAATGATTAAGATTTAGATGTGTGTCTATTTCTTTCCTAATGACCTGATCCAGCGCAAGGGATGCTTAAGAATGTTGGAGATGCCGGTCTTTTGTTCTGTTGCAGCCGCTGCGTTCTTCTGTTGTCCCTTGCTCTTGGACTGCGGTGAGCCGGCGTGAGACTGCTGTCCGCGTTGCTTGTCGGCAAACTTGTGCCGGCTGCGCTGTCGGCGTGCCTTCTCCTGAGGAGTGGACGAGCCCGCGGCGCTTGCAGAGCTTGCTGGAGTGGCAGAAGTATTGTTAGGGCGGCGTTGGCCGCGTCGGCGACTGTTTTTCTGCTGGCCGTTGCTGGTGGCTTGAGTCTTGTCAGCCTGGCTGCTGTCCTGAGGTCCTTGTGCGTTGGCTTGTTGCTGCAGTCCTTTTGGCTTGGATGTCTGCGGCTTGCCTTCCTCGGAGGTGCGGCGGTTGCGGTTGTGCTGTTTGTTGTCACGATGGGCCGTGTTGTCACGGTCTTTGCGGCGGCGGCTCTTGGCACTGGTCTTGCCCGGACGCTTCGATGTGGTGTATTCTGGGCCTTCGCCGCATTCTTCCGGCAACGGGTTCTTTGTAATCTCCTTGTCGAGGAATTTCTCAATCTGGTGGAACGCAAACATGTCGTCCTCGTTGACGAAGGTGATGGCGACTCCGTCACGGTCGGCACGTGCCGTACGGCCGATGCGGTGGACATAATCCTCGGCATCGTGGGGAACATCGTAGTTGATGACCATTGCGATGTCATCGATGTCAATGCCTCGCGCGAGAATGTCCGTGGCCACCAGCACATCAATCTGGCCACTCTTGAACTTGAACATCATCTCGTCGCGCTGCGCCTGGTCGAGGTCGGAGTGCATCTCGCCACTGTTGATTTTCATCCTCAGCAAAGCCTGGTTGATTTGCTTCACCTTCATTTTGCTGCCAGAGAAGATAATGACACGCTTCAGGTCACCGGCCTTGAATATCTCCTTGATAATCTGCAGTTTCTGTGTCTCATAGCAAATGTAGGCGCTTTGCTTGATTTTCTCAGCGGGCTTGCTGACAGCCAGCTTGATCTCTACGGGGTTCTTCAGCAGGTTTTGGGCCATCTTCTCAATGTCTTTCGGCATGGTGGCTGAGAACATGATGGTCTGGCAGGTATCCGGCAGTTTGGAGGCAATCTTCATGATGTCGTCAGAGAAACCCATGTCAAGCATGCGGTCAGCCTCGTCAAGCACGAAGAAACTCACTTTTGACAGGTCGATATTGCCCATGCTGATATGCGAGATGAGGCGGCCCGGCGTGGCAATGATTACGTCTGCTCCGAGCCGCATGCTTTTCATCTCCTGGTCATAGCGGTTGCCGTCATTGCCGCCGTAGACGGCGACACTCGACACGTCGGGCAGGTAATAGGAGAAGCCCTGCATGGCCTGGTCAATCTGCTGTGCCAGCTCACGGGTTGGCGACATGACGATGCAGTTGACGGCATCCTTGGGATAATTGCCGCTGTCAAGCTTTGAGAGAATGGGCAACAGGTAGGCAGCCGTCTTTCCGGTGCCGGTCTGTGCTACGCCCAGCACGTCGCGGCCTTCCAATATAGGAGGAATACATTTCTCCTGGATGGGGGTACACTCTTCAAAACGCATGTCGTAGAGTGCGTCGAGGATGTTGTCAGTCAAGTCTAAATCTTCAAATTTCATAATCTTTGTTTTGTTGGTGATTGCGGTCGGCCGGGCCGTAGGCGACCGTTGACATAATTAATTGGGCGCTTTGGTGTAACAGAAGAGGGCAACGAAGGCGAATACGATGTTGGGCATCCAGGCGGCGAGCATGGCGGGGAAGTCGTCTTTGATAGCAAGTGCGGCCGAGACGCTCTGGAAAAGGATATAGGCAGCCGACAGCGCCAGGCCGATGCCTAAGTACAGTCCCATACCGCCCTTGCGCTTGCGCGCCGACAGTGAGGCTCCGATGATGGTGAGGATGAACGAGGCAAACGAAGAGGCGATACGGTTGTGGTATTCCACCTCATACTGCACTACGTTACTCGAGCCGCGGTTGATTTGCTTCGAGATATACTCTTTCAGTTCCGGCGACGTGAAAGTCTGCTGCTGGCCCTTCGAATACACCAGGTCGGTGGGCTCCATCTGGATGAGTGAGTCTTTCATCGTCCCGCTCGTGATATTCTCCCTCAGGCCGCGCAGCTGTCTAAGCTTCCAGTTGCTTAGTTTCCAGTGGTATTTGGTGTCGGCGACGGTGTCGTATTGGACCTCCATTGCCGTGAGGTGAGAGACGAGCTTCTTGTCCTCAAACTTGTCAAGACAGAAACCGTAGCCCCGTTTCGCGTTGTTGTCGTAATGCTGTATGTAGGCGATGACGCCCGGTGCCACCTGCAGCTGGACATTCTCGGCCGAGGTGTTCTTCTTCTTGTTTTTGTAAAGCGTCTCGAAGTTCTGCTTGATGACCGACCCGTGCGGAATAACGTAGGCTGAGAGATAATAGGAGAGTCCGGATATCAGCACGCAAGTGAACATGTAGGGTCTTAGCAGGCGCCGGAAAGAGATGCCCGTGGCCATCATGGCGATAATCTCGGAGTTGCCGGCCATCTTCGAGGTAAAGAAGATGACTGAGATGAACACGAACAGTGCGCTGAAGAGGTTGGCAAAGTAGGGAATGAAGTTGGCGTAATAGTCAAAGATGATGGCGCGCAGCGGAGCGTGGTATTGCGTAAACTTTGCCAGGTTCTCATTCACATCAAAGACGATGGAGATGCTGATAATCAAGGCGATTGACAGCACGTAGGTGCTGATAAACTTGCCGATGACATAGCGGTCTATTCTCTTGATGTAGTGGAATGGGTTGAGAAATTTCAGGAAACTCAGCTTGCAGGCGGTCCACTTGGCGCATCGCTGGAGCAGACGCGTGTGTGCCACTACCCAGCTGAGGAAGCGGTGAAGCCACGCCGGATGGCGTGACAGCCACCGCATGGCCTTGTAATAATGCCTGTGCCTGCGTATCTTATAATAGCTTTTCATCTTCTCTTTCCCAATTGGTCGATGACACTGCTTTTCCACGTCATGAAGTCGCCCCGCTCAATATGTGCGCGTGCGTCTCCGACGAGCCGCAGGTAGAACGCCAAGTTGTGGATGCTGGCAATCTGCATGGCAAGCAGCTCGCCTGCCTTGAAGAGATGGTGGAGATAAGCTTTGGTTGTAATGCGGTCGAGTTCGCAGCCGTCGGGGTCGAGGGGCGTGAAGTCCATCTCCCACTTCTTGTTTCTCATGTTCATCGTACCCTCGTAGGTGAAGAGCATGGCGTTCCGTCCGTTACGGGTTGGCATGACGCAGTCGAACATGTCCACGCCGCGCTCAATGCCTTCGAGAATATTCTGTGGCGTTCCTACTCCCATGAGGTAGCGGGGCTTATCCTTGGGCAGGATGGCATTTACCACCTCAATCATCTCATACATTTTCTCAGTTGGCTCACCGACAGCCAGTCCGCCGATGGCGTTGCCGTCAGCCCCCTTGTCAGCCACAAACTTCGCCGCTTCTTGCCTGAGGTCCTTATAGGTGCATCCCTGGACGATGGGGAAGAGGCTCTGATGGTAGCCGTAGAGCGGCTCGGTCTCGTTGAAGCGCCTGATGCACCGGTCAAGCCAGCGCTGGGTCAGTCCGAGGCTCTTCTTGGCGTAGGCGTAGTCGCTTTGCCCGGGAGGACACTCGTCAAGTGCCATCATGATGTCGGCACCGATGATGCGCTCGGTGTCCATCACGTTCTCTGGCGTGAAGAAATGCTTCGAGCCGTCAATGTGTGAGCGGAACTCACAACCCTCCTCGCGCAGTTTCCTGATACCGGTAAGTGAGAACACCTGGAAGCCGCCGCTGTCGGTGAGGATAGGGCGTTCCCAGCCGTTGAAGCCGTGCAGGCCTCCGGCGGCTTTCAGTACCTTAAGGCCAGGCCGGAGGTAGAGATGGTAGGTGTTGCCGAGAATGATTTGAGCCTTCACCTGCTCGCGCAGCTCGCTGAAATGCACGCCCTTCACCGTACCACAGGTACCTACCGGCATAAAGATGGGGGTAAGTATCTGCCCGTGGTCGGTCGTGATGATGCCAGAGCGTGCATCTGATGCCGGGTCGTTATGTTGAACTTCAAATTTCATGCCTTGTCACTCTTTGCCTTATTGTTGGCTTCAGCCTTTGTGTCCTCGTCCTTGACCGTAAGGTCGATGGGATGTCTGACCAGTTCGTCGGTCAGGGCAAAGTCCCAAACCTGCTGCACATTCTCCACATAGTGGAAGGTCACACCTTGCAGGTATTTTGCGGGGATTTCGTTCACATCTTTCTCGTTGTCCTTGCAAATCACAATGTCGGTGATGCCGGCACGCTTGGCGGCGAGCAACTTCTCCTTGATGCCACCGACGGGCAGTACCTTGCCACGCAGGGTGATTTCGCCTGTCATGGCTGTGTTGGCGCGCACCTTGCGCTGTGTGAGCGCCGATGCTATCGACGTGGCGATTGTGATGCCGGCGGACGGTCCGTCTTTCGGCGTGGCACCCTCTGGTACGTGGATGTGGATGTTCCAGTTGTCGAAAATGCGGTAATCGACATTGAGCATGTCGCAGTGGGCCTTGACGTATTGCAGGGCGATGATGGCGCTCTCCTTCATCACGTCTCCAAGATTGCCGGTGAGCGTGAGTTTGCCACCCTTTCCCTTCGATAGTGATGTCTCGATGAAAAGGATCTCGCCGCCTACGCTGGTCCATGCCAGGCCGGTGACGACACCTGCGTAGTCGTTGCCCTGATAGATGTCGCGATAGAAGGGAGGATTGCCCAACAGCTCCTCTATACTGTCTGGACCAATGGCCTTTTGCGGCAGTTCGCCGCTGAACGCCTTGCGGTAGGCCAGCTTGCGCAGCACCTTGTCAATCTGCTTCTCCAACTGACGGACACCGCTCTCGCGGGTGTAGCGCTCGATAATCTTCTCCAGTGCGGCCTTGGTGAAGCGTATCTTCGGTGTCTCCTTGTCCAGTCCGTTGTTGCGCAGTTCCCTCGGCACGAGGTGTTGCTTGGCAATCTCTATCTTTTCCTCGGTGATGTAGCCCGTCAGCTCAATCACCTCCATACGGTCAAGCAGAGGTTGAGGAATGGTGGACAGGTCGTTGGCCGTGGCAATGAACAGCACTTTCGACAGGTCATAGTCCACGTCAAGGTAATTGTCGTGGAAGGCGTTGTTCTGCTCAGGGTCAAGCACCTCAAGCAAAGCCGATGACGGGTCGCCGTTGATGGTGTTCTTCGTCACCTTGTCAATTTCGTCAAGCACGAAAACGGGATTGGAGGAGCCTGCCTTTTGCAACCCCTTGATGATACGGCCTGGCATGGCACCGACATAAGTGCGGCGGTGTCCGCGGATTTCGCTCTCGTCGTGCAGTCCGCCGAGAGATACGCGCACGTATTTGCGCTTCATGGCGGCGGCGATGCTCTTTCCCAGTGAGGTCTTTCCCACGCCCGGCGGACCGTAGAGACAGATGATGGGCGACTTGAGGTCGCCGCGCAGCTGTAGGACGGCGAGGTATTCCAGAATGCGTTCCTTCACTTTCTCCATGCCGTAGTGGTCGCGGTCGAGGATAGTGCGGGCACGCTTCAGGTCGAGGTCGTCCTTGGTACAGTAGTTCCAGGGCAAAGCCACGAGTTGCTCAAGATAGTTCAACTGAACGGCAAACTCTGGACTTTGCGGATTGAACGTGTCAAGGCGGTTGAGCTCTTTTTCAAAGGTCTGAGCGATGGCCTCTGGCCAGTCTTTATTCTTGGCCTTGGCAGCCAGCTCGTCTTTCTCCGTCGCGGTACCGTGGTCGCCCAGTTCCTCCTTTATATTCTTGATTTGTTGCTGCAGAAAATAGTTGCGCTGCTGTTGGTCGAGGTCAATATGGGTCTTGCGCCGGATATCGACTTTGATGTTCTCAAACTGCATCTCTCGACTTTCAATCTTGAGCAGCTCCAGTGCGCGCTCCTTGGCGGACCCTATCTTCAGCAGTTTTATCTTGTCGCTGACCGGCAACGGCAGATTGGTGCAGGCGAAATTGACCACCATCATGTTGTTGTTGAGGTTCTTGATGGCCATGATGGTGTCGTCGGGAATGTCGTCGTTAATGGAAATCAGGTTCTCTGTGGTTTCCTTGACATCGTCGATGATGGTGGCATACTCACGGTCGTTGTCCTCGGGCATGGTCTCGGCAAGCGGCGCGACGTAGCCTTTCAGCCAAGGCGATTTGGCCGTAATCTTCTCAATCTTGCAGCGTCCGTAAGCCTGGAAAATAGCGGTGATATTTTCGGATGTCGGCATCTCAATGATGCGAATCAACCTTGCATATACACCATATTTATATATGTCTTTCTCGTCGGGATTGTCCACATCCTCATCGGTCTGACAAACGATGACGCATTTCCTTTTCTCGCTGTCTTTGGACAGATAGCGGGCTACGCCGATGCTCGACTTGCGGCCAAGCAGGATAGGGACCAGTACGCCAGGGAAAAGAACCATGTTGCGTGTGGTCAACAGCGGAAGCACCCCAGGCTCGCCCGGTGTGAAGAAGTTGCTAACATCACCATCGAAATCGGCAATCATCTGAATTTTTGTATTGTTTTTTGGCATTCTTTGCTTTCTGATAGTATATAAAAGGTGTAAAGCATTTGCGGCCTATTGCCCGCAATTTGTGCAAAGTTACAAAGAATATAATAAAAACAAGCATTCTGGCGTTGGAAATAATATGGGAGACAGCTTTAACTTCAAAAAATTCAGCCTGCGGCAGGACCGTTGTGCGATGAAAGTGGGTACCGATGGCGTGCTGCTTGGTGCATGGGCCTGCGGGGGAAGTCGCATTCTTGACATCGGCTCTGGCACGGGCCTCATCAGCCTGATGATGGCCCAGCGTTATCCCGCCTCTGTGGTCGACGGGGTGGAGATGGACGGTGAGGCCGTGGCGCAGTCGCGTGAGAATGTGGCTGCATCGCCTTTTGCCGGCCGCGTGGTGATACATGCCGGCCGACTTCAGGACTATGTGCCGAGTACTCAGTATGACGCCATGGTGACCAATCCTCCTTTTTTCGTCAATGCGTTTGCCGCACCCGACACGCAGCGCAATGTGGCGCGCCATGCGGTGTCACTGACATTCAATGATATCTTTGATTTTTCTGGCCGATGGCTGACCCCGAATGGCTTTCTCTCTGCCGTCATACCTATGGATGGCCTTGAGGACTTTGAGATGGCTGCGGCAATGCATGGATTTTTCCTTTCACGCCTTTACAAGGTTTGTACTAAGGAAACAAAGCCGCCGAAACGTTGTTTAGTCAGTTTTTCTCCGACACGAAGTGATGCCTTTGACACCGGGACAGTGGTTTTGCTGCAGGATAATGGACAGCCTACAACATGGTATAAAAACTTGACAAAGGACTTCTATTTGAGGTAGGTATATAAAAAAAGCGATTACCTTCACAGGCCACCGCTCCAAATCTTCAATAGGTATTAGCTACGTCTAAGGCAAAAAGATTGTTTTCAGGATAACGTTGACAAAGATAGTGCTTAATTTTGAAACGTCAAAATTTTTTTCAATTTATTTTTGAATTTTCTGCGTTTTCCGTATAATTTGCCTAATTTTGCAGTGAGATAAGTCTTAAATGTCAAATCCATATTACAAAAAATGCGCCTTAATCGATTTTCATGTTTAATAGTCTGCCTTGCCTTGTCCGCATTAGTTTCAGCCAAGCCTTCAAGGAGTGAACAGCCGGTAAGAGACAAAGTCAATCTGAAAACGTGGCAGTTTTCCCGCGACGGTCTGAACTGGAGTCCTGTGACCGTACCGCACGACTGGGCCATAGCCGGCCCCTTCGACAAAAAGTGGGACTTGCAAAATGTTGCCATTGAGCAGAATGGCGAGACGCAGAAAACGGAGAAGAGTGGCCGTTCTGGTGCACTGCCATGGATAGGGAAAGGCTATTACTACACCCATGTGAGGCTTTCGCCATCAGCCGCACAGTGCTTTGTTCTCAATTTCGACGGTGCCATGGCCGAGCCTGTGGTCTATGTCAATGGCCACAGGGCCGGAAACTGGGCTTACGGCTATACGCCTTTCCGCGTCGACATCACGCCGTATGTCGTTGCCGGTGACAATACCATTGCCGTGTCATTGAGTAATGTTGAGGAGAGTAGCCGCTGGTACCCCGGTGCCGGGCTTTACAGGCCTGTTACGTTGGAGGTGTTGCCAAAGGTCCATCTCGACCCGTGGAAAACGTCTTTAACAACGGAGAAGAAATACAAGAGATACATTGTCACTTACAAGACGCTGATTCCAGATGTGCCTCAAGGCACCGGCTTGAAATTGGATGTTTTCGACAGAGATGGAAAGCAAATTAAAAGCCATACAGAGAGGGGAATTGCGAAAGGCGTCTTGAAAATTTACTTTGGTTTTCAAAAAGACAGCGTCCATTTGTGGTCTCCTGAGACACCTTATTTATATAGCTGCGTGGCGACTCTTCTCGACGGCAGCGGCAATCCCATCGACAAGATTACTACAAAGTTTGGCGTACGCACCATCGAGATTGACTCCATCCACGGCTTCCGGCTCAATGGCATAAGCCGGAAAATCAAGGGCGTATGCCTGCACCATGACCTGGGTCCGTTGGGTGCCGCATTGAACAAGGCCGCGCTTATCCGCCAGATAAAGCAGCTGAAAGATATGGGGGCCGACGCCATAAGGACCTCGCACAACATTCCCTCGCAGATGCAAATGGAGGTTTGCGACTCATTGGGCATGATGGTGATGGCCGAGAGCTTCGACATGTGGATTTACCCGAAGTGCAAGAACGGCTATGCCAGGTTCTTCAAGGAATGGAGCGACCGCGACATTACCCATCTCGTTGAGGCCCACCGCAACCATCCGTCAATCATCATGTGGAGCATCGGCAACGAGATACCTGAGCAGTGGAGCTATGAGGGACGCGTCATTGCCGAACACCTGCAGAACCTCTGCCACCGGCTCGACCCCTCACGTCCCGTCACTCAGGGTATTGACAGGGTGGATGACGCGTTGCGCTCGGGCTTTGCCGAGGTGATGGACGTGCCTGGCTTCAACTACCGCGTGCATAAGTACGACCTTGGCATGAGCAAGCTCTCGCGCGGCTTCCTGCTCGGCTCAGAGACGGCCTCCACCATCAGCAGCCGTGGCGTTTACCATTTCCCCGTGAAATGGGGCGTGGTGGAGCCGTCCGCTGACGGTCAGTGTACGGGCTATGACGTCAACTGGTGCGCATGGAGCAACCTGCCCGAAGAGGACTTCATGGCCATGGAAGACAAGCCCTACACCATCGGACAGTTTGTTTGGACCGGCTACGACTATCTCGGAGAACCTACTCCCTATGATAAATACTGGCCAAGCCGCAGCAGCTATTTCGGCATTATGGACTTGGCTGGTCTGCCCAAGGACCGTTTCTATCTCTACCGCTCGGTGTGGAACAAACGGTCGCATACGCTCCACATCCTGCCGCACTGGACGTGGAAAGGACGCGAGGGGCAGGTGACACCTGTCTTTGTCTATACTGACTATCCTGAGGCCGAGTTGTTTGTCAACGGCAAGTCGCAGGGCAGGGTGAGGAAGCAGGCAGGCCTGCGCACCGACGACCAGCATCCGGCTACGCCGGAGGTCGCCGAGGCCCGTGCCCGGCGCTACCGTCTGATGTGGGACAAGGTGCGCTATGAGCCGGGTGTGCTGAAGGTTGTCGCATACGACGAACAGGGACGGCAGGCCGCTGAGGCCGCGGTTCGCACCGCGGGAAAGGCCGCGGCCATCAAGCTGGAGGCTGACCGCACCACCCTTAAAGCAGACGGTAGCGACCTTGCCTTTATAACGGTCAGTCTTGTGGATAAGAACGGTACCGAACTGCCGCAGGCCGATGACGAGATGGAGATGACCGTTAGTGGTGCGGGCACCTTCCGTGCTGTCTGCAATGGCGACGCCACATCGCTGGAGTCGTTTTGTCAGCCTCACATGAGGCTCTTCAGCGGCAAGCTCGTCTTCATCGTGCAAGCCAAGGATGTCAAAGGCAGCATCAAAGTTACGGTCAAGGACAAGCGCAACGGGCTGAAGAAGCGTATGGCGCTTAAGGCCGCAGATTGAAGCCTACATGTAAAATCATTTAGTATACTCAATCTGAGAGAGGGGAAGTCAGTTTTCTTGATTTCCCTCTCCCTATTGCTATTTGCTTGTCGCTGGAATAAATATGTGTTCCGGTCGCCCGCCTTTGCCTGCCTTTGTCGTGTGTCGTCCTTGCTATTGGCCGTCGGTAGTGCGTTGTCAGTACAAATATGTAATTTGTGAACGATAGTGCTGCTATATAGTTAAGATACAGATAAAAAAGGTTAAATTGTTAGCCGTATTTGTATAATTATTTAATAAAGCTTGCCGCTTTGAAATATTTCTGTTATATTTGCACAAAACGGAGTTATACCCTAACAAGTATAAAGTTCTTAAAACACCCTAACTATGGCAAAGTATAACATTAGAGAAAAGAAAGATAAGGAAGCCGCTTATCGCTCTCTTGTCAGTCCTCAGCTCATGGATGAGTTGGAGGAAAAAATCAACAACATTATCATTATACAGAAAAAGTATAAAGATAAAGATTACTCTGCCAAGCAACTTGCTGAAGACTTGAATACCAATACGCGCTATATTTCTGCTGTGGTTAATGTGAGATTTCACATGAACTATACTTCTTTTGTCAATAAATACCGTATTCAGGAGGCTATGTCGCTGTTGATTGACAAGCGTTACCAGGATTTGAACATGGAGGATATCTCCGACATGGTAGGCTTTTCCAACAGACAGTCGTTCTATGCCTCGTTCTTTCGGATTAACAATATAACGCCGAAAGAATATAAGACTTTGCACATGCCTGCCGACAATAAGCAAACGCGCAAACCAAGGAAGAGAAGTGTGATGGCGCGCCAAGAGGAGGCGCTGACTGTGGAATAAGCCTGTCAGAGTGGGCGTGGCAATGCCATGATATGCAACCACGGAACATTTCATTCATTGTATGAAAATAAAGGATAACCAATCGTTTGAATACAGCGACGAGCGTTTCGCCGACCTGCAGATGCTGCGCTACCGGCTCACGGGTTTTGACGCGCTTACGCTTCAACAGAAAATCTATGTTTATTATCTTGCCAAGGCAACTTTGTCTGGACGTGACATCGTCACCGACCAGTTTGGCAAATACAATCTTGCCGTCCGCAAGACGCTGGAGGCCGTCTATGTAAATGGCAACGACCGCGATTCTCGTGAGTTTAAGGCCATGGCTGTCTATCTGAAGAGGCTGTGGTTCTCCAATGGCATTTACCATCATTATGGGTGCGAGAAATTCGCGCCCGAATTTAGCGAAACCTGGCTGCGGCATGAGGTGGGGCTACTCGCTCCCAGTCTTCTTCCCCTGAGTACCGGGGAAAGCGTCGGGGAGTTGCTTGATACGCTTTGCCCTGTGATTTTCAACCCTGCCGTGCTGCCCAAGCGCGTTAACCTGAATACGGCCGAGGATGTGGTCAGAACTTCTGCGTGCAACTTCTATGAGGGTGTCTCTCAGCAGGAGGCTACAGCGTTTTACCAACAGCAGCGCGACCCCGGTTGTGGCGACTGCCAGCCCTCGTGGGGACTGAATTCCAAGTTGGTGAAGGCTGACGGACATCTCATGGAGGAAACATACACGGTTACTGGACTCTATGCGCCGGCTATCAGGCAAATTGTCCATTGGCTCAATAAGGCTGCCGACTATGCTGACAATGCCAGGCAGTGTGAGCTGATACAGCTACTCGTCAGATATTATGAAACCGGTGACCTGCGCCTTTTCGACGAGTACAGCATCAAATGGCTGCAGGAGCAGGAGGGCGACATCGATTTCATCAACGGTTTCATTGAGGTCTATGGCGACCCATTGGGCATCAAAGGCTCATGGGAGGGACTGGTAGAATACAAGGACCATGAGGCCACCCGCCGCACGCGCCTCATTTCAGAGAACGCGCAGTGGTTTGAGGACCATTCGCCTGTTGACCCTCGCTTCAGGAAGCCAAGGGTCAAGGGCGTCACGGCCAACGTCATCTGTGCCGCAATGCTTGGCGGCGACGAATACCCCTCGTCGGCCATCGGTATCAATCTGCCCAATGCCGACTGGATAAGGGCACGCTACGGCTCCAAGAGCGTAACTATCGGTAATCTGACCGATGCTTACAAGAAGGCTGCCCATGGCAATGGGATGATGGCCGAGTTTGTCATTGACGATTACACCCGCCAGCTCATCGACCGGTATGGCGACCTTTGCGACGACCTTCACACCGACCTTCACGAATGTCTCGGCCACGGCAGCGGACAACTGTTGCCTGGCGTGGTGTCAGATGCACTGCGCTCTTACGGCAGCACTATTGAGGAGGCCCGCGCCGACCTCTTCGGCCTGTATTATCTAGCCGATGACAAATTGGTCGAGCTTGGCCTCGTTCCTGATGGTGAGGCCTATAAGAGCCAGTATTACACCTATCTGATGAACGGCCTGCTGACACAGATGGTGCGTATCAGACCCGGCCACCAGATAGAGGAGGCTCACATGCGCAACCGTGCCATCATCGCCCGCTGGTGTCTGGCCAACGGCAAGGGTGCCGTGTCGCTGGTCAGACGCGATGGCAAGACTTATGTTGAGATAACTGATTACCCGGCACTCCGTCAGTGCTTTGCGCGCCTGTTGGCAGAGGTGCAGCGCATTAAGAGCGAGGGCGACTATGAGGCCGCCCGCAGCCTAGTGGAAGACTATGGCGTGAGCGTGGACAGCGCGTTGCATGCCGAGGTGCTGTCACGCTACGAGCGGCTGGGCATAGCGCCATACAAGGGCTTCATCAATCCCAGGCTCATCCCGGTGACCGGCCAAGACGGCACCATCGTTGACATTCGTGTCGATTATACTGAGGCCTACGACCATCAGATGTTGCGCTACTCCCGCGAGTATGGCTTCCTTTAGACAATAAATGCGCCATTGGGACGTTAAGACAGTATGGAACCGACAGAAGTAGAAAATAAGATAAAGGAGATAAAACGGAGCTTCCGGCTTATGATGAACGGCCCCGCGTCGCAGTCCATGCGCGAGAAAGGCGTGGAGTATCACCTCAACTGGGGAGTACCGCTTATGGAGTTGCGTGCCCTTGCCAAGGATATCGGTCAGGATTACCACCTTGCCATTGCCCTGTGGAAGGAAGATATCCGTGAGTGCAAGATACTGGCCACGCTTGTCATGCCCCACGGCCGTATGCCCAAGGATATTGCCGGGCTGTGGATGGATCAGGTGCGGTCGCAGGAGATGGCCGAGATGTTGGCTTTCAATCTTTTGCAATATGTTGACTATGCGCCCGAGATAGCCTACAGGTGGATGGCCAGCGGCAAGCCCACTTATCTCATTTGTGCCTTCGACATCGTAGGCCGTCTTTTTATGCGTGGGCAGGAGCCCAATGAGCGGGGCGTCAATGAGTTCATCGACCAGGCTATAGCGGCGCTTCACGACCCGGTGACAGGTGTCCGCCATGCGGCGATGAACGCCCTCATCCGCTTTGCTGACCTCGGCCTGGTCTATGAGCGTATGGCTCAGTCGGCCACGCGCCGCGCCGGCTTCGATTTCCTTTGAGTTCAGCCCTCATCCTGTATGCGGGAATGAACAGCCGTGAGAGGGGATATAGGCCATAAACTATCTTAAAATAAACTTAATAAGAGCCTTTTTAATATTATTTAGTTGGCTATTTTCCCTGCTCTACATAGAATGTTGTATTTTTGCAGCTTGAAAAAATAATGCAAAATACAAGAATATTATGGCAGAATCAGTAGATATTCGCGAGCTGAACATTCTCATAGAGCAGCAGAGCGGATTTGTCACTAACCTGGTGAATGGCATGAACCGCGTCATTGTCGGTCAGCGTCACCTTATCGACACCTTGCTCATCTCGCTGCTCAGCGATGGCCATATCCTTCTCGAAGGCGTTCCCGGACTTGCCAAGACACTGGCCATCAAGACGCTGGCACAGCTCATCGATGCCGACTTCTCACGCATCCAGTTCACCCCAGACTTGCTTCCGGCCGATGTTGTCGGCACACTGATTTATTCGCAGAAGGACGAGAGCTTCCATGTGAAGAAAGGCCCTGTGTTTGCCAACTTCGTACTGGCCGACGAGATTAACCGTGCGCCTGCCAAGGTGCAGAGCGCACTGCTTGAGGCCATGCAGGAGCATCAGGTGACTATCGGCGATAATACGTTTAAGTTGCCCAAACCTTTCCTCGTGATGGCCACGCAGAACCCCATTGAGCAGGAGGGCACCTATCAGTTGCCTGAGGCCCAGGTTGACCGTTTCATGCTGAAGGTGGTCATTGACTATCCTACCATTGATGAGGAAAAGCAGATTATCCGGGAGAACATCCAGGGCAGCATGCCCGAGGTTAGTCCCGTTACCTCTGCTGATGAGATACTGAAGGCCCGCGAGGTGGTCAGTCAGGTCTATATTGATGATAAGATTTCCCAGTATATTGCCGACATCGTCTTCGCTTCGCGTTACCCCGACCGCTACGGACTGAAGGAGCTGAAAGACATGATTACCTTCGGTGGCTCGCCGCGTGCGAGCATCAACCTGGCCAAGGCCTCACGCGCCTATGCCTTCATCAAGCACCGCGGCTATGTAGTGCCGGAGGACGTGCGCGCCGTTGCCCACGATGTGATGCGTCACCGTATCGGACTGAGCTACGAGGCTGAGGCTGCCAATGTGAGCAGTGAGGAGATTGTCAGTAAAATTATCAACAAGGTGGAGGTGCCTTGATGGAGACTTCAGAGATTTTAAGAAAGGTAAGGAAGATTGAGATTAAGACGCGCGGACTGAGTCAGAACATCTTTGCTGGCCAATACCATTCCGCCTTCAAGGGCAAGGGTATGGAATTTGCAGAGGTGAGGGAGTATCAGTTCGGCGATGATGTGCGTGACATCGACTGGAATGTCACGGCGCGCTTTCATCGTCCTTACGTCAAAATCTTTGAAGAGGAGCGTGAGCTGACGGTGATGCTGCTCATTGACGTGTCCGGCTCGCTCGATTTCGGCACTATGGGGCAGACCAAGCGTGACATGGTGACGGAGATTGCCGCCACCATCGCTTTCTCGGCCATACAGAACAACGACAAGATTGGCGTGGTGTTCTTTTCTGACCGCATTGAGAAGTATATCCCCCCAAAGAAGGGCCGCCGCCACATCCTTTATATCATCCGTGAGTTGCTCGATTTCCAGCCCGAGAGCCGCAAGACTGACGTCGGCATGGCCACGGCCTTTCTGACGCGGGCGATGAAGCGGCGTTGCACCTCGTTCGTCATCAGCGACTTCTACGACAACAAGGATTTTCTGCAGGAAATGGAGATTGCCAACCGCAAACACGACGTTGTCGCCATTCAGGTGTATGACCAGCGTGCCAGACAGTTGCCCAATATTGGTCTGATGAAGGTGCGTGATGCCGAAAGCGGCCACGAGATGTATATCGATACCGCAGACAAGCGGCTGCGCCGCGCCCATACGCAATACTGGCTTAGCCGCGAGCAGTATCTCAAGAGCACCTTTGCCAAGAGCAAAGTCGATTGGACATCGGTTGCCACCAATGAGGACTATGCCAAGGCTCTGATGCTGCTGTTCAAGCGCCGGGCCTGATAAATTAATGTGACAGATGAAGATACAGTTACGCTATATATTGACTATTCTTTTGCTTGTCAATGGCCTGCTTGGCCGCGCCCAAGTGACGGTCGAGCAGATGGTTGACTCCATCGGCATTCTGGTCGGTGAGCAGGCTCATCTCACCCTTCGCGTGACGATGCCGGAGGGTTCCCGCTTACAGTGGCCGGGGCTTAAGGAGCGTCAGTATGTCACCCCAGGTGTGGAGATAGTGGAGGTGGCCCCGGCCGACACCGTCGGACGAGAGGGCAACAGTCTGAAGGTGAGCAGGGTCTATACGATAACATCGTTTGACGAGCGCCTCTATGCTATTCCTGCGCTGAAGGTGAAGGTTAACGGTAAGTCCTATCAGGGTGCCACGTCGGCCTTGAAGGTGATAACAATGGATGTAGATACGTTGCATCCCAACCAGTTCTTCCCACCGAAGGACGTACAGGACAATCCTTTCCTGTGGTCGGAGTTTGCGCCTTATTTCTGGCTCTCGCTGTTGTTGATTGCCCTTGCGCTGACAGGCTTCTATCTCTATCTGCGCCTTCGCGAGAACAAGCCTGTCATCACCAGGATACGCATCGTGCGCCACATTCCGCCCCATCAGCGCGCACTCAATGCCATTGAGAAAATCAAGGCTGAGCGGATGCCGTCGGGCGAGGACCAGAAGGCTTACTACACGCAGCTCACCGACACCCTTAGGAAATACATTCAGGAGCGTTTCGGCTTCAATGCCATGGAGATGACCTCCGACCAGATTATCGACCAACTGAGACAGGCCGGCGACCAGAAGATGATTGACGAGCTGCGCGAGCTGTTCCGTACTGCCGACCTTGTGAAGTTCGCAAAATACTCCACTCTTCTCAATGAGAACGACCTCAATCTGGTCAATGCCGTCAACTTCATTGACGAAACCAAGCTGGAGGGGCAGAATGTGGAGGAACGCATCGTGCCACAGCTCAGTGACGACGAGAAACGGGAGCGCACGAGCCGCATCACCATCAAGTCGCTGCTGTATGGCATCGGTCTCGTCACCGCGGCCCTGCTGGTGTATGTCATCTACAACATCTATCTGTTGCTATCGTGACGACAGGCCGCACTACTAAAAGAAAAGATTGAAATGGAGTTTGTAAATAAAGAATATTTCCTGCTGCTGCTCTTGCTCATTCCCTATGTGCTGTGGTATTTCCTCAAGCGCAGGGGCAGTGAGCCGACCATGAGGATGAGCGACACTCGTGCTTATCTCACGGCTCCGAAAAGCTGGAGGGTGAGGCTGCTCGACATGCCAATGCTGTTGCGCTGCATCACCTTCGCGCTGATTGTTGTGGTGCTGGCGCGTCCTCAGACCCACAATTCCTGGGGCAGTAAGACCGTTGAGGGAATAGACATCATGCTGGCGATGGATGTGTCAACCTCCATGCTGGCTGAGGATTTGAAGCCCAATCGCATCGAGGCGGCGAAGTCCGTGGCTGCCGAGTTCATCTCCGGCCGTCCCAACGACAATATCGGTCTGACCATCTTCGCGGGTGAGGCATTTACCCAGTGTCCCATGACCACCGACCATGCGTCACTGCTCAATCTGCTGCAGAATGTGCGGACAGACATTGCCGCCCGCGGCATCATACAGGACGGCACTGCCATCGGCATGGGTCTGGCCAATGCCATAACCCGTCTGAAAACCTCAAAGGCCAAGAGCAAAGTCGTCATTCTGCTCACTGACGGCAGCAACAACATGGGCGACATCTCGCCAATGACCGCTGCTCAGATTGCCCATTCTTTGGGCATAAGGGTCTATACCATCGCCGTGGGAACCAATAAGGTGGCACCTTATCCCATGCCTGTAGGCGGCACGGTTCAGTATGTGAACATCCCTGTTGACATTGACACTATGACACTTGGCGACATCGCCGCTACGACTGACGGTAATTTCTACCGCGCTACGAATACGGCGCAGCTGAAGCAGATTTACCGCGACATTGACCAATTGGAGAAGACCAAGATGGACGTGAAGAAATTCTCCAAGCGCTATGAGGCCTACCAGCCTTTCGCCCTGGCCGCCGTACTTTTCCTGCTGTTGGAAATTTTCCTGCGCAATACGGTGTTGCGTCGGATACCCGAATAGAAACGTGAGGTATGTCTTACCCCTTCGTGAAACCGAGAGTTGAATATGTTAAGATTTGAAGATCCCATATATTTGTGGCTGCTGCTGCTCATACCGTTGCTGGCGGTGATACGCCTCTTCACCTGGCGCCGTCGCCGGTCCGCGTTGAGGAAGTTTGGAGACCCGGCCTTGTTGCGTCAGCTCATGCCTGACGTGTCGCGCTACCGGCCGACGGTCAAGTTCTGGCTGCTCAATGGAGCCTTGGCTGTGCTTGTGCTCATGCTGGCCCGTCCGCAGATGGGCAGCGGCATCTCCCATGAGAAGCGCAATGGTATAGAGGCCATCATCTGTATGGATATTTCCAACTCCATGCGGGCCGAGGATGTGGCGCCCAGCCGTCTGGACAAGAGCAAGATGCTCGTGGAGGACATGGTTGACCATTTCACCAACGACAAGATAGGACTTGTGGTGTTTGCGGGCGATGCTTTCGTGCAGTTGCCCATAACAAGTGACTATGTATCGGCGAAAATGTTCCTGCAGAATATCGACCCGTCCCTCATCGAGACACAGGGTACCAACATCGGCGATGCCATCAAGGTGGCCATGCAGAGCTTTACCCAGCAGGAAGGGGTGGGGCGCGCGATCATCGTCATCACCGATGGTGAGGACCACGAGGGCGGAGCTTTGGAGGCTGCGGCCGCAGCCAGGAAAAAAGGCATAAACGTGTTTATCCTTGGTGTGGGCAGTCCCAATGGCGCGCCCATTCCCATGGGCAACGGCGACTATCTCAAGGATGCGTCCGGGCAGACGGTGATGTCTGCGCTCAATGAGCAGATGTGCCGGCAGGTGGCCCAGGCCGGCAGCGGCATGTATATTCACGTTGACAACACCTCAGACGCTCAGGAGGAGCTGAATGACCAGCTGACCAAACTGCAGAAGGGCGAGACCGACTCCGTGATTTACAGTCAGTACGATGAGCAGTTCCAGGCCTTCGGCATCTTGGCCATCATCCTGCTTGTTCTTGAGGTTTGTGTGCTGGATGTGAAAAATCCGAGGCTGAAGTCGCTCAGTCTGTTCAACAAAAAGCAAAGAACGAAATGATGAGGTGGTTAAAATATATAGGTGTTGTATGGCTTGCCCTTGTCGGGGTGCAGACGGTCATGGCGCAAAGCGACCGTAACTTCATTCGCAGTGGCAACCGTCTCTATCGGCAGCAGAACTACGCCAAGGCCGAGATAGAATACCGTAAGGCGTTGGCCAGGAACCCGCGCAATCCTCAGGCCATGTACAACTTAGGCTGCGCATTGCTGATGCAACAGAAAGACAGTGCTGCCGTCGTGCAGTTCCAGAATGCGGGCAAGGCGGAGACGGCCAGGATGCGCAAGGCCATGGTGTATCACAACATTGGCGTTGCCTGCCAGAAGCACCAGCTTTTCGCAGAAGCCATACAGGCTTATGAGGAGAGTCTGAGGAACAACCCGTCTGACAATGAGACGCGCTACAACCTCGTGCTCTGCAAGCGGCAGCTGAAAAATCAGAAAAAGGACAATAAGAACAAACAGCAGCAGAAAAAGCAGCAGAAAGACAAGCAGCAGAATAAACAGAAAAATCAGAATAAAGACCAGCAGAAGCAACAGCCAAAGCCGGACAACGAGAAGATGAGCAAGGACAACGCAGAGCAGCTGCTCAATTATGCCGAGCAGGAAGAGAAGGCCACACAGCAGCGGTTGAACCGCAACAAGGTGCAGCCACAGCGCCGTCGCCTTGAGAAAAACTGGTAAAGGCTTATCAAAGAACTTCATTCAGACGACTGAAAAATATGATTAAACGTTTACTGTATTATATATTACTCCTTGTCAGCTGCTTGATGGGCAGTGTGGATGCCGCGAGGGCGCAAATCAGTGTGTCAGTGCCCTCACGTGTCTCAGCGGGTGAGAATTTCCGCCTCGCTTACACGATTTACACCCATGATGTGGACAACTTCAGGGCGGGGGCCATTCCTAACGGCCTTGAGCTCATTGCTGGGCCGTACACCTCAGAGCAGTCAAGCTTCCAGATGGTGAATGGCCATACGTCGAGTTCCTCGTCGATTACCTACACCTATACCCTTTATGCCGACAAGAACGGCACCTTTACCATACCTCCAGCCCATGCCACGGTCAACGGCCGGCGTGTGGCTTCCCGTGCTGTCAGGGTGACGGTCTCGGGGCGTGCGCGCAACACCGGAGGCGCACCCACTATGCACCAGGATGGCGGCTCCAGCGAGCCCCGCTTGCGCGCTGCCGGCAGCCCCATTTCGGGCAAGGACCTGTTTATCAAGGTGACGGCCAACAAGCATAGGGTACACGAGCAGGAGCCGGTGCTCCTGACCTACAAGGTCTACACGCTGGTCGACCTGTCGCAGCTTGAGGGTAAGATGCCGGACCTGACGGGTTTCCATTCGCAGGAAATTCCTCTGCCCCAACAAAAGAGCTTCCATGTGGAGAATGTGAATGGCCGCGCCTATCGTGCCGTGACCTGGAGCCAGTACCTGATGTATCCGCAGATGACCGGAAAACTCAAGATACCGTCAATTACGTTCAAGGGCATTGTTGTCGAGGAGAACAGAAATGTCGATCCCTTTGAGGCTTTCCTCAATGGCGGCTCGGGCTATGTCGAGGTGAAACGCAACATTGTGGCTCCGGGCGTGGATATCCAGGTCGACCCGCTGCCCGCGAAACCTAAGGATTTCTCTGGCGGTGTGGGTAAGTTCAATATCTCCGGGCAGCTCAGCAAGAATGAGGTCAGAGCCGGTGACCCTGTCACCTTGCGCGTGGTCATTGGAGGTACGGGCAACTTGAAACTTATCAAGCAGCCGGTAGTCAACTTCCCCAAGGACTTCGACAAATACGACCCGAAGGTGACCGACAAGACGAAGCTCACCAATGCGGGTGTCGGCGGCAACATGGTCTATGATTTCCTTTTTGTGCCGCGCAATCAGGGCAGATACACCATTCCTGCAGCCTCCTTCACCTATTACGACACCGATGCCAACACCTACAAGACCATCAGAACCAAGGCCTTTGACGTGACCGTGCTGCCGGGTGGCGACAAGGGGTCGGCAGAATCATTTGACTCTCCAAAGGACAATGACATCCACGACATCAAGACAGGCAGCTCGACGGTGCATCAGGTCAACGACTTCTTCTACGGCAGCGTGACTTACTGGATTACCATAGCCTTGCTGCTGACGGTCTTTGCCGTGCTGTTCATTGTATTCCGCAAACGCGCGCTCGACAACGCCAACCTCGTGAAGATGCGTGAGAAACGGGCTACGAAGATTGCCCGCAAGCGTCTGAAGAAGGCCAGTCAGCTGATGTTCAGGCACCGGCAGGCTGAGTTCTACGACGAGGTGCTGCGCGCCCTGTGGGGCTATGTCGGCTATAAGCTCAACATGCCTGTTGAGAAGCTGTCGCGCGAGAATATCAAGGATGAGCTTGTCTCGCATGATGTGCCCGGCGAGTGTGTGGACAAGTTTATCGCCGCCCTCGACGAATGTGAGTTTGCACGCTATGCGCCAGGCGACAGTTCCGGCAATATGGAGAAGACCTTCCAATACGCCATGACGGCGATTATGGAGATAGAGGACGTGATGAACAAAAAGAAAAGAAAATGAAAGTGGAAAGAAGATATAGCATTAGCCTTTGGCATAGCTTGGAGATGTTGATGCTTGCCCTCTTGCTGTGGTTGCCGGAGGGGGCGGATGCCATCACAAAGCAGAATGCTGACGACTGTTACCGTAGAGGCAACTTTCAGCAGGCCATTGCCGACTATACGACGCTGTTGAGACAGGGGGTCTCTGCCGATTTGTATTACAATCTCGGCAACGCCTACTACCGTTCCGACAATATCGCCAAGGCCATTCTCTGCTATGAGAGGGCACTGCTGCTGTCGCCCGGTGACAAGGATATCAGGTTCAACCTGCAGTTTGCCAACTCCAAGACCATTGACAAGATTACACCGGAGAATGAGGTGATCTTCGTCACATGGTACAAGAGTCTCATCAATATGGCAAGCGTCGATACGTGGGCTCAAGTCAGTGTGGTAAGCCTCATCTTGGCCTTGTTGCTTGCGCTGGTTTATCTGTTCGCCTCTCGCGTCTCACTGCGAAAGGTTGGCTTCTTTGGCGGATTGTCCCTGCTGGCGGTCTTTCTTCTTTCCGCCCTCTTTGCCTCCCAGCAGAAGTCGGCTCTCGAAAACCGCTGCGGAGCCATCATTATGATGCCGTCGGTTGTGGTCAAGCAGTCACCGGTCAACAATGCCACCGATGCCTTTGTCCTGCATGAGGGTACCCGTGTGGATGTCACCGACAACGGCATGAAGGGCTGGAAAGGCATACGGCTGGCTGACGGAAGGGAAGGCTGGGTGAAATCCGCAAGCCTTGAACTTATCTAAAGGACATGCACATGATGCTGACGAGTGTAATAGCACTGGATAAAGATTTGCTGATGTGGTTCAACGGCGGCCACTCTCTGTTTCTCGACTGCCTGGTACCGTTGCTGACTTCGGGCTGGATTTGGATACCGCTATATGTAGGCCTGTTCTACCTGATTGTGAAAAACAATGAGACGATGGCTCAAATCCTGTTGATTGTCGGCAGCGTGGCATGTTGCTTGCTGTTGTCAGGCGGTCTCGACGATATGTTGGTCAAGCCGCTTGTCGGCCGTCTCCGTCCTTGTAATGAGCCGACTATAGCCAGCCAGCTGTCGCTTGTCCCGGGCACGCTGTTTTCTGACTTCAGCTTCTTCTCTGCCCATTCGGCCAACACCATGGCTGTGGCCCTGTTCTTCTGTCTTCTGGTCAGAGACCGCCTGCTGGGCATTGCCCTTATCTGTTGGTCGTTGCTCAACGCATGGACCCGCCTGTATCTTGGCGTTCATTTCCCCTCCGATATCCTCGCCGGTCTTTTTGAGGGTGCGATTGCCAGTTTTCTGGTCTATTTGGTCTATCGGAAGGCTTATTTCAAGATCAGTCCCAGACTCAACTACATCTCAACACAATACACGGCAACCGGATACAACCGCGTCGATATCGACGTGGTGATTGGTCTGCTGGTGCTTACGGTGGCTGTTGCGGTGATATTGGCCGTGGGCAATGTCTTCACCACTTGAACTTATAAAGACAATGGATACAAAACATATATCAATCAACGACTACGATTACCCGCTGCCAGACGAACGGATTGCCAAATTCCCCCTCAAGCAGCGCGACCACAGCAAATTGCTTGTCTATGACAAGGGCGCGGTGAGTGAGGATATCTTCTATCATCTGCCTAACTACTTGAAGCCGGGCATGCTGATGGTGTTCAACAATACACGTGTCATCCAGGCGCGGCTCCATTTCCGCAAGGATACAGGGGCGCTCATCGAGGTCTTTCTCATGGAGCCAGCTGCGCCTGCCGACTACGAGCGTATGTTTCAGTCAACGGGCCATTGCAGTTGGCTGACGATGATTGGCAACCTGAAGAAATGGAAAGATGGCATACTGAGCCGCGAGGTCGTGGTTAAGGGGCGGCACGTCACCCTCACTGCCTCGCTCGACCGTGACAAGACTACCCAGAAGAGCGGTGGCACCAACTATTGGGTCGACTTCGAGTGGAACGATGACAGCGTTACTCTGGCTGAGCTGCTCGATGCCGTTGGCGAGCTGCCTATTCCGCCTTATCTCAACCGTAAGACCGAGGAAAGCGACAAGACGACTTATCAGACGGTCTATTCCAAGATAAAAGGCAGCGTGGCGGCACCTACCGCCGGACTTCATTTCACCGACCAGGTGCTGGCTGACCTCGATGCCAAGGGCATAGTCCGTAATGAGGTGACGCTGCACGTGGGAGCCGGTACGTTCAAGCCTGTGAAGACAGCGGAGATTGCGGGTCACAATATGCATTCGGAGTATATCGTGGTTCATCGCCGTACCTTTGAGCTGTTGCTGCAGCACGACTGCAAGGCTGTGGCCGTGGGTACCACGAGTGTGCGCACGCTGGAGAGCTTGTATTATATAGGTGTAAAGCTCGCCCAAAACCCGGGGGCAAGCGAGGCCGAGTTGCATGTTTGCCAATGGGAGCCTTACGATCTGCCGCACAACGATGAGGGACTGGCGCTTGTTGACGGCAAGCCTGTCAGTGTGGCTGAGTCCATGCGGCACATTCTTGATTATTTGGATGCCAACAGACTGGAGGCTCTCCATACATCTACGCAAATCATCATTGCGCCGGGTTACAGCTATAAGATTGTGAAGCTGCTCGTGACCAATTTCCATCAGCCTAAAAGCACGCTGTTGCTCTTGGTCAGTGCCTTCCTCAAGGGCGACTGGCGCAAGGTCTATGATTACGCCCTGGCTCACGACTTCCGCTTCCTGAGCTATGGCGACTCATGTCTGCTCATGCCATGATAGAACAGTTCAGATTTCATAAACGCAAGAATTTATACACATGAAGATAGGAGACAAAGTAAAGTTTCTCAGCGAGACAGGCGGCGGCCGTATAGCCGGTTTCCAGGGGAAGAACATCGTGTTGGTCGAGGACGAGGATGGCTTTCAGATACCTACACCCGCCAACGAGGTGGTGGTAGTCAATCAGGAGGACTATTCCACGGCCAATGTCATCAACCGCCGCTCGGAGGCCATGGAACAGAAAGCTGCAGAGACACCGCTTCAACACGGCAACCGCTCGGTCAAGGCGATGATGCAGGAGGGGACTGACGAGCCCGTTGACTTGTCGCAGCCCGATACCGTTGACCCTGACAGGGAGGTGACTTTCCGTCCCCAGGCAGAGGAGCGCAACGGTGGCAACAAACTTTCAGCCTACCTTGCCTTTGTGCCGATGACCGACAACAGCATCAATAATCCTCATTTCGAGGCTTATTTCGTCAACGACAGCAACTATTATCTCCAATACGCCTGTCTTGTCACCGAGGGCAACAGTTGTACGCTCAAGGCGCAGGGTGAGGCCGAGCCCAACACCAAGGTGTTTATCGAGGAGATGGGTGCCGCTTCCATCAATCAGGCAGGTCGTGTCACTGTGCAGCTGCTGGCCTACAAGCGCGACAAGCCTTTTCTGGTCAAAGATCCGGTGAGCGTGCAGTTTCGGTTGGAGCCGCTGAAGTTCTATAAAGTCCACATCTTTGAGGATACACCTTTTTTCGAGGAGCCTGCACTGCTCTACACTATCATTGAGAACGATCGCGTCACCCGGCCGCTCGTGGTTGACCCACGCCAGCTGAAACAAGAAATGTACAGGCCGTCGAAGTCTTCGCAGCCCTCGGATGGTGAGTACCGGGAAGCGATGGAGCGGCGATACACCGACAATCAGAGCAAGGGCAACCCCAAACACTCGCCCTACCAGCGCCACCGCGGCCTGGACGATGCCATTGTCGTTGACCTCCATGCCGATGCGCTGCTCGACTCCACAGCCGGGCTTGGGGCAGGCGACATCCTCGAGTATCAGCTCAAAGTTTTCCGCGATACGCTCAAGCAATATGCCGGCAAAAAAGGACAGAAGATAGTCTTTATCCACGGCAAGGGCGCCGGTGTGCTGCGACGCGCCATTATCAACGAGATTACTTACAAATACAAGACTTACACCTACCAGGATGCCTCATTCCAGGAATATGGCTATGGTGCCACGCAGGTGACGATAAAGTAAATGATCAAACAACTCTTGAACTATGAAGTACGGAATTATTAAGGTGGCATGTGCAGTGCCCGTCGTGAGTGTCGCCGACTGCGGACAGAACATCAAGGAGATGGAGTCGCTCATCGCCCAGGCTGAGGGGCAGAAGGCTGAGGTCATCGTTTTCCCCGAATTGAGCATTACGGGCTACACCTGCCAGGACCTGTTCCGCCAGCAGCTGCTCCTTGACGCTGCCGAGAACTGCGTCATGCAACTTCTTGAGTTCAGCCGCCAGTTGAACATCATTTGCATCGTCGGCGCGCCGGTTGTGGCGGGTGACCTGCTCCTGAACTGTGCCGTCGTCTTTCAGCAAGGCAAGATTCTGGGCATCGTTCCGAAGACTTTCCTGCCCAACTATAGTGAGTTTTATGAGAAGCGCTGGTTTGCCTCCTCGCAGGACCTCCGTCCGCAGACCATCCGTTATGCGGGTCACCCGGTTGTGATGACGGCCTCGCCACAGCTGTTCCGCACCATCGACGGAGCCTTGTTTGGCGTCGAGATCTGTGAGGACGTATGGGCTCCGACACCACCCAGCAACCATCTGGCACTTGCAGGTGCCGACCTCATCTTCAACCTCTCGGCCAGTGACGAGCTCATTGGCAAGCACGCTTATCTCAAGAGCCTCCTGGCACAGCAGAGTGCACGGACGATGTGCGGCTATATCTATAGCGGCGCAGGTTTCGGCGAGAGTACACAGGACGTGGTCTATGGCGGCAATGCGCTGATTTATGAGAATGGGTCGCTTCTGGCCGAGGGCGAGCGCTTCGCCACGGCAAGTCAGCTGCTGTTTGCGCAGATTGACGTGGAGCGTCTGCGCGCCGACCGACGCAACAATACGACATTTGTCAATGCGCAGCGCCGAATGCTGCAGGAGGAGGTCGTTGTCCACAATGCCGAGGCCGTCAGCCTCAGCGATTTTGTGCTTGAGCGCACGGTCAATCCCCATCCGTTCATCCCCACAGCTGAGCATATGGAATCCTCCTGCAATGAGATTTTCAGCATTCAGGTCATGGGACTGGCCAAGCGTCTCGTCCATACCCGTTCCAATACGGTTGTCATTGGCATCAGCGGTGGCCTGGACTCCACGCTGGCGCTGCTTGTCTGTGTCAAGACCTTTGACAAGCTCGGACTTAACCGCAAGGGTA
The DNA here is from genome assembly GCA_902497035.1 of uncultured Prevotella sp. Taxonomy (GTDB): domain Bacteria; phylum Bacteroidota; class Bacteroidia; order Bacteroidales; family Bacteroidaceae; genus Prevotella. The sequence continues at coordinate 42,138 of CABVDL010000002.1, forward strand.
TCATTGGCGTGACTATGCCCGGCTTTGGCACCACGGGACGGACACATGAGAACGCACTGTCGCTCATGCGTTCGCTCGGCGTCTCCATACGCGAGATCAACATCAGCAAAAGCGTGATGCAGCATTTCGAGGACATCGGTCAGGATCCGCAGACCATGGATGTCACTTATGAGAACTCGCAGGCCCGTGAGCGCACGCAGATACTCATGGACCTCGCCAACAAGCTCGGCGGCATGGTCATAGGTACCGGCGACCTGTCGGAGCTGGCACTGGGCTGGGCCACCTACAACGGTGACCACATGTCGATGTATGGGGTCAACGCGTCCATCCCAAAGACACTCATCAAATATCTTGTGCAGTATGTGGCCAAGACCGTTGACGGGGAGTCGTCAGCCACACTCTACGACATCATCGACACGCCGATATCGCCAGAGCTCATTCCTGCTGACGATAACGGCAACATCAGGCAGAAAACAGAAGACCTCGTGGGACCATACGAGCTACACGACTTTTTTCTCTATCATTTCCTGCGTTATGGGTTCGGTCCGAGGAAAATTTTCCTCTTGGCACGTAAGGCTTTTGGGGTGCCGCAGCCCGCATATCCTGAGGCAGGCCACTACGATGACGAGACCATCCTGCATTGGCTCAGGACGTTCTGCCGTCGTTTCTTCAACCAGCAGTTCAAGCGGTCGTGTCTGCCCGACGGGCCAAAGGTGGGCTCGGTCAGCCTGAGCCCGCGCGGCGACTGGCGCATGCCGACAGACGCCATGTCAAGAATGTGGCTGGATGAGGTGGAGAAGCTTTCGGCAAATGGCAATGTCTGACTTTTAACATTGATATTATGATTATCGACTTTGAGAAGATTGCCGAGGCCCATATAGAGGGCTTCAAAGGCGGCAAGGGCAAATTGGATACCCGCAACTTTACTGACGACCGTGTGAAAATCATGTATTCCACTTTGCGCCCCGGCGCCTCAAGTGGCCTGCATACCCACGAGGGTAATTGTGAGATTGTTTTTGTCATCAGCGGCACGCTCACCTGTCACTATGACGGTGAGGTTGAGGTGTGCCATGCCGGACAGTGCCATTATTGTCCGATGGGACACAGCCATTATATGGAAAATCTCACCGACCACGATGTCGTCTATCTGGCCATCGTGCCGGAACATCACTAAGATTCAGCTTGCGGCAGGGGCTTGCGGTCATTGCAGCCCCTGCCCTTGTTTCTCCTGCATGCCTCTTTCAGGGCACAACCGTTGCACGGGTCACCGGGTTTGACCTGGAGAGCCTTGCGAATGCGGACGATGGCATACGCCACGCAGACTGCCACAACTACGGCTACAACAATCAGCTGAATGTTCATGTGCGATAATCTTTTTGGGTCGTTTTCTTTATTGCAAACGCTATTTACACGGCAAAATTAGTATTTTTCGGCCTCATTGTTGGCTGAATTTTATTTTTTCTTTATTTTTGCAGATATTTAATCTTTATATTGAACAAGTCTATGAGCGATTCGCATCAGCACCTGGTGATTATGGCGGGCGGCGTTGGCAGCAGGTTCTGGCCAATGAGTACCGCTGAGCGCCCCAAGCAGTTTATTGATGTCTTGGGCGTTGGCCGCACGTTGATACAAATGACGGTTGACCGTTTCAAGGGCATCTGCCCCATAGAGAATGTGTGGGTAGTGACCAATAAGCGGTATGCCGGCATTGTGGCCGAGCAGCTTCCGGAAATACCCCGCGGCAACATTCTCCAGGAGCCTTGCCGGCGCAACACGGCACCCTGCATTGCCTATGTCAGCTGGCGCATCAAGGCTAAAGATCCGCAGGCCAATATTGTCGTCTCACCGAGTGACCATGTGGTGTTGAATGTCAATGAGTTCCAGCGTATCATCAAGCAGGGACTGAAGTTCACGACCGAGACCGATGCCATTCTCACCATCGGCATAAAGCCCAGCCGCCCTGAAACCGGGTATGGCTATATCCAGGCTGATCTGACAAGCAGCTCTCCACGCAGCCGTGAGATCTACAGGGTTGACTCTTTCCGCGAGAAGCCCGACCTGGCTACAGCTACGCGCTATATCAGCGGGCACAACTACTTTTGGAACGCGGGTATCTTCATTTGGAGCGTCGAGACCATTGTCAACGCCTTGCGCATCTATGCCCCGCGCATCAACAATGGCTTTGAGCGCCTGCTTGGCGTGATGGGAACGGACAAGGAGCAGGCCGCCATCGAGGCCGTCTATCCCGATTGCGACAACATCTCCATTGACTATGCAGTCCTGGAAAAGGCTGAGGAAATCTTTGTCTGTCCTGCCGATTTCGGCTGGAGCGACCTTGGCACATGGGGGTCGCTGCTGATGCAGACCAGGCATGACGTCTATGGCAACAGCTGCATTGGTACGGACATCAAGACTTATGAGACGCGCAACTGCATCATTCATGCGCTTGATGAGACCAAGGTTGTCGTGCAGGGCCTTGACGGCTACATCGTTGCCGAGCACGACGGCAAGCTGTTGGTCTGCAAACTGTCGGAGGAGCAGCGCATCAAAGAGTTCTCGGAGGATTAACGTGTATCGGCAAATTTACAGTTTATAATACTTTTGTGTAATGGACAAGAAACAAACGCAGCCTAATGAATACTGGGCATGCTTGCCATGCGGCTGTCCTCAGCGCGAGCATTGCCTGCGTGCGTGGGCCTGGGACCATCGTGACAGCAGTGAGCGATGGTTCACCGTGCTAAATCCTGAACTCACCAGGCTTGACGGCCGTTGCCCCTATTACTGTGATGACCGGCCACAGCGCTACGCTGTTGGCTTTACCAACTTTCAGAAGCACATGTATCCTGAGCAGTACGACCAGTTCAGGACGGCCTGTATTGCACGCTTCGGCCGCAATCCCTATTTCATGCGGCGGCGTGGTGATACCCCTTTGCCTCCCTCGGAGCAAGCGTTCATACGCAGCGTGCTGAAGCAGGTAAACGCACCTAAGGACCTTGACTTCGACGGCTATGAGGAGCGCATAAACTGGAATGGCGATTGAGTCCCAGCCTTGCCTCGCCAGTACAAAGGCCGGATTACTCGAGTACTTCATGTGATGTACTGCAGTAATCATGGCCGAATTACTCGAGTACTTCATGTGAAGTACTGCAGCCATTCAGCAGAGAACCGTCGTCGCCAACGGTATTGTAGTGTTTGAAAGAGGTAGAAATGGTGGCCGGCACCAGGCCGGCCACTACACTGACACCAAGGTGTATAACCTTATTCCACTATTTCACCCTCACGCGCTTGGCCTTGCTTTCATTTGACAAGCGGTCAAGGGCGGTGACGGCGTAGGTGGCGCCATTGCCGGCTACGGGCAGGCGGTAGAAAGTGTTCGGGGTGACGGTTACTATTTTCGATGCGTCGCCAAGGTTGATGCGGTCGCCTTTGTCAAAGCGGTAGACGACATACTTGACGGCGATGTCATCCCATTTCTTTCCCTTTGGGGCGGTCCAGAACAAGACGGGGCCGTCACTGGTGAGGATGATTTTTGCCTTGCATGGCTTTTTCGGTGCCTTGTGGTCGATAAACGGCATGAGCGGCTGCAGGGCTGGGTGGCGCCAGTAGTTGGTGCGCAGCACGGTGCCGTAGTTGCCAAGGTCGCGCACAGCGGCGTCACCATACCACAGCACCGTTCCGTCAACGTTGGGCATGCTCTGGAGCAGGCGTCGTTTGGCAGGCATCTGGTTGCTGTTGGGATTGGCGGGGTCGGCGTGCTTCACCGTGTTGTCGATGCTCTCACCGATAAACAGCGGACGGTTGGCGGCGAACTTGTTCCACCATTTGATAAGCGTCGCGTAGTCGGCGGCCTTGTGGCCGATTTCCCAATAGAGCTGCGGCGCGCAATAGTCCAGCCAGCCGTTGTTTATCCAAAGCAGCACGTCAGCATAGAGGTCGTCGTAGTTTTGCAGGCCTGCCGTGGCACTGCCGTTCTTCGGGTCGGTGCGCTGGTTGCGGTAGATGCCAAAGGGCGATATGCCCACCTTCACCCAGGGCTTGCGCGCGTGTACCGTCTCGTAGAGCTGCTTGACAAACAGGTTGACGTTGTCGCGCCGCCAGTCTCCGATGTTGCTGAAGCCGCGCGGGTCAGCCCTGAAGTAAGCCTCGTCGGGGATAGGCTGACCGTTGGGGTAGGGGTAGAAGTAGTCGTCGATGTGAAGTCCGTCCACATCATAGCGGCTCACGATGTCGTCGGCCACACGGCAGATATAGTCGCGGTTCTCCTTCAAAGCGGGGTTGAGGATGAGCTGACCTGCGTATGCGAACGTGCGCTCGGGATGCTGCACGGCGATGTGGCTGGTAGCCATCTCCCGGGTAGAGGCTATCCGTGCGCGGTAGGGGTTGATCCACGCATGCAGCTCCATGCCGCGCTTGTGGCACTGCTCCACCATCCACTGCAGCGGGTCCCAGTAGGGACTTGGCGGCTGCCCCTGACGGCCTGTAAGGAAACGGCTCCACGGCTCGATGGTGCTGGCATACAGCGCGTCGCACTCGGGACGTACCTGGAAGATGATGGCGTTGACACCGTCAGCCCGAAGCACGTCCAGCTGATGGGCGAGCTTCTGCTGCATCGCCTGTGTAGAGAGCCCATTGTATTGTCCGTTGATAACCTGCATCCAAGCCCCGCGGAATTCCCGCTTTTGGGCAAATGTGACGCAGGCTGCCAACAGTAGGATTGTCGTTAAAAATAATTTCTTCATAACTTCCCGAAACGCTTAGCACACTTTCTCGAGCTTCTTCATCACAGAGAAGATAAACAGGAAGCTGGCCAGACAGAGGCCGACCAGTACGCCCCATACCACGGTCAGAGGTACGTTGTCCCACAAGTAGGCGGGAATCTGCACCAGGAAGTTGCCGATGGCGGTGGCACCGAACCAGCATCCCATCATCAGGCCCTGATATTTCTGGGGAGCCACCTTGCTGACGAGGCTGATGCCCATGGGCGAGAGCAACAGTTCGGCAAAGGTCAGCACCAGGTAGGTAGAAATCAGCCATAGCGAGCTTACACGCTGCGGATCGTCGGCAGGATAGCTGGAGCGGTAGTTCAAACCGATGGAGGCTATGATCATGATGACGTAGCCAATGCCGGCAACGAGCATGCCGTAACCAATCTTGCGCGGCTTCGAAGGCTCCTTTTGTATGGAGGCCAGCCAGCTGAACAGTGCCATGCTGACAGGCGTGAGCATCACCACGAAGCAGGGATTGAACTGCTGGAAGAGAGGTGCTTCGACGTTGACCGTCTCGTGAGCAGAAATATTGAACTTATAGCCAAGAAAGCCGGCGCAGGCCAGAATAAGGATACCTGCGATGGTCTTGCCCAAAGAAGTCTTACTCTGGAAGAGCGCAAAGAGTGCGTAAACGGCGATGATGACTCCTAACAGATTGGTCACGTCAAACATCATGCCGGTGATGCCGGTGGCTGTGGTCTGCGTGAAGTCGCGTGCGAAATAGGTGAGGGTCAGGCCGTTCTGATGGAAGGCCATCCAGAAGAAGATAACGACGGCGAACACCAGGAACAGTGCCACAAGGCGGCTGTGGGTGTCGGCTTTATCCTCAGGCGTCTCCACCTTCGTCTCCTTGAGCGTAGTCTCCTCAGTCTTTTCCGAGGCCGTTTCCTTCTTTTTTGCCGTATTGTCAACCTGCGCGAACGTCCAGCGGAAACCATAGTATATGGCGATGGAGACAATGAGCGAGAGACAGGCGACACCGAATGAATAGTGGTATGCTGTCTGCTCTGAGGCTCCCAGTGCCTGCATGGCCCAGGCGTGAAGCTTGGTGGCGGCAGTCGGGGCGAAAAGGGCGCCGATGTTGATGGCCATGTAGAAGATGGAGAAGCCGGCGTCACGCTGCGAGGTGTACTCTGGGTTGTCGTAGAGCTTGCCCACCATCACCTGCAGATTGCCCTTGAAGAGCGAGGTGCCGATGCTGATCATCAGCAGGGCAGTCGCCATGATGGCAATAGCTGCAGCTCCTGCACCTGCAGGCACTGAAAGCAGCAGATAGCCAAGGAACATCACAAGGATGCCGATGGTAACGCAGCGGCCGTAGCCAATGCGGTCGGCAACGGCACCGCCTGCGATAGGGAGGAAATAAACTAACATCAGGAATGTGGAATACACAGTTCCGGCCAACCCCGGACCCCAGCCAAAGTTTGACTGGAGGAACAAAACGAAGATGGCAAGCATCGTGTAGTAGCCAAAGCGCTCGCCGGTGTTGGCCAGCGCAAGTGCATAGAGACCTTTAGGTTGATTTTCAAACATGGTTCGTTTTTTGCTTATTAATTGTGTTATTGTGATTAGCTCTTTTCAGCCGCGGCTATCTCGTAATGTCGAACAGATAGCCGAGCTTGATGGTGATGGTGCCGAAGTTGCTCGACGCGAAATAGTCGCGCTTTGAGTCGCCATAGATATTGCCCAGTCCGTAGTAGTAGCGGCCCTCAAGGGTGAAGCGGCCCACTTTTGGGATGGCCCATTCGATGCCCGCGCCTGCGGCGATGCCATAGTCGAGCTTGTTTTCCACTTTCATGGTGTCCTGGGCCACGATGGTGTTGGCGCGGTCGGTCATGTTGCGGCTGCCCCAGTCAAAGTTGGTCTTCGTACTCTCGCTGAGGTAAATGCCCAACTGCGGTCCCGCGTTGACGAAGAAGTTGATGCCCTTGTTCTCACGCCCCCAGGCCAGATGGGCCAGGAAAGGTATCTGCACGTAGTTGATGGTGCGCTCGTATTGCTCGGCCACCCCGGAGGTGGCGTTGATGACGGCATTGTTGTCCACGTCCCTGATGTCCTCTTTCCAGCCGAGCTGGCTGTAGTTTATCTCTGCCTGAATGGAGGCGATGGTAGAGAAATACTTCTCAACGGTATATCTCAGGGTGATGCCGCCGTTGATGCCGCCCTTCATCGACTGCACCACCTTTGGCGTGAAGCGGATGGTGGTGAGGTTGTAGCCGCCGTTGACGCCGACCGACAGCGTGTTGCGGTGCTCGCCAATCTGAGCCTGAACCGTAAGCGGCAGCAGAAGCAGTACCAAGACGGCAAACTTATGTATTGGTCTTGTCATAATCTGATGTTAATAGGATAAAGCCTCGATATTGCCGTTGGGCAGGAAATGGATGAGCTGAAGATAGTCATTCTGCATGCCTGCCGTGCTGATTTGTTTGAACACTAATGGCGACTGCAGGGCACGGTAGCGGTTCTGCTCCCTGGTGCCCTTGAATGCCTTGCCGTAGCGGGCAAGTCCGCGCAGGAAGAATTGTCCCTGGTCGTAGCCGGTGATGGCAAAGCGCGGCAGGGCCTGCTGCATGGGCGTGTGGAACCACTGCTGGTAGCTCTGGCTGAGGGCGGCCGTCCTTGGATCGGACGCATTAGAATAAAAGGTGGAGGGAATGTAGGTGTCGAACCGGTGGAACCTGGCCTCGTCCAGCTGCAGGTACATCAGCCATTCGGTATAGCCGAAGAGCGTGAGGCGCAGCTCCGGATGTGCGGCCTTGAGGCTGGCGAGCTTGTTCATTACCTGTGTGAGCTCCGGCGAGCGGGCACTGTTGAGAATGACAACGTTCTGTTGGCTGGCACTGAACTGTTTGGCAAAGGCATCGTCAGAGCTCGTCACATTGGTGATGCCGTATCTGATGTTGTTGCTTTCGAGTCGCGTGCGCAGGCCAAAGGTGAAAGTGCCTTTTTTTGAGGTCTTGTCGTTGCAGTCGACGAAAACGGGGTGTGCCTTGTGGAAAGTCTTGAGAAAGCTCTCAATGATGTTGTTGGCCAGACGGTCGTCACTTTGGTAGACCTGGAATATTTGTGGATAAAGCGAGACATCGTCACCCGAGATGGAGAACGGGATGACCATCTTGATGTCCCTGGCCTTGCAAAATTCGGCCAGGCCATGTACCTGCTTGGAATAGAGCGGGCCGAACACCACATCGCAGCGTGCGGCGGCCAGTGCGGGCATGAACTGGGTGATGTCGCTGTCGATGCTCACGTTCCATGCGTGGACATCGACAGAAAGGCCTTCAGCCTTCAGACTGTCGCAGGCCATGAGCAGGCCGCGGTAGTACTCGGTCATGCGGCGGCCGTCGCCGTCGTTGTTGTGAAGGGGCAGCAGCACGCCCACGCTGAGGTGCCTGCCCTGCAGCGCACCCTGTGCGCCCTGTCTGGTGCCTGCCGTAGCCGCACTGGCGGCAGGTCTTGTCACCTTGGCTGTGGAGGGGTAGGGGATAAGCACGTAGTCGCCGGCCTTGAGCGAGTAGCCCTCGGCCTTCATCTCCGGGTTGGCATTGAGCAACTCGTCAATGGTGAGGTCGTATTTGTGGGCAATGCCATAAATGGTGTCCTTTTTCTTCACCTTGTATTTCTTCTGCTCGCCTGTGGCCTGTCCCCAGGCGGTGGCACAGAAGAGTGCAAGCAGTGCGATAAGTACGGTTCTAAGTGTTTTCTTCATTATCGGTGTACACTTCAGTTGCTATTTATTTTGCAAACTTACACAAAAATAACGACATTTCCGTCTGTTCCTCCAAAAAGGTTGCGCTGTCGGCGCAAATTCATCTTTTTTCAAAAAATCTCGCGGAGATTTTGGAGGAATAAAATATTATGATTAACTTTGCAACCGCAAATAAGGACACGGTGCGTTGTCCGAACGGTTAGGTACTGGTCTGCAAAACCACTCAAGGCGGTTCGACTCCGCCACGCACCTCTAAAGGGTTGTACAAGGGTCTGTCCCTGGTGCAGCCTTTTTTGTTACCCCTGCTTTCTTGTCAATTATTTATGGAAAACAAGGAGCATACTGATTTTTTTTGCTAACTTTGCAAGACATAGATATCAATGATTGACAATTATGCGCAAGCTGAGCAATATACTCATCCTCTTTTTGGTCTTTCTCTGCACAGTGCCGGCACTGGCGCAGATGCGGAAGAATGCTGCCTATGAGTTGTACTTCAGCCAGTTTTCCGACTTGGCCATAGAGCAGATGAAGCGGTATCGCATTCCTGCAAGCATCACGCTGGCCCAGGGCGTGTTTGAGAGTAATGCGGGCAGGAGCCGTCTGGCCACTGTCGGCAACAACCATTTCGGCATCAAGTGCCACGGTTGGAGCGGGCGCTCCGTCTATGCCGATGACGATTACAGCAACGAGTGTTTTCGCGCCTACGACAGTGCCAAGGACAGTTACGAGGACCACAGCCGTTTCCTGAAAAACAACCAGCGCTATGCCCGTCTGTTCCAGCTCAGTACCACCGACTACCGCGGTTGGGCCAGAGGACTAAAGGCCTGCGGCTATGCCACCAATCCCAACTATGCGCAAAAACTCATTGGCATCATAGAGCTTTACGGGCTTTATAAATATGATATGGCCAAGGGTTACGACCGCTTCATGGCTGACCGCTATGACGCGCGCAATCACAGTGCGACCCCGACAGGGTATCATGCCATTTACAAGTGCAACAAGAATTATTACATTGTGGTGAAAGCGGGCGACACGTTCAAGAACCTCTCCAAGGAAACGGGTGTGTCGGTGCGGAAACTGGCTAAATACAACGAGCACGGCAAGCACGACCAGCTGCAGGCCGGTGAGGTCATCTATCTGATGAAGAAGCAGAAGCGTGCCAGCAAGGCGTTCAAGGGCGTGCCACATACAGTCAAACCCGGCGAGAGCATGCACTCCATCGCGCAATTGTATGGCATCAGGGTAAAGAACCTCTACAAGATGAACCACATGCAGCTCGACGACACCCTCAGTGTGGGACAGCAATTAAAAGTAAGGTGAACATGAATAGGAAGAAACTGGTTTTACTGACGGTTTTTCTCTGTATTGGCCTCTCTTTGGCGGCGCAGGATTTCGGCCGGTGGTTTACTGACAAAACGCTGCGCATCGACTACATCTTCTCGGGCAACGCACGCGGGCAGCACATTGCCGTTGACGAGCTGCTGACCGAGCCGCGGTGGTTTGGCAAGCGGCAGCGGCTGGGTGAGGTGCCCATGGAGGGCAACGGCCAGATAACGGTGCGCGACCACCGCTCAGGACAGGTCATCTACCGCAACTCATTCTCAACGCTGTTCCAAGAGTGGCTGTCTTACCCCGAGGCCCAAACGGCAACGAAGAGTTTTGAGAATGTGTTTCTGGTCCCGATGCCGAAAGATACGGTTGATGTTACCGTCGATTTGCGCAACAGCCGCCGACAGGTGACGGCTTCGCTCACTCACATGATTGTGCCCAACGATATCCTTATCCGCCCCATCGGCTACAGCCATGTGACCCCTTATGTCACGCTGCAAAAGGCTACCGACACCACGCGCTGCATCCGCATCGCCTACGTGGCTGAGGGCTATCGGGCCGAAGAGATGGGCACTTTCCTCGCTGACGCACGCAAGGCCATGGGTTATCTCTTCTCCTATGAGCCTTTCAAGAGCATGCGCGACCGCTTCAGCATCGTCGCAGTGGAGTCGCCCTCGGAGGAATCGGGGACAAGCTACCCGTCGAAAGGCGTGTGGAAAAGGACTGCGCTCAGTTCCCATTTCGACACTTTCTACAGCAACCGGTACCTTACAACGCTTCATCTCAAGGACTTGCACGACTGGCTTGCCGGCATCCCATACGAGCATATCATCGTCCTGGTTAATACGTCAGAATACGGAGGCGGAGGCATCCTCAACAGCTACAACCTCTCTATGACCCATCACAGGAACTTCCGGCCGGTCGTGGTGCATGAGTTTGGACACAGCTTTGCCGGACTGGCCGATGAATATGCCTACGAGGAGGAGCAGGTACCGATGTATCCCGCCGATGTCGAGCCGTGGGAGAAGAACATCACGACCAAGGTGGATTTCCACGGCAAATGGGAAAATCTGATTGGCAAAGACCCGAAAGCCGGTTTTTATGAGGGCGCGGGCTACACGCTGAAGGGCGTATACCGGGCTTACCCGGACTGCCGCATGCGCACCAACGAGTATCCCGAGTTCTGTCCGGCGTGTCAGCAGGCCATTCGCAAGGTCATCGACTTCTATACACGTTGACGGCTTGCAGGTGTCGGTAATTCAATTTGCTAAAACATTATTGAAGTTGAAGCATTGTATCATTCTGTTGCTGATGCTCCTCGGCGTGTCCCTGGAGGACTTTGCCGCAATGCCCAACAAGGAGGGTTCCAGGGATTTGGGCGTTGCCATCGACTATTTCCAGAGTGGCAAATACCATGAGGCGCTACTTTATTTTGCGCGTCTCGACAGCCTCTATCGGCTCAATCCTCGGTTCAGGGCCTACACAGCGTTGTGCTATTACTATGACGGTGACCAACGGCATGCGACACGGATCTTTGACGAGGTGCTGCCGCAGCTTACGGCTTTCTCGCCTGCGGAGCGGTCGGTGTATTACCGTGCCAATGCTGAGGCTCATTTTCAGTTGGGCCAATGGGATGGAGCCGTGATGTCCTATGACTCTCTGCTGGTACTTTGCCACGACAACGAGAAGGCGGAAGCCTATTTCCAGCGCGGCCTTATCCGGGTGGAACAGCAACAGTGGCTGTCCGCACTCGACGACCTACAGTCGGCACTGGTCTGTTACCGCCGCTTCCAGCCCGAGGCAAAGGCGCGCATCGCGCAAATACGCAATATGATTGTGGGCTGCTGCGACAACATCAACCGAATCCAACATCAAAAAGATAATCCATGATATTCTATCTTTCAGGTACAGGCAACACGGAATGGGCCGCCCGGCTATTGGCTCAAAAGACGGGTGAGCAGCTTGTTTTCATCCCCGACTGGCTGCGAAGGCACGTAAATGGTGACCGGCAGACTGTGCTTCAGTTGAAAGAGGGCGAGCGCATAGGCCTTTGCTTTCCCGTACATGGCTGGCGACCACCTATGATTGTACGCCGCTTTATAGAGCAGATGCCGCTGCCCAAGGTGCAACCTTATATATATGCCCTATGCACGGCTGGCGACAATATAGGCGAGACCATCGACATACTGAGGCAAGACCTTGGCAAGCGAGGCCTGCAACTTGACGCTGCCTTCTCGCTCATCATGCCCGAGTCTTATGTCGGACTTCCTTTCTTTGATGTGGATACAGAGGCAAAAGAAACCGAAAAAAAGCGACAAGCCGAGGTAAGACTGCATCGGTTTATAGATGACGTGATCAATCGCCGGCAAGCCTCAGACTTGGTCATCGGCCGTTGGCCGCGCATCAACTCGCGCTTTCTTGGCGGTTTCTTCACCCGCTATTTGATTACCGACAAACCTTTCCGCGTGAACAGCTCGAAGTGTGTGAAATGTGGGATTTGCGCTGATGTGTGTCCAACGCTCAACATCATTGGCGGTCTGGGCAAGGAGCCTGCGTGGAAGCATGACGGCTCCTGTCTGGCGTGTTTTGCCTGTTACCACCACTGTCCGCATCATGCGATAGAATATGGCAACCAGACGCGACACAAAGGACAGTATTTCTTCAAGAAAAGACGCAGATAGCTCTCATCCCCAAACAAATTAAAAGCCCTGCTCCATATTGCTTTATGGAACAGGGCTTTTATATTGTCGGATAGAAAATCAGAACTTGTAACCTATAGTAAAGAGAGCTTGATGGCGGTTGAAACTTACGTTAGATGGCAAGACATCGTTTCTGTCTTTAGAAGAAGCGTTGGGCATTGAGTAGTTTTGGAAAGGATAAAAGTCTCCATTAGTATGACTATACTGATATGCAAAGTCCATAAAGAAATTGCTGAAAGAAAAACCTATACCAGCAGTCACTCGGTTTGTGCTCTTCCAGTTTGTATAGTCTGTGGAAGTAGCATATGCCGTACCTGGTGAAGATATAGTCTGGTCACGGAATCCATTCTTCTCAAATTTCGGGGAAACGAAGTTATAACCAAGGCGAAGTGAAAGATCCTTGATAGGTTTGTATTCCACGCCGAACTTCAAAGTATGGACTCCCTTTAGAACATTTTTGGTATTATCGTTCATAGCATCGTCGCTTGACGAATCATCATAATAGGTATCGTAAATCGGGTCATAATAGTCCCCATTATCAATTCGATTGTCTAAACTGCCATAATCAGAATATTCATAGGTAAAGCCAAGGGCAAGATAATCACCAATGGTGTGACCAAGGCTTAATCCAAACTTCCAAGGAGTGTAAAGGTGGAAATCATAGTCTACATCATTACCACGTGTAGCTGCAGATCCATTATCGCCAACTTTACCCATTTCTACGTCACTTGAAGACCTCAATCTCAGGTCGTAGAATACAGGTGTATTCACATATATGCCAAAGCGGAATGGGGAGTCAGCAATAGGACGGAAAATTGCACCTAACTTGGCATCAAAGCCGGCGCCAGTGATACGCACTTTCTCCCAGCTTTGACTGTACATATTGCTTTCAAGAAGCTCGTTATATACCTTGTCGCTGTTATAGTGGACATCATGAATGCCGAAAGTCAGGCCAAGATAAATTTGATCATTAATGTTTCCGCTAATGTTAAAGTCATAATTGCCAATGTAGCCGTGCTGATATTGGCCAAAACGATAGCTTTGACCGTTAGCGTAGTTCACGTGGCGGACATATGTGCCATCTTCTAGGCCTTTTTCTGTTACGATACTCGGATCAACAACGTTACCCGCTTCAGTATAATATTCCATCAAGCCCGGGATATAATTTCCCGCATTGTCGTAAGTACCAGCATAGGCAGCATCTATAGCAGAAGTTTGACCACCACCAAGCTTATTGCCATAATACTTGTTTGACGTCAACTTGTTCTGCGAAGCAATGCTTAAAGCACCTGCCGTACTCAGTATTTGGTCGAAGTTTTTGCTTTTGTGGAAATTGAATGCAAAGTTGAGGAACGAATTACGGCCAGTCCGCTTGGCCCATACGAATCCAGCCTGATCAAAACTCGCATTGGTCTTGTCCCCCTTGAAATTAAAAGGAACATTGTCAAAACTAAATGAAGTCTTGGCATCGCCTTGTGCCACAAATCCACCAGAAACAGCAAACTGCGATTTCCTAAACAATCCGATACCTGCTGGGTTTGTGTTTATCGTTGAAATATCAGCCCCCAAAGCCTCCATTGCACCGCCCATGCCAACATATCTGGCAGTGCCATTAAGGTCATTTGCAATTAGTTTCTCGCTCTGATATGTCTCTTGTGCGGCTAATGGGGCCACTGTCAGCCCCATTAGAAATATAAATGATAACCTTTTCATATTCTTTTGAGTTAAATAAAGTAATAAAACAAAGGCTTAACGGTGTCTTCCTCCGAAGCCGCCGCCACCACCGAAGCCGCCGCCTCGTGAACCGCCTCCGATGGAGCCTCCACTAAATCCTCCACCACGGGTGCCGCCACTGAAGCCGCCTCCGCCGAAACTGCTGCCTCCAAATGAACTGCGAGAAGAATTGAAATCGTTATTACTACGGTTCATGTTCCCAAAATCAGTTCCACCGATACGTCGGTTTGAATTGCTATTTCGGCTATAAGTATTTCTATTATAAATTTGGCCAGAAGTGCCGCGGGCATTAGAGCCTAAGTAGCCACGGTTGGCAGCTCCCCAAGTACGTCCAGGAAGAACACCGGTACTTCGTGCGAAGTCTCTATAGCCGGGGTCAACAACATGCGGGCGACTCCAGCCCCATCCGTACCATCCGCCATAATAGGGATAGCCCCAGCGATAGCCGTAATACCAGGGACTGTACCAGCCGCCGTAGCCATAATACCATGGGTCATACCAGCCGGTATAGCCGTAATACCATGGGTCATACCAAGGGTCGTACCAGCCATAACGCCATGGGCCATAGTAATAGTTGCTGTAGAACCAAGGGTCGTAGTAGCCGTCCCAGCGTGACATTCTGCGGGTGTAGGTGAAGTCGTCATCGTTGCTGAATCGGGCGCTGCCCGGATACACGTAGGCCGTGTCACCATAGACAGAATCAGGATAGACCCCCGGACCACCCTGGAAAGTGATGATATCGTTGCCCAGACTGTCAGAGCCTATCTTCTGATACCAACTGTTGAGGTGTCCCCGACGGTTGTATTCGTCCACGTCGCGATTGGACCCCGAGTAGTAAGTCGGCTTCTCCGCCTTCACTTCCTTCGGAGCCTTGCTTGGAGTGAAATAGACATCATCATCCTGAGCCAAAGAGGCCAATGGCATTGCACTCGCCATAACCAAAAGCGTCATTAACTTTTTCATAGTCTTACTCCTTATCTATTTAGTTATACTTTCTGTTTTTACTGCTGCAAATTTAGTACCTAATTCAATGCAAATTTAAGGAAAAACCCTAAGTGGTGATAGGTTTTTCCCTATTTTTTATAAATTTGCAGCAAAAATTATACGAAAGATGGATTATTTGGTTGCTACCTTTGTCATAAAAGGGAATGAAGACTTGCTGCAGACGGCCCGCGACCTGCTCGCTGATACCGCTGCGGAAGCAGGGTTCGAGTCGTTTGAAGACACGCAAGACGGCCTAAAAGCATACGTTCAGGAAGCTTTGCTTGACAAGAAACATCTGGATGACAATTTGTCAGACTTCATCTTGCCGGAGGTTCACATTTCTTATACGCTCTCCAAGGCGGAGAACAAGGACTGGAATGAGACTTGGGAGCAGGCCGGCTTTGAGCCGATTGACGTTTGCCACAAGGTGCTGATTGTTGATGCCAATCATGCTGATGCCGTTCCCATTGATGCTCCAGCCGCCTCAGCCGGTGCCGCTGGCTTTGACGTGGTGGTCAAGATAGCGGCCCGGCAGGCATTCGGCACAGGCACCCATCAGACCACGCAGATGATAGTGTCTGAGCTTGTCAACATGCCTCTTGACGGCAAACGTGTGCTTGACTGCGGTTGTGGCACCGGCATCCTCTCTATCACCGCATGCAAGCTCGGGGCTGCGGAGGCATGTGCCTACGACATTGACCAGTGGAGCGTGGACAACACACGGGACAACGCAAAGCTTAACGATGTGGGAAACCTGACGGCAATGTTAGGCGACGCTTCGGTCTTAGGCCATGTGGAGGGGCTTTTTGACGTGGTGCTGGCAAATATCAACCGCAACATTCTGTTGCACGACCTGTCCGCCTTTAGTAGGAAGATGAAGGGTGGAGCGTTGCTTGTTCTCAGTGGATTTTATGTTGCCGACCTGCCGCTTTTGGTGGAAAAGGCCTCATCTCTTGGCCTTAGCCTTGTCCGCCAGCAAAACAAGGAAGACTGGTGCTGCGCCGTCTTCCGTCTTGAGGCCTGACAAGACAATCAGGGGGATGTTGAACCATACTGCGGGGCGATACAAGCCAAATGACGGGACAGTTCGAGGTCTCAAGGCAAGGACATTTTGAGTACCGTTACCGATTAAATCCGAAGGTCCCTGACAATGTCGGCCATGCGCTGCTTCGTCTCAATCTTCGTGGGAACAAGCGGCAGACGAAGCACATTCTCGATGAAGCCCATATCATTGAGCAACGCCTTGACACCTGCGGGGTTGCCGTCAACAAACAACAGGCTGTAGAGGTCGGTGAACTTGTGGTGAATTTTGCGCGCGGCCTCATACTCGCCGTTAAACTCGAGCCGGATCATCCGGGAGAACTCTTTGGGCAGTGCGTTGCCGATGACCGAGATTACGCCCACGGCACCACTCGCAATCATTGAGAATGTCAGGGCATCGTCACCACTAATGACCTCAAAATTTCTGGGCTTGTTCTTCAAAATCTCATCCACCTGCTCCAGTGAGCCTGAAGCCTCCTTGATGGCCACGATATTGGGACAGTCCTTGGCCAGTCTGACCGTAGTGGCAGCTTTCATGTTGACACCAGTGCGTCCCGGGACATTGTAAAGCACCAGGGGAAGCGGGCTTTCTGCGGCTATGGCCTTGAAGTGCTGGTACAGTCCTTCCTGTGAGGGCTTGTTATAATATGGACAAATGCTCAGAATGCCGTCAATCCCAGTCCAGTCGGTGTCGTGCATCTCCTCTATCACGGCACGGGTGTTGTTGCCTCCACAGTATTTCAGAATGGGAATGCGGCCCTTCACCACCTCTTGGATGGTACGGGTGATTTTGTCCTTTTCCTCTCTTGAGAGGCATGGCGCCTCGGCCGTAGTAGCAAGAATGCACAGGAAGTCGGCGTTATTGTCAATCTGGTATTCTACAAGACGGACGAGAGCTTTGTAATCAACTTCCCCTTCCGGCGTGAAAGGAGTTATAAGGGCGATGCCCAAACCTCTGAAGATATTCTGTGCCATAAATTAACTGATATGCTCATTGAAACAGCCCTCTCACAAAGGACGTGTTGCAAAGTTACTATTTTACTTTTAAACCGCAAAGCAATACGTATATTGTATTGCAATTTTTAATGATTACCGTTCTTCGGGCTTGCAATTTTTATATTGTCCCTTCCGTTTGGGATTAGCCGGGAACCACCCTTTCTCAACCCGCTTCTTCTGCTCAAACAGCTCACCTATAGCCCATAGCGACGAGGCTCCAATGACACCGACAACGGCCGACAGCATGGTGCTCTCGATGCAGATGGAGCCGATGACACAGGCAACGCCGACCACGGCAAACAGCCACCAGGGCCTGGTGCCGAAATAGTATTCAGTCTTGATGACGATAGGGTGGAAGATGCCGATAACCAAGAAGGTGCAGACGGCAATTGTCAGTCCTGTAAAGTACATGGTTTTGTGCTGTTTATTTGTTGGTGTTGCAAATTTACAAAATTTAATCCAACTGTACATGCGGTTCAAAAAATAAATGTTACCTTTGCGATAAGAAAACTAATTTATAACTACTATTATTATGGCAGACAACAAAACACTTATCGAACAGTGTGAGGCCAAGGCCAGACAATGGCTTTCGCCCTCTTTCGATGAAAAGACACGTGCTGATGTCCAGGCTATGCTGGACGATGCTGACAAGACTAATCTGATAGAAAGCTTCTATAAGGATCTGGAATTTGGTACGGGTGGTCTGCGCGGCATCATGGGCGCCGGCTCCAACCGCATGAACATCTATACTGTCGGCATGGCCACACAGGGCTTTGCCAACTATCTGAAGAAATGTTTCAAGGACCGCGATGCCATTTCGGTGGTTGTATGCCACGACTGCCGCAACAACAGCCGCCTTTTCGCAGAGACCGTGGCCAACATCTTCTCGGCCAACGGCATCAAGGCTTATCTGTTTGACGACCTCCGCCCGACGCCGGAATGCTCCTTTGCCATCCGCTATCTGAAGGCACAGGCCGGTGTAAACATCACGGCAAGCCACAACCCACGCGAGTACAACGGCTACAAGGCTTACTGGGATGACGGCGCACAGGTGCTGGCACCACACGACAAGGGCATTATCGATGAGGTGAACAAATGCACCATCAACGACGTGAAGTTTGAGGGCAACAAAGAACTTATCCAGATTATCGGTGAGGATATTGACGAGCCCTACCTCCGTCAAATTCGAACCATCTCCATTGACCCGGAGGTGATAAAGCGTCAGCACGACCTGAAGATTGTCTACACGCCGCTGCACGGTGCGGGCCGTGTGATGATTCCCCGCTCACTGGCCTACTGGGGCTTTGACAATGTCCACTGTGTGTTTGAGCAGATGATTAAAGATGGTAACTTCCCGACGGTTGACCGCCCCAATCCCGAGTTTGCCGAGGCACTGACGCTGGGTCTGCGCGACGCGAAGAAGCTCGATGCCGACATTCTGATGGCCAGCGACCCAGATGCAGACCGCGTGGGTATGGCCTGCAAGAACGACAAGGGTGAGTGGGTGCTCATTAACGGCAACCAGACTTGTATGATTTTCCTGTGGTATATCATCTCCAACCGCAAGGCAAAGGGTCTGCTGAAACCGACAGACTTCATCGTGAAGACCATCGTGACGACGGAGCTTATCAAGAAGATAGCTGACAAGCAAGGCGTAGAGATGCGCGACTGCTACACGGGCTTCAAGTGGATTGCGCGCGAGATTAAGCTCTCTGAGGGCAAGCAAAAGTATATTGGCGGCGGTGAAGAGAGCTATGGCTTCCTGGCCGAGGACTTCGTACGTGACAAGGATGCCGTTTCAGCATGCTCGCTGCTGGCTGAGATTTGTGCTTATGCCAAGGACAAGGGAATGACGCTCTATGATATTCTGATGAATATCTACAAGGAATACGGTTTCTCGAAGGAATTCACGATTAACGTGGAGCGTCCCGGAAAGGCCGGTGCCGACGAGATACAGCAGATGATGAGCGACTTCCGTCAGAACCCGCCTAAGGAGCTGGGTGGATCGAAGATCGTGCTTTGGAAAGATTATAAGACACTGAAGGCCACTGATGCCAATGGCAACGAGACCAGTCTCAATATGCCTGAGACAAGCAATGTGCTGCAGTGGTTCTGCGATGATGACACCAAGGTGAGTGTGCGTCCGTCGGGTACAGAACCTAAGATTAAGTTCTATATCGAGGTGAAAGATACGATGAGCGATGCGTCTGAATATGAGGCTCTTGACAAGAGGGCCATGGAAAAGATTGAGGCTATCAAACAGAGTCTCAAGCTGAAGTAACAGGCAGCTCGCATTTTCATCATTTTACAATACAGCACCGAAAGCCATCGTGCAACTGTTAAATGTTGCCGTGTGGCTTTCGGTGCTTTTTTGTTTATCCAATATTGGGCGATGCCTACCGGCTGCCAATGAACAGCAATACCATGCTCAGCAGAACGAGGGACAGGTCAACAGCCTTGGCCTTGAGGTTGTGCTCGTGAAAGATGAGCGCGCCGAAGACGAAGCTTACCACTACGCTGCCCCGTCGTATCATCGAGATGATCGATATCATGGCCTGCGGCTCGCTTAGGGCGTAGAAGTAGAGGAAGTCGGCTACCGACAAAGCCACGCTGATGCCTACGATTGACCAGTGCCATGTGAACGCCTGTTTGTGGCGGTGAGGCCACCAGATGACGATAAGCATGACCAGCATCCAGCCGGTCTGGTAGATGTTGTACCACGACTGCACGGCCATCCGGTTGATGCCGACGCCGCCGTCAGCGGGTGATGCCATCAGATATTTGTCGTACAGGCCGCTGACGGCACCTAATATGGCAGCTATGACGATGCAGAAAATCCAGAGATTATGCCCAAATCGGATGCCCTCCTTCCTGCCTGAACGGCTCAACATGAAGAAGGAGCAGATGGCAAGCAGCACGCCTGCCCATTGCCAGCCATTGAGACGCTCACCGAAGACAATCAGCGCGCCGAGCAGCACCAGTACGGGACGCGTGGCGTTGATAGGACCGACTATCGTAAGTGGCAGATGTTTCATGCCGAGGTAGCCGAACAGCCAGCTTGAAAGTACGATGACGCTTTTCAGCAGAATGTATTTGTGCATTTCCCATCCTCCATGGGCGACATGGAATATGGTGCCGTCAAGCAGAGAGGTACACGACGACATGATGATGAGCGGAAGAAAGATGAGTGAGCAGAACAGCGTGTTCAGGAAAAGCACGGGAACAACGGCGTTGTCGCGTAGTGCCGCTTTCTTGAAAGAGTCGTAACATCCCAGCAATGCTGCGGAGAGAAATGCTAATAACAGCCACATAGCTAATAACGGTAAAGGCCCCAATACCTTTTAGGATATTGGAGCCTCAAGTTCATATTATAAAATAATGTGTTTTAAGTCTCGATTAGAAGAAGAGGTAGCGGTTGTCAACCACCTTGCCCTTGATGTAAAGCTCATTCATGAAGTTGCCTGCATATTGCATGGCCTTCTGGCGGAGCTTAGCCTCCTGAGCGGTTTCGTTGAACTTGGCTCCGTTCATGGCTTTCTTCACCACCTGGAACTGGTAGACGCCGGCCAGACCTTTCACGGGATGGCTGCTGAACTTGCCGGCTTTCGTGGCATACACGGCACCGCTGAGTGCGGGCTCACTTGCGCCCGTAGCCTGTACGAACACGGGAGCGGCAAACGTAACCTGATTTACGGTCTGCACCGTGGCACCCTTGCCCTTGGCTGCGGCAATGCTCTTGGCACCGCTGGCCTTGGCAATCAGCATCTCTGCTTTCTTGTCGCGCATCACCTCGCTCTTCACCATCTCACGAACCTGGGGGTCATCGAGGCCGCGATAACCGGCCGGGTGAATCTTGGTGCAGACAACCAGCAGCAGGTTGTCGCCGTTGTTACCACACTCATACATCGGTGACACCTGGCCTTCCTTGGCATCAAACAGCCACTTCAGCGCATCGCGGGTAGAGCGCACACCGGCCACATTGTGCTGGGATGTCGTTATATCCTTGGCATCCTGATACTGGTAGCCGCTCTTAGCTGCGTTCTTCTCGATGGACTCGGGTGTCTGGTTGGCACTCACAAATGAACTGAACTTGTTGTAGATAGCGCTGCGGGTGTCCTTGGAGTAGTCGATGGTGCGCTTGATGACGGCGGCAGTATATTTGCTCACCATATTGCGACGGTCGAGAACTTCAACAACGACATTGCCCTGCGTCAGCTTGATGTTCTTATACTCCTTCGGTGCTGCAGTCATCAGGGTGTTGAGGTAATTCTTCGTGTCTTTGTCCATCGTGTTGGTGTACTCATACTGACGGGAAGTGAGCCATTGCTCAGCGCCTTCTTGGCCATACTTCTTTGCCAGTGCTGCGAAATCAGCGCCACTGTTGAGGGCGTTGATGATGGAGTCGGCACGCTGGTGAGCCTCATCCGGAGTAGTGCCGCCCACCTGGATGGCGCGATACTGAACGGAGTCGGGCAGCTGCTGCTTGGCAACAAGCTTGATGACGTTGAATGAGTTGTCCTGCTTGTTCTCTACAGGACCGAGGGTCTGTCCAACAGACATAGAGTCGAGCTTGGCAGAGATGTCGGTCGGGAATGCCTCCTTGCCCACTGGGAGTCCAAGATAGGGGACGAGTGACGTGCTCTTGCGGACGACGTCGGTGGGGTCGCCGGCGGCTGAGAGCTTCTGCGCGAAGCCCTGCATCTGCTTGAGCAACTCGGAACGGTCAGCGGCAGAAGGCGTAATCTGCACGTCAATGTATTTGATGTCACGGCTTTCGATAATCTGCTGGAAGCGGGGCTTCATCTCGTCGTACTTGGCTTTCAAGTCGCTGTCGGAAATCTTCACCTTGCTGTCGGGGACGGAGGTGTATGGATAGGCTGCGAGCTGAATTTGGCTTTCCTCGTTCTCTTCTTTGAAGCTCATCTTTGCCTCTACAGGGTTGGAGAGGAAGCAATGGGCCAAAAGACCGTTGTATTTCTGGATGAGAAGCTGCTGACGAAGGCTCTTCTCGACGTAGTTCCAGTATTTGTAGATGCTCTCGTACTGCTCACGTGCCTCGGGGTTGGAGGTCTTCATCTGGTTGTACTGAGCCAGGAACTGCTTGAGCTGGTTGGCGTCGAAGCGGCCCGTCTGCTGGTTGACGAACGGGGTGGAGAGCAACATCTGATTGGTACCCTCGTTGAGAACATTCTGCATCTCATCGTCGGTAACCGTCAAGCCAAGTTTGTCGCACTCATTCTCGATGAGCTTGTACTGGACATAGTTCTGCCATACCTGGTCACGGAGCTGATTGAGCTGGTCGTCGTTGAGGTTGTCCTGTCCCATGAGCTTCATGGCATCCTGAGCCTCGTCGACGAGCTTGGCAAACTCTTCGTAGTTTATTGATTCTCCTAACACTTCACCGATTTGCTGACGCTGGCTGTTGCGAGTGGAGTCGCAAGAGCGGAACGCTTCCTCGGCAATGAAAGCAAAGAGGCCTATACCGATGATGATAATCAGGGTAACGCCCCGGCTTCTGATTTTTCCTAATGCTGCCATTGTTTGAATTTATGTTTTTATTTTTATGTTTTGTCTTTATTGATGCAGTCCTTAAAATGCCCACAAATTTACGAATAAATCGCCAAATACGTGAATTTTCAGTCGTAAAAATTTCCTTATGCCCTTATTTAAAGGCTTTATCCATTGTATTCAGTTACTTGGACGACTTTTCCACGGTGAGTTTGACAAGTTCAATTTTAGTAACGGTCATCTTTAGAATCTTGAAGCAATAGCGGCCGACATGTACTTCCTCGTTGAGTTTGGGGAAGCTTTGGTATTCGTGCAGGATGAGTCCACCAACCGTCATATACTCATCGCTTTCAGGAAGGTCGAGGTGGAACATGTCGTTGACCTTGTCGATTTCCATCCGCGCGGAGAGTATGAAATTGTTGTCGTCAATCTTTTTGGCAATCAGGTTGTCGCTGTCGTGCTCATCTTGAATGTCGCCGAAGATTTCCTCAACGATGTCCTCGAGCGACACCAGTCCGCTGGTGCCGCCGAACTCATCCACCACAACACCGAGGCTTTTCTTCTGTTGAAGGAAGATGCGCATGAGCTTTTGGGCGGCCATGGTCTCGGGTACGAAAGGCATCTTTCGGATGGAGTCCTGCCATCGGGATGGTTTGCGGAACATCTCCTGACTGTGGATGTACCCGACGATATGGTCGATGTCGCCCTTGTAGACGACTATTTTCGAATTGCCGCTCTCGATGAATTTCTGCATCAATTCATTGATGTCGCATGTATCCATATCCACGGCATTGATTTCAGTACGGGGCTTCATGCAGTCACGAACCTTGATGTCGGGAAAGTCCAATGCGTTTTGAAAAATCTTCACCTCGTCTCCAGCCTTGTTGCTGTCGGGCGTGTTGTTGATGGAAGATTGCAGCAGATAGTCTAAATCTACCTTGGTGAAGCTGTCCTCTGTATTGCTCTTGTCAATTCTGATTCCGAACAGCCGTAGGAGGATACGCGACAAGAATGTGGAGAGCCTGCTGATTGGCCATAGGATGATGTAAAACAATGCGGCCAGCGGTGCAAAGAATGTAAGCAACTTGTTGGGGCTGCTCTTGAAGAATGTTTTAGGCAGAAACTCGCCGGTGAAAAGCATGACGAGCGTTGACAGAATGGTGTCAAGGGTTACCCGCCAACCGGCATCCAGCTCTGCAAAGAGGGTGCTGTCGAAAATACGGGCAAAGAGAATGCCATAAACCACAAGCACGATGTTGTTGCCCACGAGCATCGTTGAGACGAACCCGTTAGGGTGGTGGTAGAAGAAGTTGATGAGCCTTTGAGAGAGCGCGTTCTTCTCTTTGTCCATTTCTGCAAGCATGCGGTTGCTTGAGACGAACGCTATCTCCATGCCTGAGAAAAAGGCACTCAGCACCATCGTCAAGAGTAATTCTATGATATACGATAAAGCAATTTGATCCACGATTCAACTGTTTGCTTTTTCAGATTGTTATGCTATTGGCCTATCCTTGAGGGAATGGCTTTCGACCGTTGCTGCACCGCAGTGTCGGCGGGTGATGTAGGCGCACTGTTATTGTCACCGCCGGTGAAGTCCTGACTTTCGAATGAGCCTTTTGAGTTAGTTACGTAATAATGCGTCATCCGCTCGTCCGACCGGAAATAGCTGCCTTGCAAGGTGCGCTCCGGTGTCACCAGACGGGAGAACACATTGGAATAAAGCTCATGCTTATTCTCATCCCAAAAAAGCTCCTCGCTATTGAAGCGAAGACCGTCTTTTGTCAGTATGCGGACACGCGACCTCAGTTCCCACAAGCGTTGCTGGTCAAAGTAGTAAGCGGTGTCGCACTGTATATAAGCCTGGGCATGGAATTTCTCATCAAACTGCTCAAGGAACAGGCCCTTGTCAAATACCCATCTTGACGGGTTGCGCGCCTGGTTGACTTCCCATCGCTCGGTGACAATCCTGTATTTGATGACACCGGAATCGGAGATGAGCGTGTTGACACCATACGATGTCATCACGGCCACCGAGTCTTGCGGACGGACCGCAGGAGCCGTGTGCTCAACGGTTTCCTGGCACGACATTGCCGTTGTCGTGACAATGGCCCCCAATGCCAGCGTGACAATATGCCTACCTGTTACAGACATTGGCAGATTAGTTAAGCTTCCATTTGGCAAACCAGCGCTCATTGAACGTCAGCCCAATGTTGATGCGGAATATATTTTCCGTGATAAAGCCCTTGGCAGCCTGATGTGCCCATTGCGCACTGATGTTGAGCGTTGAACGGTTGTTCCAACTGTTGATGATGGGAATGCCGAAGCCCAGGCTGGCGCTCAGCTCCTTGGGTCCGTCGTTGCGGGCGCCGGAGGCACCGTATATATAATAATAAGGTGTGGCATAGGAAACGCCTGCACGGTAATGCACACGCTGGAAAAAGTGGCGGCCCATGACATTGGGACAATAATCAGCACCCACAGTCACCTTATGGCGGTTCTTATATTGACCGCTTTGCATCACGTAGCTGGTGTTGCCATTGTCTTCTGATACGGCCGGGGCATCCACGTCAGACCATTTCTGAAGTGTGTAGTCAAGACCTACTTTCAGTTGGTTGCTATGGTTGTACATCAGGCCAATGCCCAATGTGGTTGGAATTTCGAGGTGAAGACTGGGCTTGCCGGCACCGGGATAAGACGTGGTGTCTGACACGCTGGTCTGTGAGTTGCTGTTAATCTCAATCATCTCTGGCTTTCCCCCGATGCTGTGGCCAGGCGAATAGGTGAGGCCAAGGGTTAGGAGGTCGGTCTTGTTGAGTTTTTGTGTGTATTGGGCGCCGAAGTCCAGCTTGTAGCTTCTCACATCGGCGGTATACTGGCGAGACAAGGTGTTGACATACGTGTTGCTATAGCTGTTGATGGCCGAACGCGTGTAGCTGCCGTAAAGGTAGCTGCCATTTACACCAATCGAGAAGTTGCGGAACGGTGACCAGCCGAGGCCGAGGTAAACCTGATGCAGTCCGCCACTGCCGGAATAGCTGTTGGTGGAAGTTGTCTTGTTGGGGTCGTTGAGTTGTTTGGAGGTGGAATAGGAGTAGCCGATGTTGGTATAGGGCAGAATTCCAAAGCTCATGCCCAGGTGCCGAAACATCCGAAAGCCGCCTACAACGTATTCAAAGTCAGCGTTGTTGGCATTTTTCTTGACTCCGCCTTCCTTGAAGTTGGTAATCTGTCCGGTCAGGCCCGCATCAAAAAGAAACGTCAGACTGTCGAGCTCTGCATATGAGGCAGGGTTGAGATAGTTAATCTGGGCATGTTCGTGGAAACCAATGCCCACGCCGTTCATGCCCCTGTTGAAGCCTGAGGATTGTTCGGAGAGTGCTCCCAATGCATACTGGCTGTATGGGGAATTGGTGCCGCTCTGAGCCATTGTGGTACCGGCTGACAGCAACAGCAGCATTGATGCTATTATGGTTTTCTTCATCTGTGTTGTTTCTTTCTATGCGATTATATCTCTTCGAAAATAAAAACTAAGTGCAAAAGTATTGAAAAAAAACGAGATAAACACACGATAAGTGGAAATAATAAGGTATTTTTGCAGTGTGAAATATTTCAAACAAAGATTTAGGGCTTGTCTTTTTGCTTTTCTGGCTTGGTTGTCCTTGGCTTTCCCAATGGATATGAGTGCGCAGGAGACATCCAATATACCTGCCGTCAAGAGTGAGAGGGACTCGCTGTTGAGGGCTATGGAGCATGTGGAGATAAGTCTTCTTACCTGCTCGCCCGGCAAGGAGATATGGAGCCTTTACGGCCATACTGCCATACGCTATACCGACTATCTCAGCGGGGCTGACCTCGCCGTCAACTATGGCATGTTCAGCTTCTCCCAGCCAAACTTTGTGCTGCGTTTCGTCTTTGGACGCACCGACTATCAGATGGGCATTACACCCTTTACCGAGTTTGCCGGAGAGTATGCCAGCCAAGGGCGAACGGTCATTCAGCAGCGTCTCCATCTTTCGGCGGCGGACAAGCTTGCAATCACGGGGCAGATTGCAAAGAACTATGAGCCCGCCAACAGGGTTTACCGCTACAATTTCTTTTACGACAATTGCACGACGCGGGCAAGGGACATGCTCATAGACCATCTTGTGGGCAAGAGAGTCGATTACAGGGCTAATCCCCGGATTACAACGTCCTATCGTGAAATGGTGCACCAATGGAACGCCGACCATCGGTGGGCACGTTTCGGCAATGACTTGCTGCTGGGCCTGGCGGCCGACTTCAAGACCAACTCGCGGCAGCAACAGTTTCTTCCCGACAGTCTTCGCGCGGCTTTCGACAAGGCCGTTGTAACGGATGCGTCGGGCAAGCGCTATCAATTGGTAGATTCTACCTTTAATGCCGTCGAGCCTTCCGGGGCAGAGGTAACTGGGGCTGCAGGCCTTTGGGACACCATTGACCCGTGGATGGTGTTTGCCGTCGTATTGGCGCTCACTATTGCCATTTCTGCCATTGAGCTGAGGCGCGGGCGCACCATCTGGCTCTATGATGTCGTGCTGCTCACCCTTGACGGGCTGGCAGGCTTGTGTCTCTTTATGATGATTTTCTCTTATCATCCCACAGTGCAGGTTAATATGCAGCTGTTGTTGCTCAATCCATTAAGCATCCTTATGGTTTATCCAGTGGGAAAGAGTGCTATAAGACATCGGTATAACCGCTATTGGACAGTGTTGTTCATTTGCCTGCTGCTTTTCCTGGTCAGCACTGTTTTTCAGCATCCGGCAGAGGGAATGCCATTTTTGGCATGCTCTTTGATGGTACGTTGCTATATGAACTATAAACTCTATAATCATAAAGAGAAACAATTAGGATAATGCGTTATCTTGCACTCATACTGGCAGCTTTGACCTCTGCCCAACTCCAAGCGTATGACCTCGCCCCCAAACTGGTGGTGACGGTCACTATTGACCAGTTGCGTGCCGATTATATAGAGGCTTTCAACAGCTATTATTCCCGCTATGGCTTCCGGCGCATTATCGACGGCGGCTTAGTCTATGATGGTGCCAGCTATCCTTTTTCCCCCGTTGACCGCGCATCGGCCGTAGCCGCCATCTCTACCGGCACCACACCTTTCTACAATGGCATCATCGGTGAGCAGTGGTTAGACCGCAAGACGCTGCAGCCTACCGGCTGTGTTGACGACGAGACGCTGTCGGCCTCGCCAGCACGCTTGCGCACCTCCACGGTGAGCGATGAGCTGAAGGTCAGTTCCAATGGCAAGTCGCTCATCTACTCTTTTGCCGTCAACAGGGCAACGGCCATTCTTTCCGGCGGCCATGAGGCCGACGGTGTCTATTGGATTGGTGGCGACGGACTATGGACCAGCTCGGCTTATTATGAGAAAGGCTTACCGAAATGGGTGCGCACTTATAATAAGGAGTACGAGCGGTTGCAGAAGAAGCGCGAGATGTACCAGGACAACGACAATGTTGTGGACATGGTAATCAGCGCCTTGCAGAACACAGAGTTGGGCCGTGACACCAACACGGACATGCTCAACATCGCCCTCTCCGCCGCCATGCCCTCTGGCAAGAACACAGGCAACTGGCAGAAGGATATGTCGGCCGTCTACCATGAGCTGGACTTCTCTCTGGGCCGCATCATCAACACCGTTGAGAAGCGCATAGGGCTTGACAACGTGCTGTTCGTCGTCACCTCCACGGGTTACACAGAAGAAAAGCCCGTTGACGTGAAACGTTACCGCATCCCCTCCGGCACGTTCTATATCAACCGCACCGCCAGCCTGCTCAATATGTATCTCGGCGCCATCTATGGGCAGGGACGCTATGTCGAGCAGTGGTTTGGCAATCAGCTTTATCTCAACCATCGCCTTATCGAGCAAAACAGGCTGTCGCTGCATGAGATACTCAGCCGAAGCCAGGATTTCCTGTTGCAGAACGCCGGCGTGGCAGATGTCTATACCAGCGAGCGGCTGCTTGCCGGCAACAACGACATCCAGCTCATACGCGCCGGCTACAATCCCTCGCTGAGCGGCGACATCATCATCAAGGTTGCTCCGGGATGGAATTTGCTCAACGAGAACACGCAGCAGTCCTATACCAGCCGCGCCAATGTGTTCTCTTTCCCCATCATATTCTTTGGTGCCAACATCAGGCATGACAAGGTGTCATTACTGGTTACAGTCGACCGCATTGCGCCGACCATTGCCAAGACCATCCGTATCAGGGCGCCAAACGCATGCAGCGCGGCTCCATTGTTTTAGTTGTCATTTCTTAATTGACGACACCATCCATTCATCACACATCAAGCAAAATAACAATACAACATATGAATTTCAACAAATTTTTAAAGTCCATCTTCGGTGACAAGTCGCGCCGTGATATGAAACTTATCCAGCCGCTTGTCGAGAAGGTCAAGGAGGCCTACCCTGAAATAGAGAAGTTAAGCAACGACGAGCTCCGCGCCAAGTCCAAGGAGATACAGAAGTATGTCCAGGATGCGGCCAAGCCCTATAAGGAAAAGATTGCCGAGCTTAAGGCCAAGATAGAGGAGACGCCCATTGACGAGCGCGAGCCTATCTTTAACGAGATTGACAAGCAGGACAAGGAGATGCTCGACGCCCTGGAGAAGGCGCTCAACGATGTGATGCCTGTAGCTTTCAGCATTGTCAAGGATACCGCGCGTCGCTTTAAGGAGAACGAGGAGACCGTGGTCACCGCAACCGACTTCGACCGCGAGCTTGCCGCAAACCCCCAAAACGACTTCATCACCATCGACGGCGACAAAGCCATTTATCACAATGAGTGGACTGCCGGCGGCAACAAGATTAAATGGGACATGGTGCATTACGATGTCCAGATTTTCGGCGGCATTGCCCTGCATCAGGGTAAGATTGCAGAGATGGCCACTGGTGAGGGTAAGACGCTTGTCGCCACGCTGCCGGTGTTCCTCAACGCATTGACGGGCAACGGCGTTCACATGGTGACCGTAAACGACTACCTGGCCAAGCGTGACTCCGAGTGGATGGGGCCGCTCTACGAGTTCCACGGACTGTCGGTGGACTGCATCGACAAGCACCAGCCCAACTCACCCGAACGGCGCAAGGCTTATCAGGCCGACATCACGTTTGGTACCAACAATGAGTTCGGCTTTGACTATCTGCGTGACAATATGGCTTTGTCGCCGGAGGACCTGGTGCAGCGCCGCCACAACTTTGCCATCGTCGATGAGGTTGACTCCGTGTTGATTGACGACGCGCGTACGCCGCTCATCATCTCCGGCCCTGTGCCAAAGGGCGAGAACCAGATGTATGAGGAGTACCAGCCCCTTGTGGAGCGTCTTTACGATGTGCAGCGCAAGCAGGCTACCGAACTGCTTGCTGACGCACGTACTAAGATTGACGCCGGACGGAAAGAGACAGACAAGAACAAGTCGCAGCAGCTGCTTGACGAAGGATTCCTCAGCCTGTTCCGCTCGTATAAGGCATTGCCTAAGAACAAGGCCCTCATCAAGTATCTCTCTGAGGAGGGCATCAAGAGCGGACTTCAGCGTACCGAGGAAATTTACATGGAGAACAACAACCGCCGCATGCCGGAGGCTGTCGCACCCCTTTATTTCGTCGTTGACGAGAAGCTCAACTCTGCGGACCTCACCGACAAGGGCGTTGACTGGCTTGCCAACCAGGTGCATGACAAGGATCTTTTTGTCTTGCCCGACATTGCCTCGCAGCTCTCGGCCCTGGAGAATGAGAAAGACCTCACCGATCAGGAACGCCTTGACAAGAAAGACGACCTGCTCAACCACTACGCTGTTCAGAGCGACCGTGTACACACCCTGCAGCAGTTGCTCAAGGCATACACCATGTTCAATAAGGATGACGAGTATGTGGTGATGGACGGCCAGGTGAAGATCGTCGACGAGCAGACGGGACGTATCATGGAGGGCCGCCGCTGGAGCGATGGTCTCCACCAGGCCATAGAGGCCAAGGAACACGTGAAGGTGGAGGCTGCCACGCAGACTTTCGCCACCATCACGCTGCAGAACTACTTCCGCATGTACCACAAGCTTGCCGGAATGACCGGTACTGCATCCACTGAGGCTGGAGAGTTCTGGGACATCTATAAGTTGGATGTGGTTGAAATCCCGACCAACCGTCCCGTTATCCGCAAGGACCTCGACGACCGGGTTTATAAGACAGCCCGTGAAAAATATGCGGCAGTCATTGAGGAGGTGGAGGAGATGCGTGTCAGTGGCCGTCCCTGTCTTGTGGGTACCACGTCAGTGGAAATCAGTGAGCTGCTGTCGCGTATGCTTACCATGCGCAAGATACCTCACCATGTGCTGAATGCCAAGCTCCACCAGAAAGAGGCCATGATTGTGGCTGAGGCCGGTAAAAGTACGCCGGGCCAGGTGTATATCGCCACCGACGGCCGCGCCTTTACTGACCGTCCGTCGGCCGTACGTTATCAGGAGCGTCTCATAGCTGACGCTGATGCTGGCAAGAAAGGGTCCAACCCGGAGCTTGCCGGAAAGACGGCCGACACCCTGCTACACAACGAGGAGCGGCTGCTCGGCGCCGTAACCATTGCTACCAACATGGCCGGCCGTGGTACCGATATCAAGCTTACGCCCGAGGTGAAGGCCGCCGGAGGCCTGGCCATCATCGGAACGACGCGCCACGAGAGCCGCCGTGTAGACCGTCAGCTGCGTGGACGCGCCGGACGTCAGGGTGACCCGGGATCGTCGGTATTCTATGTCTCTCTCGAGGACGAACTGATGCGTAAGTTTGGGTCAGAGCGAATCGCAAAGGTCATGGACCGTCTCGGTTTTGAGGATGGCGAGCGCATTGAGAGTCCGATGATCAGTCACAGCATTGAGCGCGCGCAGAAAAAGGTGGAGGAAAACAACTTCGGTATCCGTAAGAATCTGCTTGAATACGATGATGTGATGAACAAACAGCGCACCGTCATCTATGAGAAGCGACGTCACGCACTCATGGGCGAGCGCATCGGAATGGATATCTCCAACATCATCTGGGACCGCGTGGTCAACATCATAGAGAACAACGATTATGTCGGTGTCAAGGAGAACTTCCTTGAGATACTCTCCATGGAAGTGCCTTTCACCGAGGATGAGTTTGAGAACAATGACCGTGGTGAGCTTGAGGAGCGTGCTTTCCAGAGTGCCATGGCTACATTCAAGCGCAAGACCGACCGAATTCAGAGCGATTCATACCCCGTCATCAAGGATGTCTATGAGAATCAGGGCAATATCTATCAGTTCATTCTCATTCCGATAACCGACGGCCGCCATACTGTACAGTTGCGCGTCAATCTGAAGGAGGCCTACGACACGCAGTCGGCAAATATTGTCAAGGAGTTTGAGAAGTTTGTCGTGCTTCATATCATTGATGATGACTGGAAGGAGAACCTCCGCCAGCTTGACGAGCTTCGCCACAGTGTCCAGAACGCGTCGTATGAGCAGAAAGACCCGTTGCTTATCTTCAAGCTGGAGAGTGCCAAGCTCTGGGATACGATGATTAACGACATGAACAACCGCATCGCAAGCTTCCTGATGCGCGGCCAGATTCCTGTGCTTCAGCAGCAGGGGCCGGTGCAGGAGGCGGCGCCCGTTGAGCATCAGCAGCGTTACCACGAGCAGAAAGCCAACTTTGACGAGGCTGAGGAAGCACAGCGCCGCGCAGCCTCTCAGGACACACGTGAGGGCGCGGGCGGGCAGATGCCGCGCCACCAGCCTATTATCAGAGAGAAGATGCCGCGCCCCAATGATCCCTGTCCCTGTGGCAGCGGCAAGAAATTCAAGAATTGCCACGGCCGCGGACTGAGATAACAGAGACTGGGCAATAAAGCGACAAGCCCCGTCCTTTCCTGTGCTGGAGAGGACGGGGCTTGTGATATTCACCTCATCGTGTTTGTCAGTGCTATATCCGCAATGGGCTGAAGGCATCGACGATATGGTTCAGCTGTATGTTGCCGCTGTCTTTTGTGCCAATGACGGTGATGATGTCGAAGCGTATGCGTTCGGTGATGTGGAACAGCTTCACGTAGTGGTCAGCGGCACGTCCTATGTGATAGATTTTGTTTCGGTTGACGGCGGTCTCAGGCCTTACAATCTCCATGTGACTTCGAGTCTTGACTTCGACAAAGACGACCGTGGTCAGGTCACCGGTCTTGCAGATGATGTCGATGTCATTGAGACTGCGTCCGTAGCGCCAGTCACGGTTCAGAATGAGGTAGCCCTGCTTCTGAAGGTATTCAGCGGCATACTGCTCACCCCATTTGCCTAAATCGTTGTGCTCAGCCATAGCAATGATTAAAAAAGTCATCTCATTGAATCTCTTCGGATTATGAGATGACTGTTGTCAGATGATGAATAATCTTGATATAAACCTATAGCGCCTAAATTCGGCACCTCTTATTTCTTGATGTTGGCATCCTGAAGTCCATAGTGCTTCTTCTTGTCAACGGCGATAAGTATCAGCGAGATAATGACGGCTGCGACGCCGAAGCCACAGAATATGCTCATGCTTGTAGTGTAAGACGGGTCAGCGCCGTTGACCTTACCGATGAACATAGGCACCAGGGCGAGGCCGATGTTCTGGATATAGAAGATGATGGCATAGGCCGACCCCAGCAGCTTCATCGGGATAATCTTAGGCACGCTGGGCCACATGGCTGAGGGAACCAGAGAGAATGCCACACCGAGCGTGATCATGATGATGACAGCAAACCAGCCATAGGGCAGAATGTGGATTGCGAAAATGAAGTGGACAGCCGCAAGCATGGCCGAGCCGATACACATCAGTGTGGCTCCTTTGCCAATGCGGTCGTAGAGAGAGCCGAAAAGCGGGGTGAGGAGAAGAGTGCCGAAAGGTATAAGGCTTGGGATGCTGCCCGCCATATCTTCAGGAACACCATAGTTGGCAATCATCAGTTTAGTGGCAAACTTCAAGAAAGGGAACACGCCGCTGTAGAACAGCAGGCAGAGGAGCGTAATGCACCAGAAGCCGGGATTGGAGAAAATGTACTTTAAGTCGTGGAAATGGAAGTCGTCGTCGGTCTCCTCGTCGAGGATTTCTTCTTCTTTCTTAGCTTCTTGTTGACCTTTGGCCGCCTCAACGCTCTTGTCGAGCTTCTTGTCCATAACCGTGTAAACGATGAATGAGAGGAAACCGATGACGAGCAGGACTAAACCAAGGAGCACCGGAGCGCCGACCTTTCCACCGAAGGCCTTGGCGAAAGGTAGCGAGCCCATCATTGCGGCGGCTGTGCCCAGACGGGCGAGAGCCACCTGAATGCCCATGGCAAGTGCCAGCTCATGCCCGGTGAACCACTTGGTGATGATTTTTGACACGGTGATGCCGCAAATCTCGCAGCCTACGCCAAAGATTGCGAAGCCCATTGATGCCACCGCGGCTGACATCGGCAATGAGAAATTGACGAAGTCGAGGGTGAAACGGTTTCCGCCAAAGTCGGCTGTGACACCGTAGAACTTGATGAAAACGCCGAGGACCATCAGTCCGCAGGCCATGATGCCGGTGAAGCGTATTCCCATCTTGTCGAGGATAATACCTCCAAAGAAGAGCATGAGCAGGAACACGTTGATGAGTCCGTAGCTGCCGGAGAAGAACCCGTAGTCGTCGGAAGTCCAACCCAAACCGCCTAAGGAGACGGGTTTGTCGAGCAATACCTCCAGCGGAGACATCACGTCAGTGATGAAGTAGCCTGTCATCATGGTGAAAGCCACGATAAATAGTGCTGTCCAACGGGCACCTTTCTTGTCGCTTAGTATGCGTTGAATTTTTTCAGTCATATTTTATTCTTTTCATTATTAATCCGACCGGTATGTTCCGGCCAGTCTTGTTCTGTTTATTTCAGCCAGCGGTCGAGCCAGTTGAAGAATGTGCGCTGCCACAGGATGCCGTTCTGAGGCTTCAGCACCCAGTGGTTCTCATCGGGGAAGATGAGCAGCTCCGCGGGGATGCCGCGCATGCGGGCGGCGTTGAAGGCTCCCATGCCCTGGTTGGCGTTGATGCGGTAGTCTTTCTCGCCGTGGATGCAGAGAATGGGGGTGTCCCATTTGTCGACGAAGCGGTGGGGGGAGTTCTCGTAGGTCTTTTTGGCGTTGGCCGTCAGGTCCTTGTTCCAGTAGGCGTCGTCGTATTCCCAGTTGGAGAACCAGGCCTCCTCTGTGTCGGTGTACATCGACTCAAGGTTGAAGGCGCCGTCGTGGGCGATGAAGCACTTGAAGCGGCCGCCGTGATGGCCGGCAAGATAATAGACCGAGAAGCCGCCGAATGAGGCGCCGACAGCGCCGAGGCGGTCTTTGTCGACGTAGGGCAGGTTGGCCGCGGCGTCGTCTATGGCCGACAGATAGTCGTCCATGCACTGTCCCGTCCAGTCGCCGGAAATCTCCTCGTTCCATTCGGAGCCGAAGCCGGGGAGACCGCGGCGGTTAGGGGCCACGATGACATATCCGTGGGAGGCCATGATGGAGAAGTTCCAGCGGTAGCTCCAGAACTGCGAGACGGGGCTCTGCGGTCCGCCCTCACAATATAATAAGGTGGGATATTTCTTGCTGGCGTCGAAGTGGGGCGGCAGGATAATCCAGACCAGCTCCTTCTTTCCGTCAGTGGTCTTTACCCAGCGCAGCTGGATGGTGGGCTTGGCCAGGCGGCCGAGGATGTCCTTGTTGACGTCAGTAATCTGAACCATGCCGCTCTTATCGGGACTGATGACATAGAGGTCGTCAGGATGGACCATAGAGTGGCGCGTCAGCAGGAGTGACCTGTTCTTCACGCCGCTGCCCAGCATCTGCAGCGAGCCGAAGTCGCCAAAGCCATAATCATCGCCTTTCCAAAGCTGCACGTTTCCTTTGAGATTGGTGGAATATAACTTTACCTGAGCCTCCCAGCATCCGATGAAGTAGAGCGTTTTGGAGTCATTGGCCCAGCAGAAGTCATCTACATTAGAGTCGAAGCTTTCGGTAACGTATGTTTCCTGACCCGTCTTTAGGTTTTTGACGCAAAGCCGGTTGCGGTCGCTCTCATAGCCGTCGCGAGCCATGCTCTGCCAGGCAATGTAGTTGCCGTCGGGTGAGAATTTAGGATTTTGGTCGTAGCCCACGTGCATGTCGCCCGGCTGATGGTTCACAGCCTGGTTGCGCATTGACTTGGTTGCATCGATGGCTGGTTCCTTATATCCGTCCGGCTTGCAGAGGTTGCGTGTGGTCCCGGTGGCGATGTCGTAAAGATAGATGTCGGCGTCGGTTGAGATGGCGTATTGCACGCCCTCTTTCTTGCGGCAGGTGTAAGCAATCTTTCTGGAGTCGGGGCTCCACGCCAGCTGCTCGATGCCGCCAAAGGGGGCCATCGGGCATTCGTAGGGCTCGCCGTTGAGGATGTCGGTGCCGTCGTCAACCTTGTCGCCGCTCACATTGGCGACAAAGGGGTGGGCGATGGTCTCGACATAGTGGTCCCAGTGGCGGTAGTTCATGTCGGTGACGAGCCGGCCGGTGGCCAGCGGCAGGTCGTCGGGGTTCTTTTTTATGCTGCCGTGGTAGGGCAGGCTCTTGACGAGGATGACCCTGGTGCCGTCGGGCGAGAAGCGGAAGCCATCGATGTCGGTCTTTGAGTCGGTGAGCCTCACGCGCCCACTGCCGTCGGCGTTCATTGCCCACAGCTGGCCCTCGCGCAGAAAGGCAATCCGCTTGCCGCCGTCAATCCAGGCGGCGTCGCTCTCGCTGGCGTTGTCGGGTGTGAGGCACTGCGGGGCGGGGACGCTGCCTTTGCGCGCGGCGGCACTCTGGACGTAAAGCTTCGTTTGGCCCTTGTTGTCCTTGACGTAGTATTTGGTTATCTGATACACCACCTGCTTCCCGTCGGGAGAGGCAGCGGCGCCGCCCATTCGTCCCATGGCCCAGAGGTCCTCGGGCGTCATCAGGCCTGACGTAGAAGCGGCCGTGTGTTGCTTTGTCATCGTTTTAGCTTGTATCTGCGGCATGCCAAGAAGTGAGATGCCGAGCAATAATGCGATAGCCTTGTTCATGCTGATATGATAGTGTGTGTTTGTCTATTTCTGCCGCCTGCGCTGTGCCTCCATCTGCTGCTGCTGCATCTGCTGCAGAGCCTGCATGCGAGCCGCCAGGCCGCTCATTTTCTTCGGATTGTCCTTGTTCTCCCTGTAGCGGGCCTCGAGGATGGCCAGCAGCTTCTCGTCGTTGGTGGTCTTTCTCAGCAGGAACATGATGGCTGCCGAGAAGAACAGCGAGATGAAATAGTAGAAGTTAAGGCCGGCTGAGTAGTCGTTGAACATGAAGAAGAACATGAGCGGCATGAGGAACATCATCCACTGCATCATCTTCATCTGCTCGGCCTGCTGCCCCACCATCTGGTCTTTCTGCAGCTGCATCGTAAACCAGGAGTAGATTATCTGCGCGGCACAGAACAGGATGCAGGTCAATGAGAGGTGGTCGCCGATGAGCCAGAGGTTGGAGCTCCATTCGAAAATCGGGTCGTAGGTGCTGAGGTCGTTGATCCACAGGAAGCTCTCGCCGCGCAGCTGGATGGCGTTTGGCACAAAGTTGAACATGGCAATCCAGATAGGCATCTGTATGAGCATGGGCAGGCAGCCGCTCAGCGGCGAGACGCCGTACTTGCTGTACTCGGCCATCATGGCCTGCTGCTTCTGCATCTGGTCCTCCGGCTTGTTGTACTGCTTTGTGGCCTCGTCGAGTTTCGGCTTTAGCACACGCATCTTTGCCGAGCTCATGTAGCTCTTTTTCACCATGGGGTAGGTGATGAGCTTGAGCAGCAGCGTGATGAGGATGAGCACCACGCCCATGTTGAAGCCCCAGTTGGTGAGCCATGTGAACACGGGCATCAGGAACCAGCGGTTGATCAGCCGGAACAGCGGCCAGCCAAGGTAGACGATGCGCTCCATGTCAAGCTCCTTGTTGAAGGTGCTCTGCTTCTCGATGTTCTTCAGCGTATAGAAGTCGTTGGGGCCGTAGTAGAACTCAAACTCTGAAGGCTTGGCGCCAGAGGGGTCGAAAGCAGTCTTCATGTTTGACGTGAAGTCCTTTAGATAGCGTACTTTCCGATTTTCCTGCGCTTTTTTGTCATAGACAAGGCTCTGAAGGGCGGCGCCTTTGTCAAAGCCGTCCTTTGAGATAATGACCGACGAGAAGAACTGGTTCTTGTAGGCCACCCAGTCCATGGCCTCCTCGGTGGTCTGCTGCTTGTCTGACGCCTCGCTCAGATAGTCGGTGCCTCCGTTGGTGTTTTTCCAATCGAGGCGTGCATAGCGGTTCTCGAAGGTGAAGCCGCGCTCCTGCTCCTTCACCCGTTCGTGCCAGCTGACGTTGAGCCTGTTGGCGTTGGGGTCGAAGAGTCCGGCCATGCCGGTGGCGCGCAGGCTCATGTGGAGCATGTAGTCGCTGCCCAGCCTGTAGGTCAGCGTCAGCGTCTTTCCCGCTCCGGCCTCGGCGGTGAAGGTGACGGTGCTGTCGGTGACGGCAGATGGCGTGAAATACAGGTCGCCGGTATTGATGTTGGCCTCCTTGGCCATGAGCGTGTAGTCGAGGCTCTGGTCGCGGCCCTCGAACAGCGTGATGCCGTTCGGGTCGTCGCTTTTCCCGGTCTTGTCGCTGATGTCGTGTCCGATGAAGCGCCGTGAGCCTTTCTGGTTCTTGAGATAGGCCTTGGTGACAACGGCGCCCCTGGTGCTGAGGGTGAGCGCCACGCGCCGGTTCTGCAGTACGATATTCTGGGCTTTGCCCGTGAGTGCCTTGTGAAAGAGTGCGGTGGTGTCGGCGGCGATGCTTTTCTTAGCTTCTTCCCGGCGTCTGGCGTCTGCGGCCCTGGCGGCTTTCTCAGCCTTGGCCCTGGCGGCCTGTGCGATGGAGTCCTGTACGAGCGCGGCCCGCTGCTCTTCCTCTGAAGGCTGTGAGTACCAGCTGAATCCGATAAGGACTACGGCGATGAGGACGAAGCCGATAATTGAGTTTTTATCCATTATTTGTTGTTGTCTGTCTTGTGACTGTATTGCGGTTATCCTTTTTTGTTCTGGTTGGCGATGGCTGTCTTTACAAAATCCACGAACAGTGGGTGCGGGTGAAGCACTGTCGACTGGTACTCGGGATGGAACTGCGTGCCGATGTACCACTTCAGGCTGGGTATCTCGACGATTTCCACGAGGTCGCTCTCCGGGTTGCGCCCCACGCACATCATGCCGTTGCGCTCGAATTCCTTCTCATAGTCGTTGTTGAACTCGTAGCGGTGGCGGTGGCGCTCCTGGATATGCTCCTGCTTGTAGATGTTTAGGACGCGTGAGCCCTGGCGCAGGTCGCACTCATAGGCTCCCAGACGCATCGTGCCGCCCATGTTGGTGATGTTCTTCTGCTCCTCCATGATGTCGATGACGTTGTGGGGCGTGGTCTCGTCCATCTCGCGGCTGTTGGCGTCGGCATAGCCCAGCACGTTGCGTGCGAACTCGATGACCATCATCTGCATGCCGAGGCAGATGCCGAAGGTGGGAATGTCGTGCGTGCGCGTGTAGTGCGCGGCGATGACCTTGCCCTCGATGCCGCGCTGGCCAAATCCCGGACAGATCACGATGCCGTCTTGTCCGGCGAGCTTCTCTCCAACATTCTCCTCGGTGATGTATTCAGAA
The DNA here is from genome assembly GCA_902497035.1 of uncultured Prevotella sp. Classification (GTDB taxonomy): domain Bacteria; phylum Bacteroidota; class Bacteroidia; order Bacteroidales; family Bacteroidaceae; genus Prevotella. The sequence goes on from CABVDL010000002.1 coordinate 81,610, forward strand.
TTGATAAACGTGATGACGGTCTTGTGGTCGTTGTAGGTACCGGCCTGCGACAGGCTCTCGCGGATACTCTTGTAGGCGTCCTGCAAATCGTATTTGCCGACAAGGCCGATATGGACTTCTTTGGTTGCGTGGTTGCGACGCTCGAGGAATGATTTCCATGGCCCGAGCGTTGGGGTAGGGCCGATGGGCTCGCCTACTTTCTTGAGGATGGCAGTGTCAAGTCCTTGGCTCTGCATGTTGACTGGCACCTCGTAGATGCTGGGCAGGTCCTCGCTCTGCACCACGCAGTCGAAGTCGACGTTGCAGAACGCGGCCACTTTCTTGCGGATGCCGTCGTTGAGATGCTTCTCTGTGCGCAGCACGAGGATGTCGGGCTGGATGCCGACGCTCTGCAGCTCTTTCACGCTGTGCTGTGTGGGCTTCGTCTTCAGCTCGCCGGCGGCCTTAAGGTAGGGAATATAAGTAAGGTGTATGTTGACGGCGTTCCTGCCCAGCTCCCATTTCATCTGGCGGATGGCCTCGAGGAACGGTGCGCTCTCGATGTCGCCGATGGTGCCGCCGATCTCGGTAATCACGAAGTCGTAGTTGTACTTGCGGCCAAGCTGCTTGATGTTGCGCTTGATCTCGTCGGTGATGTGCGGCACCACCTGGATGGTCTTGCCCAGATAGTCGCCCCGGCGCTCCTTGTCAATCACCGACTTGTAGATGCGGCCGGTGGTCATGGAGTTGGCCCTCGTCGTCTTGATGTCGGTAAAGCGCTCATAGTGGCCCAGGTCAAGGTCGGTCTCCATTCCGTCGACGGTCACATAGCACTCGCCGTGCTCGTAGGGATTGAGTGTGCCGGGGTCAATGTTGATGTAGGGGTCAAACTTCTGGATGGTGATGTTGTAGCCTCTTGCCTGGAGAAGCTTGCCGATTGACGACGAGATAATTCCCTTGCCAAGTGAGGAAACAACGCCGCCGGTGACGAAAATATACTTTGTATCTGCCACGATCTTTGAGGGTTAAAATAGTTATCTGTATTACGTTGCAAAGATACGAATTTTTTGTTGAATGTGCAACAATTCGTTTTGGTATTTTCTTGATAATGCTTACCTTTGCATCGTAATCATGAACAAAGTGAAAAGATATAAGCCTGCCATGGTGGCGGCGTGCACGCTGCTGCTCGTTGCCATCCCGCTCGCCTCTTCCGGCCAGGGGCGGAGCCGCGTCGTGAGAAGCAAAAAGGCCGCGACGGAAGAGAAATGGCAAAAAAAGTTCACTGACTCCCTGGCCGCCTGCCGTGACTCCATCTACAGCGACTCATGCCGCGTGAGACCGCTGCCTGACATTGAGACGGCGCCTTTCTTCCTGCCGATGACTTTTTACCGGGATGTGGCCCGCCATGCCTTCTCCCTTGACGGAAAGCTCTCTGACAACGACCGTAAGTTGCTGAGTGTCTATCTCAATCACCCCGAACTGGTCAGGAACACCCAGGAGAGCCTTGAGGCCGCCGGGCCGACCATTGCGCCGAAGACGGTGACGGGCAATCCGTCGGCGGTGGTGAAGAAGAGCGCCCCGCAGGAGCCCGACGCCCTGCCCCTCGACGTGGTGGTGCTGAAGCCGAACTTCTGGACTTTTGGCGGTGATTATTATTTACAGCTGCTGCAGAATTACCTGACCGACAACTGGTACCAGGGCGGTGAGAGCAACTACTCGCTCATGGGACAGGTGAAGCTCGTGGCCAATTACAACAACAAGCAGAAAGTGAGATGGGACAACACGCTCGAGATGAAATACGGCCTGCAGACCACACGCAGCGACACCGTTCACAAGACGCGCCCGACTGAGGACCTCATCAGATATACCGGCAAGCTCGGCCTGCAGGCCACACGGCAGTGGTATTACACCTTCCAGCTTATCGCCCAGACGCAGTGGGCAAGGCACTACAGCACCAACAGCTCCCGCGTGCAGTCGGACTTCTTCTCGCCTTTCAACCTCAACCTGTCCGTCGGTATGGACTACAACGTGAGGTGGCTGAAGAACCGGCTTACGGGCAGCGTCCATCTCGCCCCGCTGGCCTACAATTTCAAGTACTGCGGCCGCCTGGAGCTGTCGGCGCGCAATGGCATCGACGCGGGAAAGCACTCGCTCAACGACTTCGGCTCGCAGACCACCGTCAGCCTCAACTGGAAGTTCTCCGACAATGCGTCGTGGTCGACCCGTCTCTACTGGTACACCACCTACAAGCGCACGGAGGCGGAGTGGGAGAACACGTTCTCGTTCCAGTTCAACCGCTACCTCGCGACCAAGGTGTTCCTCTATCCGCGCTTTGACGACGGCGTTAGGCGTGACGCCGATCTCGGCTACTGGATGTTCAAGGAGTTCGTGTCGGTCGGCTTCTCCTATTCGTTCTGAGCGGCTCCCCGCACGGCACCCACGGGTATCGCCCGGCTCGCAGTGCGTAGAATCCGTCTGATTTGGTTCCGCTGTAGGGGCGGGGTTCATCCCCGCCCTGACCCCGCACGGATAACACGTGATTATTTCCCATGTTGTTGCCATCCGGGGGTTAGGGCGGGGAAAACCCCGCCCCTACATTTTTACCGTAATCATTGCTGATGCATCGCAGGGCGGGACGGTGACACGTAGGGGCGGGGTTCATCCCCGCCCTGACCCCCGCAGGATAACACGTGATTATTTCCCATGTTGTTGCCATCCGGGGGTTAGAGGGTGTATCAAAATACAAATCCACAACCTAACAACCTTCAATCTGTAAGTTGAGCGCCCTCTAAAAGCAAAGAATAAGCCATTTCTTGACTCGAAATGAGTTTTGAAATGGCTTTTTCTTATTGGAAAGTTTCAATCTGTAAGATTTTCAAAATGGCATTTGCATTTTGACACACCCTCCTACATTTTTACCGTAATCATTGCTGATGCATCGCAGGGCGGGACGGTGACACCGTAGGGGCGGGGT
>CABVDL010000003.1 GCA_902497035.1 uncultured Prevotella sp.
TGCGCAATTTTACGCGATAGCGATTTTCGTCATGTACAGGCTTGCCCCATAGGGGGTGGTGCTCTATGAAATGGTTAATTTTTCTTAGCAAGTGACTAAATTTTCCTTGCCCGAAAGAGGCGTCAAGCCCCGTGCGCAAGGACACGCACCAGACAGAAAGCCGCCGGACAGTTGATTTTCAACCATCCGGCGGCTTCAGCGTGTTGGGGTACTCGGACTCGAACCAAGAATGACAGGACCAGAATCTGTAGTGTTACCATTACACCATACCCCAATGTCTCGCATCCTCTCTTGTGGAATGCGGGTGCAAAGGTACGCCGTTTTTTTGTACCGGCCAAACATTTCAGCGTTTTTTTTCAAAAAAAGTTGTCCATCCCGGTTTTCGGGTTGCGCAAGGCCGTATTCAGCGGTCATTGTCCCTGCCTCTTTTTTTTTACTAATTAATACAAATAAATTTTGCCGTTCCTGCTTTTTGCGCTAACTTTGTGGAATAATATATGTATATTAATTATTGAATGAAAGCAACAGCAACAGAAAAGTTACTTGAAACGATTAAAGACGGCATCCTTGACAAAAAAGGCGAGAACATTGTAGTCATTGACCTGCGCCACATCGACGGCGCCATCGCCAGCTATTTCGTCATCTGCCAGGGCAACTCCCCCACCCAGGTTGAGGCCATAGCCGAGTCAGTCGGCGACAAATGCAGGGACGACGAGGGCGAGAAGCCCGTAGGTGTCAACGGTCTGGGCAACGACCAGTGGGTGGCCATCGACTTCGTCGACATCATGGTGCACATCTTCCAGCCCGAGGCCCGCGCCTTCTACGACCTCGAACACCTTTGGGAGGACGCCAGGATACAGAAGATTGCCGGATAGGAGCAGCCCGGACAAGCATTTTATCTAAATCATTAACAACTAAGAACAGTGGACAACAGACGATACAATCCCAACAACGACAACCGGCAGCCGAAGATGCCAAGGTTCAACATGAACTGGCTCTACATCACTGTGGCTATTGTGTTGGCCATCCTTCTTTTCACGGGCGGCGGCAATTCTATTGTAAAGGGTACGGCATCCAACCGAGAGACCTCGTACAGCGATTTTCAGGCCTACGTCAACAAGGGCTATGCCCAGCGCATTGTCATCAACAAAACCGAGAATACACTACAGATGTATATCAAGCCGAAATACATCCGCACCATACTCAACATGACACCGCAGCAGACAGGCGCCAACCCCTATGTCACCGTACAGTTCGGCTCTGTCGACGAACTCGAGAAATTCCTCAATGCAGAGCAAAAGCAGCATAAGTTCGCCGGCTACAGCTACAACAATGAGAAAGGCACTGACTTCTGGAACATTTTCCTCAATCTCTCTCCGCTCATTTTCTTCTTTTTCCTCTTCTGGATACTCTCCCGCGGCATGGGCAATGCCGGAGGCGGTGGCGGCGTGTTCAGCGTCGGAAAAAGCAAGGCCAAGCTCTATGAGCGGGGCAACGAGATGGGCGTCACCTTTAAGGATGTCGCCGGACAGGAAGGCGCCAAGCAGGAGGTGCAGGAAATAGTCGATTTCCTCAAGAACCCGAAGAAATACACCGACTTAGGCGGCAAAATCCCCAAGGGTGCCCTGCTCATCGGTCCTCCTGGCACGGGCAAGACGCTTCTGGCCAAGGCCGTGGCCGGTGAGGCCGGTGTGCCCTTCTTCTCGATGAGCGGCTCCGACTTTGTCGAGATGTTCGTCGGCGTGGGTGCCAGCCGTGTGCGTGACGTCTTCGCCCAGGCCAAGCAGAAGGCGCCGTGTATCATCTTCATTGATGAGATTGACGCCGTGGGCCGCGCCCGCTCGAAGAGTCCTGCCATGGGCGGCAATGACGAGCGTGAGAACACGCTCAACGCCCTGCTCACCGAGATGGACGGCTTCGGCACCAACTCGGGCGTCATCGTGCTGGCTGCCACCAACCGCGCCGACATGCTTGACAAGGCCCTGCTGCGCGCCGGACGCTTCGACCGCCAAATTCACGTTGACCTGCCCGACCTGGCCGAGCGCAAGGCCATCTTCATGGTTCACCTCAAGCCGCTTAAGACCGACAAGAGCCTCGATGTCGACTATCTGGCGCGCCAGACCCCAGGCTTCTCAGGCGCCGACATCGCCAACGTGTGCAACGAGGCCGCGCTCATCGCAGCCCGCCACAACAAGAAATTTGTCACCAAGCAGGACTTCCTCGACGCCGTTGACCGTATCATCGGCGGACTGGAGAAAAAGACCAAGGTGATGACCTCCGACGAGAAACGGTCCATAGCCATACACGAGGCCGGCCACGCCACCGTGAGCTGGTTCTGCAAGTTTGCCAATCCGTTGGTCAAGGTCACCATCGTGCCGCGCGGCCAGGCCTTAGGCGCCGCATGGTACCTGCCCGAGGAGCGCGTCATCACGACCAAGAGCGAGGAGCTTGACGAGATTTGCGCCCTGCTGGGAGGCCGCGCTGCCGAGGATCTCTTTGTCGGCGCCATCTCGACCGGCGCCATGAACGACCTGGAACGCTCCACCAAGGCTGCCTTCGGCATGGTGGCCTATACCGGCATGAGTGACCGCCTGCCCAACATCTGCTATTACAACAATCAGGAATACCAGTTCCAGCGTCCCTACAGCGAGACCACCGCGAAGATTATCGACGACGAGGTGCTGAAGATCATCAACGAGCAGTACGACCGTGCCAAGCAAATCCTCACCGAGCATAAGGAAGGACACCAACGCCTCGCCCAACTGCTCTTCGAGAAAGAGGTGATCTATGCCGAGGACGTGGAGAAAATTTTCGGCAAGCGTCCTTGGGAGAGCCGTACCGAGGAACTGATGAAGGAAAACGACAGACTCGAAGCCGAAAAGGCCGCCAAGGAAAAGGCTGAGGAGCCGAAGCTGGAGGACATGCCCGAGGCCGTGAGGCAGGCTCAGGCTGAATACAACAAATCAGTAGCCGGGAAAGAAAACACCGGCAACGAAGCTGCCGACGGGAGTGCCGACAAGAAGCCTGCCGACAAGAAAGCCGCAGACGAAGCTGCCGCACCGAAGAACGGCGACGACGCACAGCCTCAGCTTTGACAGTCATTATTAATAACATCTCTATGACAAGCAAGCAAAAAAATCTCATTGTCCGCACCATCACGGGTGTCCTGTTCGTCGCCATCATGGTGTCGGGTTTTCTCAACGCCATGGCAATGATGGTGCTGTTCTGCATCATTACCGGCCTCACAATGTGGGAATATACTGGACTGGTCAACGGCCAGGTGGCCGGCGCCACGGTCAACCGCTTCATCTCAACCGTCGGCGGTGTCTATTTCTTCATTGCGGCGGGAGCCTGGGCATCGGGCATCGTCACGGGCTTTGCCGTGCTGGTGCCCTACATCCTGACCGTCGTCTATCTGCTCATCAGCGAGCTTTACACGAAGAGCAACAACGCCGTGGCCGACTGGGCCTATACCATGCTCGGCCAACTGTATATCGCCATGCCGCTGGCACTCATCAACATCCTTGCCTTCCCCTATCAGGACCCGCAGAGCTACGACATCTTCCTGCCACTGAGTGTCTTCATTCTTCTCTGGTGCAATGATGCAGGCGCCTACTGCGTCGGCTCGCTCATCGGCCGGCACAAGCTTTTTCCCCGCATCTCACCGGGCAAGACCTGGGAGGGCAGTATCGGCGGCGGCGTGTTAGCCGTCATCGCAGCCGCCATCATCGGCTACCTGGTCAACAGCGGCGACGAGGGACACCTTCTCAACACTTGGCAATGGCTCGGCCTGGCCGTGGTGGTGGTGGTGTTCGGCACCTGGGGCGACCTTGTCGAGAGCCTGTTCAAGCGTACCCTTGGCATCAAGGATAGCGGCAACATCCTCCCGGGGCACGGTGGCATGATGGACCGCTTTGACTCGTCGCTGATGGCTATTCCAGCAGCCGTGATTTATCTGTACGCACTGCAACTATTTGCATGACGCGCTGGCGCATGCCCTCAATATCGAGTACACCATAAGCAAAACCCTTACGGGTCAACTCCAAAGGAAGCCGGTCGTCGTATTTGTCGAAGACCGGCTTTTCCTTTGGATAAAGCAGTGTCATCGGGTCAATGGGCTTGCTGATTTCCGCACGTATCACCTCCAGCAGCCGATCGAGACTGGTCTGCAGGGTAAACTGCATCCAATAGGGCCGGTTGGAGTCGAAGCCCTTCATGCCCACCTGCGGCCCGCACTTGAGTCTCAGGAAACGCTCTAAGGCCAAAAAGGCGTAGCTGCCCAGCCAGGGGAACAGCGCATACATGTTGCCTCCCAGCGGGATAATCCACTTCACGCCCAGTCCCGAATGCAGCGCGGCATCCTGAGCCTGGGCCAGCCGCAGACGGGCCTGCGGCAGGAGGTAAGCATAGCGGGCCACACGCTCCTCGGGTGACTGGTCGCCCGCAAAGCCCTCAAGCAGCAGGCGACGCATGCGCTCGAGGATGTGCGTATGGATGTCGCCCGGCTCGTCGCCGAAATAGGCCGGGATGATGCCCTTTACGGGATGGCAATAGACTACATGGCGCTTGATGTCCACCTCCTCGACCACCCACACGCGGCCCGCAATGGCTATCTTGTCGTTGACTGGTGGCGGCTTGACGATGGTGCCGAGCTCCTGCGACTCACAGCGCACCGTATACTCCTCGTTTTCCTGGAATACCGCATAGAACTTGAAGTTGTTCACCTCACGCTCTCCGGCTATGCCGACGATGAGTCCGCCGCGCTCTGTGCGCTCCACATGGTCAGTCTTGAGCAGATGGCGCAACAGCATGCGGAAGTCATCCTGCGTGACATTGCGGAAATAGCTCAGCGTCAGCACGCGCGACGCCAGTTCGGCCGGCATCATCTCACCGCCCGAGGCCAGCGTGGCCATGGTCTGGTGATAGAGCAGACTGTAGGGCAGCCGGCCCGTGCGCGGCGGCTCTACCCATTTCTCCTCCAGATAGAGCTGCACCAGGGCTATACCCTGCAACAGTTTCCAGGGAATAGTCTCGGGCAGCAGCGCGCGGGCCTCGGCCGGGTCTTCCCTGATGACAAACCACATCTCCGACGGCGCGCCGCGGCGGCCCGTGCGTCCCATGCGCTGGAGGAACGACGACACGGTATAGGGGGCGTCAATCTGGAACGCGCGCTCCAACCGTCCGATGTCAATACCCAGCTCAAGGGTAGAGGTTGTGCATACCGTCACAAGGCTGTCGTCACGCTTGATTATCTCCTCGGCGCTCTCGCGATACGCTGTCGACAGGTTGCCATGGTGGATGAGGAAGCGGTCAGGCTCATGCCTGGCCTCGCAGTATTGCCGCAGCGTCGAGGTCACGGCCTCGCACTCCTCACGGGAGTTGGAGAACACGAGACATTTATGGCCGCGCGTGTTGTCGAAGATATAGCGCAGGGCCGGGTCGGCCATGCGCAATGGGTCGTCGGGGCCAGTGCTCTGCGGGTCGGGCAGTTCCTTGCGTCCCTCCTTGCGGGCCTGCACGGTGTGGTCGGGCTGGATGGTGAAGAAATGCTCCATCGACAGGCGCCATTTTGCCTTGGCCGACTCCACCCGCGGGATGACCGTGCCGCGCCCGGTGCCTGCCGAGAGATAGCGCGCCACCATGTCAGGCTCACCGATGGTGGCCGACAGACCGATGCGGCGGGGGTTGACACCGGCCAGGCGGCAGAGGCGCTCAATGAGGCAGAGCGTCTGGCCTCCGCGGTCTCCCCGAAGAAAGGAGTGTATCTCGTCGATGACGATAAAGCGGAGGTCGCCGAACAGATGAGGTATCTCCGAATGGCGGTGCAGCAGCATGGCCTCAAGGCTCTCAGGCGTAATCTGCAGAATGCCAGAGGGATGCTTGAGCAGTTTCTTCTTCTGTGACTGCGCCACATCGCCGTGCCAGTGCCACACGGCGATGCCGCTCTCGTCACAGATGTCGTTGAGACGTACAAACTGGTCGTTGATGAGGGCTTTCAGGGGTGCGATGTAGAGGCAGCCTACCGAGGCCGGCGGCTGTTCCTGCATGAGCGTGATGATGGGGAAAAAGGCGGCCTCCGTCTTGCCCGACGCCGTCGATGCCGAGAGCAGCACGTTGGCGTCGGTCTTGAAGATGGCATCGCCTGCCGCGGCCTGTATGCCGCGGAGCGAGGTCCAGCCGTTCTCATAGATATAGTGCTGAATGAGTGGGGAGTAACGGGAAAAGACGTTCATAGTAGGGGAAGATAGAGACTAGGGACTATAGAAGCTATTGAAGCTATTGAAGCTATAGAAGCTATAGAAACTATAGAAACTATAGAAACTATAGAGACTATAGAAACTATAGAGACTAAATGCTGAACTCGGCAAAGCGGGGGTCAGTGGCAGCACCGGCCTGCTGCTCCAGCGAGGGCTTGGCATAGCTGAAGGCATCTGACTGGAGGAGCGCGCGGAGGTCGACCGACGGATTCTGGTAGAGAATATCGAGCAGCTCGATGAAGTCGCGGATGACCTCGCGCGGCGTGATGTGCTCATCGGCGCCGATGCGGCCGTATTCTATCTTGATGAAGTCGGCCAGACCGTTGTCGTCAATCGTACGCTGGTAGCCGTAGAGTGAGGCATGGATGTCGGCAAGTTTCTCCGTAAGTACGAGCATTTCCTCAGAGGTGAGCGGCTGTAGGCGCAGCACCGGCCCCATCAGGTCTTGCATGCCCTGCGACTGGGCGAACTTACCTTCCTGCAGGCGTGAGCGAAGCGCCTCATAACTGTAGATGCCGCGGTGGCGGTCTTCGACGCATTGCGGCGTCCCGCTCATCACCATGCCGATGTATTGTGCCTTGCCCTGAAGGGCATCGTTATACATTGTGAGCATCTTCTCGTAGTTGTATTGCCGCGAGATACTGTTGGGTATCTTGTAAAGGTTCACCAGCTCGTCGATGAAAACAATCAGCCCCTCGTAGCCCGCCTGTCTGAAGAAGTAGGCTAGGAGCTTGAGATAGTCGTACCAGTCGTCGTCACTGATGATCACCGTCACGCCCAATTCCTGCCGTGCCTCCGTCTTGGTGGCATACTCACCTCGAAACCATTTCATCACCTTGCCTTTCAGTTCGTCGTCGCCCTCAGTGAAAGCCCTGTAGTAGAGCGAGAGCAGACGTGCGAAGTCGAAACCGTGAACCAGGTTCTGCATCGACCTTATGACGCTCATGATGCGCTGCTCCACGGCCTGGGCAAAGCCGCTGTCGTCGAGGCTCATGCCCGTGGCGGTCGCGGTATCTGCCTGCACGTTACCAATCCATCGGTCGAGGACAAGCGTCAGCGCGCCCCCCTCCGGCTTCGACTTCACGCTGAGGTTGCGCATCAGCTCGCGGTAGGTAGCCAGTCCCTGCCCCTGATTGCCCTGCAGGCGGCGCTCCGGCGAGAGGTCGGCATCGGCCACAATGAAGTTGCGGTCCATCACATGGTTGCGGATGGTCTGCAGGAGAAACGACTTGCCGCTGCCGTATTTGCCCACGATAAAGCGGAACGACGCGCCGCCGTTGGCTACGATACCAACATCGTGAAGCAGGGCCTCCACCTCACGCCGACGGCCTACGGCAATGTAAGGCAGGCCTATACGCGGCACGACGCCGCCTTTTAGCGAATTGATTATAGTCTGTGCTATGCGTTTGGGTATCTTTATCATTTGTTCAATTCATTTTCTACATCTTCCAAATAGTCTTCTATCAGCTTCGGACCTTCGCCATCATCCTCTATCAGCACATCGCCCAGCCAGTCCATCGCCTTGCTGTTGACCCCATCCACCATCACGCCCAACGGCGTATGGAAGCTGCGGAGACAGGCCTGCCAGTCGCCACCTTTGAGCAGCAACCTGAGAAATGCCTGCTCCTCTGAGGTAAACAGGCTGGCTGCCGCTTGTTCCTTTTCAGGCCGGCCGGGAACGGCTGTGGGCACCGACGGGGCTGTCGGCTCCTTAGCCACCGTCGTTTCCAGTGGCTCTGGCGACACCGCTGTGGAGACTGATGCCGTCTCCTCACGGTCCTCGTCGGTGAGAAGGGCATCGCGCACGGCGGCGGCATCGGTGCGTATGCGGTCGAGCTTGGAAAAGTCGACCGTTACCTTCGGACGCTGTGCCTCGGCACGCTCCGCCAACCAGTCGTTGATAACCTGCTGGATGGCCTCCTGCAGTTCCTTGTCCATTGGCTTGGGCGCAATCTTCGGCGACACACGCAATGACAGCCGCAAGCGGCGGTCGGTCTCACGCAGGATGGCACCGAGGGGACCGCCGCGGTGGTTGGACAACCGTTGAGAGTACATTGTCTCGGTCCATATTCCGCTTTGGCAAACGTACTTGCGGCGCAGGCTGATGGCCACTTCCCGCTCACGCACGGGTGCGGGGTCATAGAATATGGCGGCCTCAAACATTGGATGCGCCACCTGCCTTCGCATGCCCATGCAGAGCGTCTCAAGGCGATGATGGGTGATTTTCTCCAACAGTCCGGCCACACCACGTATCACCCGCGGCACGACAGCCTCCACGGCCTCGCGCTGTTTCTTGTAGAGCGCACCGCCCAAGAGATTGTAGGCCGACAGCGACGTCACCGTCTGAAACAGCAGCTGGTCGGGTACCGTGTTGCGGTTGACCAGCACCAAAGCCTCGGCATCCTCCTGTCGTTCGGCGTCAAACTGCTCTGCGATGTGGCCGGTGAGGTTGTTATAGACCACGAAATCGCGCGACCACAACCTGAGATAGCGGCTCAGGCTCGGCTCTGTGGTATAGTTGGCCCGCAGCTCCTGAAGCAGTTCATAGGCCTCCTCGGCATTGTTGCAGCCGATTTTCATCAGCAGCTCATACACATAGACGAAGAGATAAGACAGCGGCACATCAGGATATTTGCCCTGCCTCAGCAGGTGGCGCACGGTGAAGTAGCTGCGCAGCTGCGCCACGGTCATGCTGTGGTAAGTGGGGAAATAGCAGTGGAACGGCACGATGGGCGCATGGTCGGCATAGTCGGCCATCAGCTTGGCCTCGTTGTAGAACGCGCGGTTCTGCGTAAACGTCCAGTGGTCGCGCGTCATCATGGCCTGCAACTGCATCAGGGGTTCCGGCACCTGGCCGACGCTCTCTGTCATGCCGCCGTGAGTCTCGCTCCCGCCTTGAGGGACCACGCCGCCGCTGCTGCCGGCAGGCCACGCCGGACGCCCGGGCAACTGCTCTGGGGCCACGTAGTCCCAGCTGCCGCCACCTGCCCTACCGCTGAAGCTGTCGCTGTCGGGAAAGAGCGGTGTGTCACCGTAGGCTGTCTTGAAATCGTCGTCCATCAATGCTGTTTTTAAGTTACAAAGATACCATTTTTTGTTGAAACGGCGGTTGCCATGCCGCACAATCTTTTCAAAAAAACACGCTTTTTTGCCCATATCAAGGAAAATAATCGTAATTTTGCAACCGTATAACCATTTAGTCGCCGGTTCACGCCCATGCGTGATGAAAAGGGAACGGGGTGAGAATCCCCGACAGACCCGCTGCTGTGTGCGGTCCGTCACGATAAAGCGAACACACGATAGCCACTGACATTTTCTTCGGGAAGGCTGTTTGCTTTGTCTTTGACCGCGAGCCAGAAGACCTGCCTGCGACGCAACGATTGTCCAGAGCCTCGTGGATTGGGCACTGGCAGTGAAAACAACGATGACAAAAGCATGTGTGATGAGCTTGCTGCTTGCGTGTGTTCTGACTGCGCAGGCAACGGAAGGCGTTTCTGAGACGTCCTCCACGGCCGTCTGCGCCGATACGCTGCTGTCTGACAGTACCCTGCGCATCAGCGAGGTCACGGTCTATGGCCACAGCATGGGTGAGATGGTTCCGGCGCAGCATCTCACCGGCGAGCGTCTCCGGTCGCTGTCGTCGTTCTCCGTTGCCGACGCCATCCGCTACTTCTCTGGCGTACAAATCAAGGACTACGGAGGCGTAGGCGGCCTCAAGACCATTGATGTAAGGTCGATGGGCACCAACCACATGGGCATCTTCTACGACGGACTTCCGTTGGGCAATGCGCAGAACGGGCAGATTGACCTCGGCCGATTCTCCATGGACAACATCGAGGAGATAAGCCTCTACAACGGACAGAAAAGCGATATTTTTCAGTCGGCACGCGACTTCGGCAGCTCAGGGACAGTGTATATCCGCACGCGGCGGCCGCAGTTTTCCGGCGGCAAGAGCCGCAACCTTCGCATCACTGAGAAATTCGGCTCGTTTGGCCTCTCCGACCCCTCACTGCTATGGGAGCAGCGCTGGAGCCGCAGCCTCACGTCGTCGGTGAGCGCGGAATGGGTCAATGCGAGCGGCAAATACCGTTTCCGCTACCGCCGCAAGTTTCCCGACGGCACGGTGGCCTGGGACACGACGGCCGTCCGCCGCAACGGCGACATTGCCTCACTGAGGCTCGAGGGCGCGCTCTTCGGCACACTCACCGACGGCCACTGGGACGGCAAGGTGTACTACTACGACTCGGAACGCGGCATACCCGGCGCCATCGTCAACAACGTGTGGAAGCGGTCGCAGCGGCAGTGGGACCGCAACTTCTTCGTGCAGGGCAACGCCGTGCAGCGCGTCAGCGACCACTATGAGTACAAGGTCAGCGCAAAATACGCCAACGACTACCTGCGCTATCTCAACCCCGACACCACCCTACTCTACGTCAACAACCGCTTCCGCCAGCAGGAGTGGTACATCTCCACGGCTCACCACGTCACGCCATTGCCCCACTGGGACTGCGACCTGTCGGTCGATTACCAGTACAACACGCTCGGGGCCAACCTCTCCGACTTTGCCTATCCCTGGCGCCACACGCTGCTCTCAGCCCTTGCCATGAGCTATCAGTGGGGCGTGGTGAAAGTGATGGGCAGTCTGCTGGCCACTAATGTCTGGGAAAAACGGCGCGACGGCTTCCACAAGCTCTCGCCGGCCCTCTTCCTGACTTGCCGCGCGGCCGACGGCTTGTCGATGCGCGCATTCTATAAGCGCATCTTCCGCATGCCCACATTCAACGACCTTTATTACACCAATATAGGCAACACCGACCTGCGGCCAGAATACGCCACGCAGTGGGACTTGGGCATGCTCTATTCAAAGAACGCAAGAAGCGGCTGGCTCTCGAGGATTGAGCTGAAGGCCGACGCCTACTACAACCACGTGGATGACAAGATTGTTGCCGTGCCGAGCGGCTCGGGACAGTACCGCTGGATGATGATGAACATCGGCAAGGTGCATATCCTCGGCATTGAGACCTCGGCTCAGGCCGTAGTGCGTCCTGCGCCCGACTGGATGCTCAACGTTTGCTGCAGCTACACCTACCAAAGGGCGCAAGACTATACCGACCCGTCCGACAACGACCCCGTGTCGGGTTCCTACAAGGGACAGATAGCCTACACGCCCTGGCACAGCGGCTCCGTTACGGCCAACCTTGTGTGGCGGACGTTGGGACTCAACTATGCGTTCGTCTATGTGGGCGAACGCTATCACAACTCGGCCAACATAGCCGTCAACCGCGAGCAGCCGTGGTACACCCACGACCTCAGCGCCTCATGGCAGTGGCGGTGGAGCGCGTGGAGCGGACAGCTGGCCGTAGAGTGCAACAACGTGCTAAGCCAACAATACGACGTGGTGCTCAATTATCCCATGCCGGGCCGCAACTGGCGGTTTATCGTCAAACTGAATATTCCCTGACGCACTATGACACTTCACCGTACCTTTCTTCTGTTCCTGCTGCCGGCCCTGCTGACAGGCTGCCGCGACGCCTACGACATCATCATGCCGGAGCAGGTGCGGGTGGACAGCATACGCACCGCCGCCCGGGTGGCGGGCTTCTATCTGCTCAACGAGGGCAACATGGGGTCGAACAAGGCCTCGCTCGACTACTACGACTGTGTATCGGGTATCTATACGCGAAACAGATATACGGGAGCCAACCCGACGGTGACTATGGAGCTGGGCGATGTCGGCAACGACCTGCAGAGCTACGGCAACCGGCTCTACGCAGTCATCAACTGCTCCAACAAGATAGAGGTAATGGACCTGCGCACGGCCAGGCGCATAGGGCAGGTCAACCTGCCCAACTGCCGCTACATCGCCTTCGCCGGAGGCTATGCCTACGCCACTTCCTATGCGGGTCCCGTAGAAGTCAACCCTGACTACCGCCAACGGGGCTACGTGGCAAAGATTGACACGGCGACACTGAAGATTGTCGATACCTGCCTCGTGGGCTACCAGCCCGACGGCATAGGCGTGGCCGACGGCAAGCTCTACGTGGCCAACTCGGGCGGCTACATGGCGCCCCACTACGAGCGCGCGCTGTCGGTCATCGACCTCACCACGTTCAAGGAGACGGGGCGCATCGACGTGGCTGTCAACCTCAACCGTGTCGTCACCGACAGCCACCACCAGCTGTGGGTAGCCAACCGCGGCGACTACCGCTCCACAGCCGCTAAGCTCTACTGCATCGACACTCGCGCCGATGCCCTCACCGACAGCCTCGACGTGGCCGTGGGCAACTGGTGGCTCGACGGCGACTCGCTCTACATCTGCGGAAAGCAGACCAACGCCCTCACCCATGCCCAGCAGACCACGTACGCCATCGTGGATGTCGCGACCCACAGGCAGGTGAGCAGCCAGCTTATAGCCGACGGCACGGAGCAGCGCATACACACGCCCTACTGCATCTTTGTCAATCCGGAGACTAAGGACTTCTATATCGGCGATGCCAAGAGCTACATCACGCCGGGCGACCTCTACTGCTTCAACCGCGACGGCGGCCTGAAATGGCACGTGGCAACGGGTGACATTCCCGCCCATGCGGTGTTTCTCACCGACGCGGCAGCCGGAGGCGGCGGCGACAGCGGGCCGTCAACGGCGGGCAGCGCCTATATCTCAAAGGTGTTTGAATACCGGCCCGCGCCGGGGCAGTTCATCAACGAGGCACCCGAATACGCGGCGGGTGACGACGACGAGGCCATGCGCCGGAAAGCCGAGCAGTACATCGCAGGCACCGCCGCAACGCCGCTCTCCTTAGGCGGCTTCGGCGGGTACGTGGTGTTCGGCTTCGACCACAAGATTAAAAACGTCAGCGGACAGCGCGACTTCCAGGTCATGGGCAACGCCATCAGTTCCGACCGCACCACGAGGCGGCCGGGCGGCAGCTCCGAGCCGGGCATCATCATGGTGAGCGAGGATGTCAACGGCAACGGACTGCCCGACGACCCGTGGTACGAGATAGCCGGCAGCGAATACCACAACGCGCAGACCATACACAACTACTCCATCACCTACACGCGCGGCAACGACGACATCAGCTGGACCGACAGCGAGGGACGCAGCGGCACCATAGGCCGCAACGAATGGCATACCCAGCAGAGCTACTTCCCGATGTGGATGAAAGAAGACCAACTCACATTCACCGGCACCCGGCTGCCCGACAACGGAGCCGACGAGATTGGCGACGGCTCGTATTTCGTCCAGTACTTCTACGACTACGGCTACGCCGACAGCCGGCCCAACAGCGACCCGCAGTCACAGGTTGACATCGACTGGGCCGTGGACGCCAACGGCCGGAGCGTACACCTCAAAGGCATCAACTTCGTCAAAGTCTATACCGGCATCAACCAGCAATGCGGATGGCTGGGCGAGACCAGCACCGAGGTGACGGGAGCCAAAGACTTGCACTGGAACAATTAATCATCATCAAATCATAACCATCATGTTATCATTAAAACAACTTTTCCCAATGGTGGCACTGGCCACCGCAGTAGCATTCACTTTCACCGCCTGCAGCGATGACGACGGCAACAACATTGAGCAGCCCAGCTACGACGCCAACTTCGACGACGTAGTCTTGGGCGGCGACAGCGTGCTGAGCATCACCTCGGGCAGCAGCTTCACCTCGCACGGCTACACGTTCCACTACACCTACAACGCACAATACCAGTCATGGTCGGGCTTCACGGTCTCGGGCAAGAAAGACACATCGTTCAAGGACTACACCACCGACAAGAACAGCTGCGTGGGCCACGGCTTCAACGGCAACTTTGCCGTGTACTATCCCACCTGGGGCACGCCTTCCACCATCGACATGCCGGGCAACACGCCCATTACCGTGCGCGGCTTCTACGGCGCCGTGAACACCTACGTGCAGAACTCCATCCTCAATGGCGACGGCTACAGCAAAAAGTTTACACAAGGCAGCTGGCTGCGTCTCGACTGCATCGGCATCAAGGCCGACGGCACGCAGGACACCGTCTCCTACTACCTGGCCGAATATCTCGGAAAGCAGCTCAACTATGTCCGCGACTGGACTTGGTTCGACCTCACGCCGCTTGGCGACGTGAAGCAGGTGTATTTCGCCTTTGACGGCAGCGACAAGGGAGCTTACGGCCTCAACACTCCAACCTACCTGCTGCTCGACGAGTTCAACGGCCTCTACGACAACAAGCACGCCGTAGCCACAAGAGTAACAAGAAAGTAAAGAAGTGAGGAGAATTTAGAAATCCCGATAGCAGTGTATTGGCCGGGCTGGTGGCCGGCACCAGGCCGGCCAATACACTGCCAACGAAGAAGTGTGAAAATGAGCAGGAGGAAAGCATGGCTTTACATCTCATACATCATGCAAGACCGTCTGCCCTACCTTGACCCACGCTGGCCGTTGCTGAGCTTGTCAACCATAATGCGCGCAGCCTCATCGGGAGCCACGCGGTCGCCCAGACGGCGGCTCACCTCGTCGTAGCCGCGCAGCATGGTCTCACGGTCGGACTGGCCTGGCAACAGGCGACGGGTCCAGTCGCGGATGTTGGTCACCGTGAAACGGTCGGCAAACAGCTCGGGCACCACCTCACGGCCTGCAATGAGATTGACCAGACTGATAAAAGGACACTTGATGATATGGTTGAAGCCCCACCGCATGAGCCTTGGCAGCGGTGTCTTGTAGCACACCACCTGCGGCACGCGGAACAGTGCCGTCTCCAGCGTGGCCGTGCCGCTCGTCACCAGCGCCACCGTAGCATGGGCAAGCAAGGCATAAGTGTCGTCGAAGATGAGCCGCAGCCGGCCGTCACCCATGAACGGCGCGTAATAGTCGCGGTCAATCGACGGCGCGCCGGCTATGACAGCCTGAAAGTCACGAAGCAGGTCCGCCGTCAGACTGGCAGACATGGCAGGGAGGTTGTCCTTAATCTCCTGTTTACGGCTGCCCGCGAGAAGCGCGATGATGGGCTTGCGCTCATCGAGACGGTGGCGGCGGCAGAACGATTTCTGGTCCTCATGATAGCCGGCAAGAAACGCCCGCACTTCCTCGGCTGTGGGATTTCCGACATAATGGATGGGATAATGGTGCCTTTCCTCATAGAACGGCACCTCGAAAGGCAGGATGGAGAACAGCTCGTCCACATCGCGGCGGATGCGCTTAATGCGCCACTCCTTCCACGCCCAAATCTTCGGGGAGATGTAATAATAAACGGGAATATGGGTGTGGCTGTGTACAAACTTCGCGATGCCGAGGTTAAATCCCGGGTAATCGACGAGGATGACCACATCGGGCTGCCAGGCCACGATGTCGCGCTTGCACAGCGCCATGTTGCGGAAGATGGCAGGCAGATGGAGCAGCACCGGCACGAACCCCATGTAGGCCAGCTCCTTATAGTGGCGCACGCGGTGTCCGCCCACGCGCGCCATGAGGTCGCCGCCAAAGAAGCGGAACTCAGCTGCGGCGTCGTACGTCCTCAGGCTTTGCATCAGCCGCGAGGCATGAAGGTCGCCCGAGGCCTCGCCTACAATGAGGTAATATTTCATAAGTCCATCTGTCTGAGTCGGTCAAGGAAACGATAGTCGGTCACGTCCACCGTGGTCGGCGTGATGGCCACGTAGCCGTGGTTGAGCGCCCACTGGTCGGTGTCGGTGGCCTCCGGCTCGTCGTTGCGGTACTCGCCCACCATCCAGTAATAGTCGTAGCCGCGCAGGTGGTGCCGCTTGTCCACCTCGTTGATCCAGCTTCCCCATGTCATGCGCGTGGCCCTGACCCCCACGAACTCCTCGCGGGCGGGGAAGTTCACGTTGAGACAGACACCCTTGGGCAGTCCCTCGTCCAGCACGCGCCCCACTATCCTCTCCACATAGGGACGCAGGGGCATGAGGTTGGCGTCCTCATTGTAGTAGCAGCTGGAGAAGGCCACCGACGGAATATATTTCATGCAGCCCTCCATGGCGGCACCCATCGTGCCGCTGTAGTGATTGTTGACCGACGAGTTGTCGCCGTGGTTGATGCCGCTCAGGATGATGTCGGGGCGGCGGTCGGCACAGAGCTGGTCGAGGGCCAGCTTCACGCAGTCGACAGGAGTGCCGGAGCACGACCACACCTCAGTCTCACCCATGTTGTGGCGCCGCTTCAGACGGAGGAAGTCAGCTGCCGAGAAGGCGCACGAGTAGCCAGAGCGCGCGCGCTCGGGCGCCACGACAAGCACGTCGCCCAACGGCTTGGCAAAGGCGGCTAAATGGCGGATGCCCTCCGAATGGTAGCCGTCGTCGTTGGTGATGAGAATGAGCGGACGGCGGTGGGCTGACTGAGATGCGGTGTCAGAAATATGATTTTGCATATTCAAATGACTTAATGGAGGTTAAAACAGAATACAACGGGGCCGGGCCGGTACCCCGACAAAAGATTTTCTGCTGCAAAAGTACGAAAAAAGGTTTAAACAGATGCTTTCTCAAACAAAATATGTATCTTTGCAGTTAACAATGCGCCCTATACGTAGGGGGAAAAGAAAAAAACGAAAGAAAATGGCAAAAATCATTGCTATCGCAAACCAGAAAGGCGGCGTGGGCAAGACCACGACAGCCATCAACCTGGCTGCCTCGCTGGCCACATTGGAGAAATCGGTACTCATCGTTGACGCTGACCCGCAGGCCAACGCCTCAAGCGGACTCGGTGTCGACATCAGCCAGGTGGACTGCTCACTCTATGAGTGCATCATTGACCATGCTGATGTCAGGGACGCCATCTACACCACCGACATCGACAAGCTCGACATCATCCCAAGCCATATCGACCTCGTTGGTGCGGAGATTGAGATGCTCAACCTTGACAACCGCGAGAAGGTCATCAAGGGCATCCTCGACCCCCTACGGCCGGAATACGACTATATCCTTATCGACTGCTCACCCTCGCTGGGCCTGATTACCGTCAACGCGCTCACGGCCGCCGACTCGGTCATCATTCCCGTGCAGTGTGAGTATTTCGCCCTCGAGGGTATCAGCAAGCTGCTCAACACCATCAAGATCATCAAGAGCCGCCTCAACCCGAAACTCGAGATAGAGGGCTTCCTGCTGACAATGTTTGACAGCCGCCTGCGCCTGGCCAACCAGATCTACGACGAGGTGAAGCGCCATTTCCAGGAGCTGGTGTTCAAGGCCATTATCCGGCGCAACGTGAAGCTCTCTGAGGCTCCCAGCCATGGCCTGCCCGCCATTCTCTACGACGCCGACTCACAGGGTGCCAAGGACCATCTGATGCTCGCTAAGGAGATTATTGAGAAGAACGCATAAACTATGGCAGTACACAAGAAATTCAACGCTTTAGGACGCGGCCTCGACGCGCTGATCTCCACCGACGCCGTGCGCACGCAAGGCTCGTCGACCATCAACGAGATACCGCTCGACCAGATTGAGCCCAACAGCAACCAGCCGCGCAGCCTATTTGATGACGAGAAGCTGCAGGAGCTGGCCAACAGCATACGCCAGATTGGCATCATCCAGCCCATCACCCTGAGGCAGACCGCCGAGAACCGCTTCCAGATCATCGCCGGAGAGCGGCGCTGGCGCGCCTCGCAGATGGCCGGACTGAAGACCATTCCCGCCTACATACGCACCATCAACGACCAGAACGTGATGGAGATGGCTCTCGTGGAGAACATCCAGCGCGAGGACCTCAACCCCATTGAGATTGCGCTGGCCTACGAGCATCTGCTTGAGAACACGGGCATGACGCAGGAGAAAGTGTCGGAGCGCGTGGGCAAGAGCCGCTCGGCCATCACCAACTACCTGCGCCTGCTGAAGTTGCCCGCCCAGGTCCAGATATCTTTGCAGAAAAAGGAAATAGACATGGGGCACGCCCGCGCGCTGCTCGCGCTCGACAGTCCGTCACTTCAGCTGAAGGTGTTCAAGGAGACGATGAAGAACGGATGGTCCGTGAGAAAGGTCGAGGAGGTGGTGAACAGCCTGAAAAACGGTGAGGACATCGACAGCGGCAACAAGAAAATAAAGACCAAGGCACAGTTGCCCGAACCGCTCGCCGCCCTGCGCGACCGCCTGTCGCAGACCCTCAACGCCAAGGTGCAGCTGGCCTGCTCGGCCAAGGGCAAGGGCAAGATCAGCATCGCCTTCGCCAACCAGGAGGAGCTGCAGCGCATCATGGACATCCTGGACAATCTGAAACAATAAATCTGAGGATACCACCGGTGAATACGTTGCATTCCATTGTCATGGCCACAGTCCTGTTGCTCAGTCTCGGTTGTGTGCAGGCCGCCCGTGCGCAAGACAAAAAGGCGCCGGCGGCGCCGGCACGTCATCTCAGCGCTGCTGAGATTGGCGAGGACACACTGAAGGCCGAGGCACTGCTGCCCGCTGACACACTCGCGGCCAAAGACAAGACGCTCACGGCTGCCCTGCCCGATACCGTCACACGCCACAAGCGCAACTGGGCTACATGGAAGCCCGAGGCCAAGCGCGCCCTGTGGCTGGCGCTCGTGCTGCCCGGCGCCGGACAAATATATAACCGCAAATACTGGAAACTGCCCATCTTCTATGGCGGATTTGTAGGCTGCGCCTATGCCATGAGATGGAACAACATGATGTACCGCGACTACAGCCAGGCCTATCTCGACATTATGGACGACGACCCCAACACACAGAGCTACAACCAGTTTCTGCACTTAGGGACGACCATCGACGAGACCAACAAGTCAAGATGGCAGGACATCTTCCGTCAGCGCAAGGACCGCTACCGCCGCTGGCGCGACCTGAGCTTCTTTGTCATGGTGGGCGTCTATGCCCTCTCCGTCATCGACGCCTACGTCGACGCCTCGCTGTCGGAGTTTGACATCTCGCCCGACCTCAGCCTGCACGTGGCGCCGGCCGTGCTCAGCAACGGCCAGAACGGCAACCTGCTGCGCAACACAGGAGTGGGCATGCAGTGCGCCATCACTTTCTAACAGAAAAACAATGAACTTGAAAAGACACCTTATATTATTACTGCTCGGCGCCATGGCCGTCACCACCCGGGCGCAGAACGACGGAAAGAGCATCACCGTCACCGACGAGCAGGGACGGCAGGAGGAAATCAACCTGCCCCAGTCGATGACGACCAGGCTCGACAGCCTGATGAAGCTCTACAACGCCAAGCTCTACCTGCGGCCCGACTCCGACTGCAACATGCCCGACATCAATCCCATCTATGACCCGGAAGTGTATAAGGACCGTCTCTCACGCCTGCCGACCGTCATCGAGATGCCCTACAACAGCATCGTGCAGGCTTTCATCGACCGCTATACAGGCGACCTGCGGCGCAACGTGGCCTACATGCTCGGCGCACAGAACTTCTACATTCCCGTCTTCGAAGAGGCGCTCGAGACCTATGGTCTCCCGCTGGAACTGAAATACCTACCCGTCATCGAGTCGGGACTCGACCCCACGGCCCGCTCACGCGTCGGAGCCGTCGGGCTGTGGCAGTTCATGCTCTCCACCGCACGCCGCTACAATCTCAAGGTAAACTCGCTCGTCGACGAAAGGCGCGACATCGTGAAGTCGTCGTATGCCGCGGCACATTACCTGAGCGACCTCTATAAGATCTACAACGACTGGAACCTCGTCATCGCCGCCTACAACTGCGGCCCCGACAAGATCAACAAGGCCATACGCCGCTCACACGGCGAGCGCGACTACTGGAAGATTTATCCCCGCCTGCCGCAGGAGACACGCGGCTATGTGCCGGCGTTCATCGCCGCCAACTACGTGATGACCTACTACTGCGACCACAACATCTGCCCGCTCAACAGCTCGCTGCCCGCCCGCACCGACACGGTGATGGTTGACCGGGACATCCACTTCGAGCAAATAGCCCACGTCTTGGGCATCGACATCGAGCAGCTGGAAGATCTCAATCCGCAGTACCGGCGCAATCTGGTCAACGGCCATTCCGAGCTGTCGTCACTGCGCCTGCCGGCCTCGCTCATCAGCCAGTTCATCGACAAGGAGGACTCCATCCTCGCCTTCAACCCCAAAAACTACAGGCCGAAGCGCAGCGAGGTGCGCGTGGCCGACAACGCCACTTATCTCGTGAAGAAAAACCAGGTGGAGCGCATCCCCCTGAATGCGGAACCCAAGAAAGGCACCGCAGCCGCCAACAATGACAGCAACGACACCAACGACGGGCAGGCCGCACCGCAAAATGACAGCCGCAAGTCATACTCATCGGGAAACCGCAGCAGCCGCAGCTCAAAAAGCAGCAGGTCAGGCAAATCAAAGTCGAAGTCGAAGACATCTAAGACCAAGGCCAAACACGTCACCGTGAAGTCGGGCGACACGCTGGGCGAGATTGCCGAGCGCAACCACACCTCGGTGAGGAAGCTGCGTCAGCTCAACGGCATCAAGGGCAGCAACATCGTTGTGGGCGACAAACTGAGAGTGAAATAAGTTACAAGGGATAGCTGCTATGGACGAACAAGAGCTCAGAAACAAAGAACGGGAACAGGCCGACAACAAAATGATTACAGATGCGTTCAACCATCTGCTCGACACCTACCTGCACTCCAGTCACCGCAAGAAGGTTGACATCATCACCAAGGCTTTCAACTTCGCCCGCCAGGCTCACAAAGGCGTGCGGCGCCTGTCTGGTGAGCCCTACATCATGCACCCCATCGCCGTAGCGCAGATTGCCTGCGAGGAGATGGGCCTTGGCTCAACGAGCATCTGCGCCGCGCTGCTTCACGATGTGGTCGAGGATACCGACTACACCACGGAGGACATCCAGAACATCTTCGGCCCGAAGATTGCGCAAATTGTCGACGGACTGACCAAAATCAGCGGCGGCATCTTCGGCGACCACGCCTCGGCGCAGGCCGAGAACTTCAAGAAGCTGCTGCTCACCATGAGCGACGACATCCGCGTCATCCTCATCAAAATATGCGACCGCCTGCACAACATGCGCACGCTGGCCTCACAGCCAGCCAACAAGCAGTACAAGATAGCCGGCGAGACGCTCTACATCTATGCGCCCATCGCCAACCGCTTGGGACTGAACAAGATAAAGACCGAACTTGAGGACCTGAGCTTCAAGTTTGAGCACCCCGAGGAATACGACCGCATCGTCAAGAAGCTGGCGATGACCGAGGCGCAGCGCAACAAGGTGTTTGACGACTTCACCGCCCCCATCCGCGACTCGCTCGACAAGATGGGCTTCCAGTACCACATCAAGGCGCGCGTCAAAAGCCCCTACTCCATCTGGTGCAAGATGCAGAACAAGCACGTCACCTTTGAGGAGATTTATGACATTCTCGCCGTACGCATCATCTTCACGCCCAAGGAGCGGAAAGATGAGATTAACGAGTGTTTCCAGATTTATGTGGCGCTCAACCAGATTTACAAGAGCCACCCCGACCGCCTGCGCGACTGGGTCAACCACCCCAAGGCCAACGGCTACCAGGCCCTGCACGCCACGATGATGTCGAAGCAGGGCCAGTGGATAGAGGTGCAGATACGCTCCGACCGCATGGACGACATCGCCGAGCAGGGCTTCGCCGCCCACTGGAAATACAAGGAGGGCGGCAGCACCGACGAGGACATAGAGCTGAACAAGTGGATTGGCACCATCAAGGAGATACTCGACGACCCGCAGCCCGATGCCATGGACTTCCTCGACTCCATCAAGCTCAACCTCTTCGCCTCCGAGATATTCGTCTTTACGCCCAAGGGAGAGGTAAAGACACTGCCGGCTGGCTGCACGGTGCTCGACTTCGCCTTTCAGATACACACGTTCCTCGGCAGCCACTGCATCGGCGCCAAGGTCAACCACAAGCTGGTGCCGCTCAGCCACAAGCTGCAGAGCGGCGACCAGGTGGAGGTGCTCACCTCCAACTCACAGCATGTGCAGCCGTCGTGGATCAACTTTGTGTTCACGGCCAAGGCACGCTCGAAGATACAGGCCATCCTGCGGCGTGAGAACCGCGAGTTGCAGCAGGCCGGCGAGGCCGCCCTCAGCCAGTGGCTGAAAGACAACGACCTTGAGCTGACACCCGAGCTGCTTGACCGGCTCTGCGAGTTCCATGAGATTGATACCCACGAGAATTTCTTCATCGCACTCGGCAAAAAGACCGTGATGCTCAGCGACAGGGACGCTGAGGCGCTCAACGAGAAAAAGAAGTCCGGCTCCGCCTCGGGATGGCGCAAATACGTGCCGTTCCTCCACAGGCAGGGCAAGAAGAAAACAGATGACACGGGCGAGGACCTGCCCAAGCTCATCGCGGCCGGACAGGGCTTTGACAAGAAGAAGCCCTGCATCATCTCCGAGCGCACCATCGGCATGTACATCTTCCCGAAATGCTGTCACCCCATTCCTGGCGACGACATTCTGGGCTTCATCGACGGCAAGAAGCACGTGGAGATACACAAACGCTCATGCCCCGTGGCCAGCAAGCTCAAGACGAGCTTCGGCCCGCGCATCCTCGACGCCAAATGGGACATGCACCGGCAGCTCTACTTCGACGCCACCATTGAGGTGCACGGCATCGACCGCAAAGGCATGCTGCACGACGTGGCCGAGATTATCTCACACAAGATGAACGTCAACATCCACAAGGTGGCCTTCACCGCCGATGACGGCATTTTCGAGGGACGCATCGAGCTGCGCGTCCACGACCGCGACGAGGTGCGCAGCATCATGGGCCGGCTGAAGAAAATTGCCGACATGCAGGAGGTGCAGCAAATCGTGTAGCGCGCCGCTCACATCAGACTGTCAAGGTGCTGGCGGATTTCCTTCAGCTGGTCGCGCACGCTCACCAGCGTGTCCAGCACGTCCGAGCTCCTGTCCACGCTGTGCCGGTTCTCGCGAAGATAATTGCGCGCGGCGGCAATCTTGAAGCCACGCACCTTGACAAGATTGTAAATGACCTTCAACTCCTCTATATCCTTTACGGTATATTGCCGCACCTTGGTCGAAGCCACCGTCTTGGGCTTCAGCTGCGGAAACTCGCTCTCCCAGTAGCGCAGCGTACTCTCGTTGACGCCTATCATCTGGGACACCTCCTTGATGGAGTAATACAACTTCGGGTTCTTGCTCGGGTTTAATGCCATTGTGGAAATCTTTTATTGTCTTTGCAAAGTTAAGAAAAAAAAGATGAACTTCACCGGCCGATGCCCACTTATTTCATTGACTGTCACGATAAAGTTGGCCGCGGCAAAGATTAAGTGACAATAATTTAGTAACTTTGCAACCAAGTATCAACACAACAAAAACAACAAAAACAAACAGATATTACAATGATGACAGCTAACGAAATCCGTGACTCGTATCTGAAGTTCTTTGAGTCAAAAGGACACGTTATCGTCCCTTCCGCTCCTATCGTAGTGAAAGACGACCCCACGCTGATGTTCACCAATGCCGGCATGAACCAGTGGAAAGACATTATCCTCGGCACGAAGGACCCCCATCCCCGCCGCCGCACCGACTCGCAGAAATGTCTGCGCGTAAGCGGCAAGCACAACGACCTGGAGGAAGTGGGGCGCGACGCCGCCCTCTCCCACCACACCATGTTTGAGATGCTCGGCAACTGGAGCTTCGGCGACTACTTCAAGGAAGGCGCCATCGACTACGCTTACGAATATCTGGTTGATATCCTCCACCTCGACCCCAAGGACCTCTACGTCACCGTGTTTGAGGGCGATGCCAGTGAGCAGCTTGAGCGCGACGACGAGGCCGCAGGCTACTGGGCCAAGCACTTCCCCGCCAACCACATTGTCAACGGCAACAAGCACGACAACTTCTGGGAGATGGGCGACACGGGGCCCTGCGGCCCCTGCTCCGAGATACACATCGACTTCCGCCCGGAAGAGGAGAAAGCCAAGGTCCCCGGCGAGACGCTCGTCAACAAGGACCATCCGCAGGTCATCGAAATCTGGAACATCGTGTTCATGCAGTTCAACCGCAAGGCTGACGGCTCGCTCGAGCCGCTGAAGATGCACGTCATCGACACGGGCATGGGCTTTGAGCGCCTCGTCCGCCTGCTTCAGAACAAGCACTCCAACTACGACACCGACATCTTCTCGCCCATCATCAGCGAGATAGAGCGGCTTTCCGGTCACCAGTACAGCCACACGTTCCCCGAGGGACCCAACGGCGAGGGTGTCAACGACAAGGAGAAGGTTGACATCGCCATCCGCGTCGTGGCCGACCATCTGCGTGCCGTGGCCTTTGCCATTGCCGACGGCCAGCTGCCCGGCAATGCCAAGGCCGGCTATGTCATCCGCCGCATCCTGCGCCGCGCCGTACGCTACGCCTACACGTTCCTCGACCAGAAGAGTGCGTTCATGTACAAGCTCATCCCCGTACTTGTCCGCGAGATGGGCAAGGCCTATCCTGAGCTCGGCGCGCAGCAGGAACTCATTACAAAGGTTATCAAGCAAGAGGAAGTCAGCTTCCTGCGCACGCTGGACAAGGGCATCCAGCTGTTGAGCGTTGACATGGATGAGCTGAAAGCGCAGCACCAGACGGTGCTCGACGGCGCCAAGGCCTTCCGTCTTTTCGACACCTACGGCTTCCCCATCGACCTCACCGAACTCATCTGCGGCGAGAATGGCCTCACTGTTGACGAGAAGGGATTTGATGAGGAGATGGCCAAGCAGAAAGCCCGCGCCCGCAACGCCGCCAGCGTGGAGAACGGCGACTGGGTCTCTGTGCGCGAAGGAGAGCAGGAGTTCGTAGGCTATGACTTCAACGAATACGACTGCCACATTCTGCGCTACCGCAAAGTGACGCAAAAGAAGAACTCGTTCTACGAGGTGGTACTCGACTACACGCCGTTCTACGGCGAGATGGGCGGCCAGGTCGGCGACAAGGGCCAGCTCGTCTCCGACAGCGAGACGGTCGAGGTCATCGACACCAAGCGCGAAAACAACCAGAGCATCCATATCCTCAAGCAGTTGCCCAAGGACCCCGCAGCCGACTTCCGTGCCGTCGTTGACGGGGCCAAGCGCGAGGCCTCAGCCTGCAACCACACCGCCACCCACCTGCTCGACTATGCCCTGAAGCAAGTCCTGGGCGAGCAGACCGAGCAACGCGGATCCTACGTTGACGACAAGACGCTGCGCTTCGACTTCAACTATTTCGAGAAAGTCAGTGACGAACAGCTGCGCCAGGTGGAGCGCATCGTCAACAGCATGATCAGGGCCGACCTGCCACTCGACGAGCATCGCGATACCCCAATCGAGGAAGCCAAGAAATTGGGCGCCATCGCCCTGTTTGGCGAGAAATACGGCGACAAGGTGCGCGTCGTGCGCTTCGGCCCGTCGGCCGAGTTCTGCGGCGGCATCCACGTGAAGAGTACCGGCCACATCGGCTTCTTCAAGATTATATCCGAGAGCAGCGTGGCCGCAGGCATCCGCCGTATTGAGGCCCTGACCGGACAGCAGGCCGAGGAGGCCATCTACATGGCAGAGGACACGATGAAAGAAATCCGCAGCATGTTCAACAACGCCAAGGACCTGTCCGCCGCCATCCAGAAATACATCAATGAGAATGCCGAGCTGAAGAAAGAGGTGGAGCAGTTCCAGGCACAGATGGTGGAGCGCGCCAAGGCCAAGCTGTTAGACAACTTGCGTGAGGTCAACGGTGTCAGGGTCATCACCGCCGTACTGCCCATGGAGCCCGCGCAGGCCAAGGACCTTGTGTTCAAGCTGCGTCAGGCCCTGCCGGAGAACATGGTGGCTGTCATCGGCTCCGTAGCCCACGACAAGCCCATGATCAGCCTGATGATCACCGACGACCTGGTCAGCGGACACAGCCTCAACGCAGGCAAAATAGTCCGCGAGGCCGCCAAACTCATCAAGGGCGGCGGTGGCGGACAGGCCTACTACGCACAGGCCGGCGGCAAGGACAAGGACGGACTCTCTGCCGCAGTCGATAAAGTAGTGGAACTCTGCCAGCTTTAACCGGCATCTGTACATCTGTCAATTTCTACTGACATCATTCACACGGAAAATAATATTCCCTCAAAAATATAATCCCCTGCCGGTAAAGTGATTATTCACCAACCGGCAGGGGATTTTTAATTTTTGAGGCTGAGTATCCTTACCTTATCCCCACCAGCTTGTGGATTTGCAGGGACAGTCGCCAGCGGGGATGCTGTCTGATGTAACTGATGCAGGCCGACACGATTTCTGCGTTGCGGGCTGCATCGCCCACGTCGCAGGGCTGCAGGTAGTAGTAGCGCGCCCGGATGCCATGGTCGCTGACAGGTGTCAGTCCGTCGAACACCACCTTCAGCTCGTCACACTGCCGGCACACCACCGCTGTACTGGCTGGGGTGGCCATCCACCCGGCGGCCTTGGGAGACACCGTCAGCCAGTCAAGGTTGCGGGGCGGCAGCCGCGTACCGTTGCTCTCCATGGCGACAAACGGGAAACCGGCGGCATGAAGCGCGTCAACCAGCGCCTCGTCAACCTGCAGCGCGGGCTCACCGCCCGTCAGCACAATGATGGGACAGGCCTGCGTCCCTTCCGGCACCAGGCTCCTGGCCCTCCGCACGATGTCGTCGGCCGACAGCAGCTCACAGGCCGTGAAGTCGGTATCGCAGAACTTGCACCGCAGGTTGCACCCGCTGAAGCGCACGAACACCGCCGCCCGGCCCGTGTTGCGGCCCTCACCCTGCAGACTGTAGAAGATTTCGTTGACCCTATACACCTTATTATATATAGGTTCCATTACTTCTCATAGACGGCCACATTGTTGGCCGTCTCCGCCACCCGCGCCTTATAGCAGTTGGGCACGGTGTCGACAATCCAGCGCGCTATGTTCTCGGCTGTCGGGTTGAAGGGCAACACCGCATTGAGGTCCTGGTGGTCGAGACGTCCGTGGATAAGCTGCTTGATGATGGTGAAGTCGACCACCATGCCGTCCTCGTCAAGCTCCTCGGCCTTGCAATAAACTGTTATCTGCCAGTTGTGGCCGTGCAGGTTCTCGCATTTGCTGCCGTGCGAAAGGATGAGGTGGTGGCAGGCCGACACCTCGAAACTTTTCTGGATATAATACATATTGATGTCTATTTTTTCTTTTGTTGGATATAAGCCAGCTCGCTGAGGGCGAAGTCGCCGTTGTCGGGGTCGTCGAGCAATGTCTTGAGCAGGCGCTCGGCCTCGTCGTAACGGCCCAGGCTGACCAGCAGATAGGCTTTCCGCCGCCTGATGAAACCGGCAAAGGCGTTGAGTTGCGCCATGTCGGGCCGTTCCTCGTCCGGCGTGTCGTCATCATCGGTTTCCTGGGCATGTTTGGCGATATCGTTGAGGTTGGTCAGGAAAGCGTCCAGCATGTTGAGGGCACGGTAGTCGCCGCTGTTGACCAGACAGTTGATGTAAGCCTTCGAATACAGCAGGTTTGATGTGGGCATGAGCAGCTGGAGGTAATAGTTGGCACACTCATACTGGTGCAGATTGAGGTAGCAGCAGCCGATGAGGTAGGCTATTTCCTCCATCAGCACGTGGTTGGTCTTGTTGCTGAGATCAAACGTGCGCGTGACGGCGTGGAAAGCATTGCGCAACAGCGGCAGGGCCTCGTAAAAGCGCTTGCGCTGATAGAGATGGTAGCCGTTGTAGTAGTTCTCAGCCACATGCTCGTCCTGCAGCCCGGCGAGTAAACGCTCGTCGGGTGTCATGCTGTCGGTATCGCCGCTCTGCATCTTGCCCATAGCCTCTTTCCACAGATAGCGGAAGCGGGCCACACGGCTCTCCGACGGCGTGAGGTCAAAGCCTAACAGCACGCTGACCATCCGGCACTGGTGCTCCTCGCTCTCATCGGAGAGCTGCCGGCTGGTCGACAATGGGGCCAGCGACAGCGTGACGCGGTAGTAAAGGGCGTCCCTGGTCGCCTCCTCCCGCTCGAAGTTAAGCGTCAGGTGTCTGGGCTTTATCGGGTCTCCGGGGTCATAGAAATGGAGCAGTCCCACGGCCGACTGTGCGCAAAACCGTTTACCGTCGCCAATCAGCACATGTGAGACCGGGTAGCCGAGGATGGCGTCGGGGTCGTCGATGACGTCGGCCTTTCCGTCAACAGTCAGCGTGAGCGAGATGGGGATGATGTCGTGCAGGCCCATGGCCATGGCCATCAGACTGCCAAGCGCCATCGGACCATGGCCGCTCTCGTGCCAGTTGGGGCCGCCTGCCTGGTGGGTCATCTCCTGCTCGCGCACCAGCTGCACCTCACGCTCATAGTTGGCCATGCCCTTCTCCTCGTCCACCTTCGCGCCGGGGCGCTGCCGGTCGAGCTCATTGAACTTGTCGGCGAAAGCCTTCTGCCAGCGGAACGCGTCCTCCATGACATACTCCAGCAGGGTCTTCATCCCGGTCCGCACAACGGGCAGATCGCCGGTGATATGCAAGTCTATCTTACCTTCCTTCTCGTTGACGTTGTAGACGAGACGCGTCATGGCGGAGTTGAAGTTGCACAGGTTGCAGACCATGCGCACCCTGTCCAACTGGCCAGTGTCGGTGGAAAAGATATATGGGAAAGTGAGGCGGGCATAGGGACTGCCTTTCTCCAGTACGATAATGAAATGGCCGCCCTGGAAGGTATAGCGCACCAGGTGCCGGTTGTCATCCTTGGTCCAGTTCATCTTGCAGTTCAATTGGCGCAGCGCACTGGTCACCGTCAGCCTGTTCTCGTCCAAAGAAAGGCTGAACGTCCGCGCGTCCTTGCCGGCGTTCCGGCGTTTGCGGTAGCCGATGATGCCAAGGGCCAGCAGCAGGCAAACAACATCTATGACCAACCAAAGATAAACCATGCTTGTCACCAATTGTCTAATGTTTTACAAAAATAAACAATAATCACGTAACGGAGAAAGGATTTAACAATTTTCTTTCGGGTGCAGCGGATAATGACAGTAGAGAGATACGCAGCCCTCCATCATGCCATCAAAAGCGCCAGTTCCGTCAAGTTCAAAGGATGATGTTGTTGCCCAACTGCCGGGCGATGCTGTTGCGTATGACCTGCAGGTCGCGGTAGTCGGCCATCAGCCTCGTGAGCCTGTCGTTGTCGCCCACGGCCTGTGCCAGCTGCGCCTGCAGCTGCTTGAGCCGTCCCTCGACGATGTCCATGCGGAAGTCGAGCAGCAGGTGGTTGGTCTGGTTGCGCAGGGCATCGGCCTCGTTGGCCTTGCGCTGCCGCTCGGCCTCATCGTTGAGCGGTTCGCCGGTCTTTTGCGGCACCAGCCTGTATTTCTCGGCCACGAGACGCGCGGCCAGCTGGCTGATGTCGAAGTCGTCGTGATGCAGGAAATAGGTCTCCACGTCAAAGCCCGGCTCGGCCGACCGCGCTGCCGCCTCGTCGAGGATGCGGCGGTACAGGTCGTTGTTGAAGCTCAGGTCGTCCTGGTCGAGGTTGTATTTCACAAACTGCGCCACAGTGATGTTGTGCAGCTTCCCCTCGTCATCCTCCACATTCTCAAGGATGACCTGTCCGCCATGCCTGATGACGAGCTGCAGGAGCATCTGCTCCACCCTGGTCTCCTGCTGCCCGGCCGTCGGCACCTGCACGAGCGAGTCCGGTCTCACCGGCTCTGGCCGTGGCCCCACGCTCACACCCTGCTGCACCTGGGCGGCCGACCCCGTGCGGCGGGCGCGGATGAAAGCGTTCATCTGGTTGATGAGCGTTGTCTCGCTCATGCCGATGCGCTGGGCGCAGTCGTGGATGTAGGTGTCGCGCAGTATCTGGTTCTGGATGACGGAGATGCTCTCCACAATCGAGCTTACCGCCGCGGCGCGCTTCGTCGGGTCTGTCTGGCCCTGCAGCAGCAGACGGGTCTTGAACTGGATGAAGTCCATCTGGTTGTCAGCAATGAACTTCCTGAATTCTTCCGCGCCGTGCGAGCGCGCAAACTCGTCAGGATCCTGGCCGTCGGGCAGCAGCAGCACCTTGAGGCTCATGCCCTCGGCGAGCAGCATGTCGGTACCGCGCAAGGCAGCGTGGATGCCGGCGGCGTCGCCGTCGTAGATGAGCGTGATGTTGGAGGTGAAACGGTGGAGCATATGTATCTGGTGGATGCTCAGGGCCGTACCCGAATTGGCCACGACATTTCTGATGCCGCACTGGTACATTGCAATGACGTCGGCCTGCCCCTCCACCATGAACACGCAGTCGTCCTTGGCGATGGTCTTCTTTGCCTGCCAGATGCCGTAGAGCTCATGGTCCTTGTGATAGATGTCGCTGTCGGGCGAGTTGACGTATTTCTGATTGACTCCCTTCGTACGCTGGTCCAGCACGCGTGCGGTGAAGCCCACCACCTTGCCGCTGACACCAATCCACGGGAACACCACGCGGCCGGCATAGCGGTCAATGAGCTCGCCGCGGTCGTTCTTGTAGCAGATGCCCGTCGAGAGCAGGAACTCTTCCTTATAGCCTTTCTTGAGGGCCTCACGGCCAAGGGCCAGCCGGTCGGTGAGGTCGAAGCCGAGGTGGAAGTCGCGTATCACGTCGTCGCGGAAGCCCCGCGAGCGGAAATACTGCATGCCGATGGCAAGGCCGTCGGCGTGGTTGTGGAGCAGGTCCTGGAAATAACCGTCGGCCCACTCGTTGACGATAAACATCGACTCGCGCTTTGACTGTTCCTCCCGCTCCTGCGAGGTCAGCTCACGCTCCCTTATCTCGATATGGTACTTGTTGGCCAGCCACCGCAGTGCCTCGACATAGGTCATCTGCTCGTGCTCCATGATGAAGCTCACGGCATTGCCGCCCTTGCCACAGCCGAAGCAGTGGCAGGTGCCGCGCGCCGGCGAGACGATGAACGACGGTGTCTTCTCGTTGTGGAACGGGCAGAGACCCTTGTAGTTCGCCCCCGACTTCTTCAGGGTTACAAACTCCGACACCACGTCAACAATGTTGGCGGCATCCTTTATCTTTTCTACCGTTTGTCTGTCTATCATCGTAGTGGATACGCTTCTATTGTTCAGGATATTGCTCGTAAATCTTCAGTCCGTAGTCGGCAGCCATCATAAACACGCGCTCCATGATGTCGGCCAACTGATGCTCGTAGCTCTTCCATTCCTTCTGGCGGAGGAAGAAATACATCTCCAGTGGCAGGCCGCACTGCGTGGGCTCAAGCTGCCTAACCATGAACGTCAGCTGCTGGTTGACGCGCCCGTCCGCGGCGAGAAAGTCCTCTACGGCCCGCCGGAACTGCGCCATATTGGTGACCGTCTCCTTTCGCTTTCCGTCCTCAGACGTGAGCTCTACATTGCGTATGCTGCGGAAGTCGAAATAGATGATGCGCCTCACGCGCCGTCCCCCGCTGCCCTGCATGCCTTTCCAGTTTTGAAAAGTGCCGTTGACGAGTGTCTTGGGTGAGATGGTGAAGATAGTGTTGTCGAAGTTGCGCACCTTGACCGTAGTAAGGTTCATCTCTGTCACAGTGCCGTTGACCTCTGTTCCCGGCACCGTAATCCAGTCGCCCACATGTACCATGTTGGCCGAGGTGAGGCGTATGCCCGCCACCAGTCCCTCTATGGTGTCCTTGAACACGAGCATGAGAATGGCCGACGTGGCTCCCAAGCCCGCGAAGAGGCGCATCGGACTCTGGCCGATGGCCAGGGCTATGATGACGATACTTCCCACGAAGAGCGTGGCCACGCGCAGAATGCCAAGGAACGATATGACATACTGCTGCACGCTGGTGCGCCGGCCGGTGTCTAGCACCTTGAGCTGCTGTATGAAGACAAAGAGCAGGCGCATGCCGGCCACGGTGATATAGATGGCCGTGGCGCGCGCCATGAGTTCCTGCAGAAAGGAGAACTGGTAGAACACCATCGGCAGCAGCTTCCACACGACGACGGCCGGCACGATGTCGCAAAGGCACTTCGTCACGGGACGGCCGAAAAGAATGTCGTCCCACTTCGATTTGGTATGGCGCGTAA
Source organism: uncultured Prevotella sp. (assembly GCA_902497035.1). Classification (GTDB taxonomy): domain Bacteria; phylum Bacteroidota; class Bacteroidia; order Bacteroidales; family Bacteroidaceae; genus Prevotella. The sequence goes on from CABVDL010000003.1 coordinate 32,197, forward strand.
TGCGGTCGGCCAGGGGAATGACCACCCAGCGGCAGACGGCGTCGCTCAGCCAGGCCAGCAACACCACGATGACGATGAGCATCAGATGCCGCAGCACGGGTACCGCGGCGCCCGTGACCCCCATGTCCGATATAAGCCTCTCAGCCCATATCCGGATGTATTCCATCACTTGTTGCCAATCAATGGCATCAGCTACTTTCTCCATTGTTCAGAGTTTTATCTTAAGGCTGGCAGAGCAGCAGGCACACTTTGTCCTGAAAGCTGCGTCCGTTGCGGCCGTGCAGCAGTCCCTGGTTGATGATGCTGAAACAGATATGATGGCCGTTGGCGGCGGTGAGATAGCCGCAGAGGCTGGCTATGCCCGTCACCGTGCCGGTCTTGGCATGCACGTTGCCGCGCGTGAACTCCGACCGCATGCGGCTGCGCAGCGTGCCGTCGACACCGGCTATGGGCAGGGCCGGCAGCAGGTGGTTGTAGATGTTCTCGTTGCGATAGGCATAGCGCAGCATCGCCACCTCCAGCTCGGGACTCACATAGTTGTAGAGCGACAGCCCCGATCCATCGGCCAGGCGGTAGCGCGAGGGGTCAAGGCCCAGCCGCGTGATGAGCTGCCGCTCCACTACGCGCGCGCTCTTGGCCGTCGCGGGACGGTTGCCCGTCGAGGCCGCTATCTGATAATACATGCTCTCTGCATAGAGATTGTCGCTCTCCTTGAGCATGCGCATGAGTATCTGGTCAATGGTGTGGAAACGCGACACGATGCAGTTGGCGTCGGCGGGCTTGCGCCGCATGCCGACGGACCCCGTCACATAAATGCCCGACCGTGATAGGGCGGCCATGAACTTCTCCATGAAGATGTTCTTGCGCTGATACACCAAGGGCGACAGCACGGGGTTGTCATCGTCCCAACACCAGCCCTCGCCGAGGAGGGCCGTGTCTTTCATCGCCACGTCGGCATATACATTTCCACATATCGTGTCAACGCCCATGCGGTGGAGGGCCTCGACAAAGGCGCGCATGTCGTCGCTGTTGAAGCGCGGGTCGAAGCCGCCCACGCAGTAGACGTCGCCCTCCAGCCGGCTGCCGGCGACCTGGCCGGTATAGCAGAGGTCGGTCTTGAACTGGTAGCTGCCGCCCAGCTTGTCAAGGGCAGTGATGGCGGTGATGACCTTCATCGTCGAGGCGGGACGCATGAGCTGCCGCGCGTTGTAGCTGTAGATGGCCGAGTCGGCGTCGAGGTCATACACCATGATGCCCACCTGCGAGGTCTGGAACATGTCGTCCTTGAGCAGCTCGTCGATGCCCGCCTGCACGTTTTTCGGCCAGGCGAGCGAGTCGATGCGCGCCACCCTCAGCACGGCCACCGCCGTATCCTCCTGGGTGGTGTCCCGGTCTTCCAACAAATCCTCGTTGTCAACCTGCGCCAAAAGCGGCGAGGCCAGCAACGTCAGCCACAACAAAAGTATTATCCTAATCTTCATGCCTCTTGCATCCTTCCTGCCGTTATTGCTCCTCACCCTGTCTGCCGGTCTCGCATTCCGCATCCAATACTTTTCTGCGCCGCTGCCCCAAGCAGGTGACAAAAGCCTGCTCGTTGCGGGGCTGCACGGCCACCACCGTGTGGGCCGGGCCATAGCTGATGAGCAGATAATGGACCAGGCCGAAGCTCACCGTCATGGGACGGCATCCGGTGATCAGCCTCAACTCTATGACGCGTTTTTTTGACAGGCGGCCGTTGTCGATGATGAGCTTGTCGCCACGAAACACATACCGCTTGTTGAGCGACTGGTCCATCACCAGCACCAAGGCCAGCACCAGAAACACACCCAACACCGGCCTGAGCGTCCAGAAGGCATAAACGGCCAGCAATAACAGTAGCACGATGCCGCTTGCCGCGCCCACAGTAAAGCGATGTTGGAAAGTGCGATCCATACCGACAGCTAAATTTCTGATATTCAGTAACACGTTTAGTTGCAAAGTTACTAACTTTTTCACGAGCGGCAAAAGGCATTAATGATTTTTAGCTAAGATACCGTGACAACTTGCGTTGGCTCTCAAACACAAAGTGGCCGGCGCGAGGCCGGCCACTGTCCACAGGTATGACATCAACAATGATGATTATTGGTGACGCATGGACGAATATCGTTAGACGCTATTATTTCGAGCGCCACAGCCCGTGCAGGTTGCAATACTCGCGAGCATACACCTCATCGGCGTCGGTCTTGAACTCAGCCACCGGCCTGTCGGTCGGGGTAAGGTACTTGCGCAGCACCTCGTTGCGGTCGGTGATGAGCTCAATCCACTGGATGTAATGGGCCTCCGTCATCGGATGGTCCACCTCACCCACCGTGACGCGCCAGCCGCCCTCAATCTTCTCCACCACGGGCACATGCTTCTCCCTGGCGGCATCGGTCGTGTTCTCAACTACGGGTGTGCCACCGGCCAGAACGCCATCCGAGGGGATGAGCACTTCCACCATGGTGTTGTTGCCGGTACTGTCTGCTACCTTATAAATTTCATTTCTCTTTGTCATATTCATAATGTTTTAAGGGTTATCTTATCGTTTGCAAAGATAGGCATAATTTGTAAGAACTACAAACTTTTAGCAGAAAATATTTGCGATTTTTTCTTTTGGACGACGCATTCCTTTGGCGCGGCGCGGGCGACAGGCAGATATTTTCGTTATTTTTTTGCCCCAACGGCGCATCTTTCACATATTTTGTCTAAATTTGTGGTATGGAATACTTGCACTGGCTTTGGTACGGCCTTTATATCCTTATAGTCATCGTCGTGATGGTCAAGGTGCTGATGGACAACCGGCAGCCCGCCAAGACCATGGCGTGGCTGCTGGTGCTGTGGGCGCTGCCCGTCGTCGGCATCGTGCTTTATTTCTTTTTCGGACAGAACACGCGCAAGGAGCGGCTCATCAGCCAGCGGTCGCTCGACCAGCTGACCAAGCGCGCCATGCTTGAGTTTGCCGAGCAGCGCAATCTGCGGCTGCCCGAGACCCACAAGCCGCTCATGCTCCTGTTCAAGAACCAGAGCATGGCGCTGCCCTTCAAGGACAACGAGGTCAAGATCTACACCTCCGGCTATGAGTTCTTCCCCGCCCTGCTCCATGCCATCAGCCAGGCCCGCAGGCACATCCACATCGACATCTTCATCTTCGACGACGACGCCCTCGGCTGCCTCATCGCCGACGCGCTCATCGACAAGGCGCGCCAGGGCGTGGAGGTGCGCCTCATCTACGACGACGTGGCCTGCTGGAGGGTGAGCAACAGTTTCTTCGAGCGCATGCGCGACGCCGGCATCGACGTCCACCCGTTCATGCCCGTGAAGTTCCCCGCCTTCACGTCGAAGGCCAACTACCGCAACCACCGCAAGCTCATCATCATCGACGGCAGCGAGGCTTTCATCGGCGGCATGAACTTCGCCACGCGCTATGTCAAGGGCACCGGCAGCCAGCCGTGGCGCGACACGATGCTCCGCATCAGGGGCGGCGCGGTGTACGGCATACAGCGCGCCTTCCTCATCGACTGGTACTTCGTCGACCGCACGCTGCTGACCAGCCGCGACTACTATCCGTCCGTCAGTCCCGCCATCAGCAACAACTGCCTGGCACAGGTGGTGACGAGCAGCCCTGTCGCCGAGTGGCCCGACATCATGCAGGGCTACGTGCGCATCCTGCTTGAGGCTCGACGCTATGTGTATATGGAGACCCCCTATTTCCTGCCTCCCGAGCCGGTGCTGTTCGCCCTGCGCACGGCCGCGCTCACGGGCATCGACGTGCGTCTGATGATACCCATGCACGGTGACTCGCGCATCGTGGAATGGGCCAGCCTCAGCTACGTGCAGGAAAGCATCGAGGCCGGGGTCCAGGTGTATCTCTACGAGACAGGCTTCAACCACTCGAAGTTTCTCGTCAGCGACGACAGCATCTCCACCTGCGGCAGCACCAACGTCGACATACGCAGTTTTGAGCACGACTTCGAGTCAAACATCTTCTTCTACGACGAGGGCATGGCACTGCGCATGAAAAAGGTGTTCCTCGACGACCAGAAGCAATGCCGCCTCTTCACCGAGGTCCACGCCAACCGCCCTCAGCCTTTCTTCAACCGCCTGTGGACCAGCCTCATCCGTCTGCTCAGTCCGCTGCTGTAGGGTGTGAGCTCCCTCCCCCAGCTCTAAAGTTCGCCTGCGGGATGTACTCCACGACCGGGCATTATTCCAAACCCATATTGCTGGGAGTGTCATTACACCGTAATAACCAAGAACATCAATTATAAAAATATAACAGTATGAAACCTTATTCTTTATTCAGCACCATGCGGGCGGCCCTTGGCCTGTCCGCTGTGCTTTTCTGTCTGCTGCCCCTATCTTCCTGCAAGGACAGTGAGGAAACGTACCGCACGCCTGACAAAACAAACGAAAAAGCCGACACGGTGACACAGAAGGTCAAGGTGGAGACACCCCATGTTGACGTCGAGGCTGCAGGCGGCAAGGCCTATGTGTTTATCAAGGCTCACTCCACGCTGTACGACCTTCCGAAACTGACCATTGACGCGTCGTGGGTGAGAGAAAAAAGACATGACTTTACCGGAAGCTCAAGAGCCGTCTACAATGGCTATTATGACGCTGTGTATGTCCTCGATGTGGACAAGAACGAGGGCCTGGGACGCTCGGCCACCCTCACCTTTACCTATTATCGCGACGGCGGTTACCACCTGGCCGATCCGGTGACAGTCACACTGCACCAGTGGCCGCGCGACCTCAAGACCTCCGAGACCATTCGTGTCAGCAAGCCGGGTCAGTTGCCCATACTCATGGGCGGCAACCCTGCGGCGTGGTCCTACCTCAATGAACTCAAGCTCACGGGACAGCTCAACACGGCCGACATGCGCACGCTGCGGCTCCTGCTCAGGCGAAGTGTCAGGTCGCGTGTCACTTACCGCAACGCGGATGGCGGTAAGATAGAGATTAGTGCTGCCTCTAACATGAGCCTGCGGCAACTGGATATGGGCGACTGCGAGCTGGTGGAGGATGGCGACACGGCGGTTGAGGATTGCATTGAGGACTTCGACGACAACTACGTACAGTCGCGCAACGTCTTGGGCAAAGGCGCATTCTTTGTGGCGGGATGCAAGCTCGACAGCATCGTCCTGCCGAAAAACCTCACCGCAATTGGCGACGACGCTCTCAGAATGTGCCAGAACCTGAGCTACATCGACATCCCGGCGGGCGTTTCCAGCATTGGAAGCTATGCGTTTCAAAATTGCCAGGGCATGAAAGAAATCCGCATCCCCGCCAATTCGGCCCTGAAGACGCTCGGCATCTATGCACTTGCCACCGGCTCTTCGCTCAGCAGCATCTCCTTCCCCGCATCGTTGGAGGTGGTTGAGCAGGAAGGTATTCTTGGCCATGTAGGTGCCGGGAACATCCATGTGAAATGGCCCGTGCCGCCCACGCTGTCGCGTTTCCGTGTCTCCGACAAGGCCACGCTCTGGGTGCCCAAGGGCACGGGCGAGGCCTATAAGGCAGCCTTCGGCTGGAACAACGCCAAGGAAATCAAGGAGGAATAACGGCGTTCGCAGCAAATAGATGACGGCGCGTGCCTCTTTTCGCTCCCAATGGAGCTATGGGCCTAACCGCCTACCGGCCCTCCTCGCCGTTTGCCGGCTACGGGGGCGGCAGCAAGCCCACGACGGGCGACTATCACTATTGGGAGGTGTGGCATGGCCGCAAGCCCATCAGCGAGTACAACCGCGTCAGGACCCGCTTCTTCAGCGAGTACGGCATGCAGAGCTTCCCCGAATTTGAGTCGGTGAGGCGCTTCGCCCCTGATGAAAAAGACTGGGACATCCATTCCGAGGTGATGATGTGGCACCAGCGGGGCGGCGCGCATGCCACCAGTCTGATTGAGACCTATCTGGAAAGCGAGTATAAGAAGCCCGGCCGTTTTCAGGACCTGCTCTATGTGGGCCAGCTCATGCAGGGCGACGCCATGCGGACAGCCGTCGAAGCCCACCGCAGGGACAAGGGCTACTGCTGGGGTACGCTGCTCTGGCAGATCAACGACTGCTGGCCCGTGGCCTCGTGGTCCACCCCCATCAGCTTTCAGAGATTACGTATTCTTTCAAACGAAGTTGTCAGCCGTTTATATTCTGAGTCTTGTTTCCCAGGGGGGCTTGTTCTTCCCCCTACCCACTTCGTGGGATATTCAGAATATTCAAGAATATTGAGAATATATATTGGCTCTTTATATTTTTCAATTTTCTCAATATTCCACGATGTGGGTAGGAGATAAATGAAAGGTGTGCAGAAACGGGAAACCAATGAATTATTGAGAATATTAATGGCTGAGCAGTCACAGTAACTGCTTATTCTATAAAAATATGTTAAATACAAGATACGCGGATAACGGTTAGGCTGTCCTGAGATGTACACTGCATAGAAAGCCACAAAAAGTAAAGACCGCATGTGTACAACAAAAGAATATATCAGCCTGTTCCGCAAATACCAAAGGGGTGAGGCCTCACTTTGTGAGATGAGCGAGCTGCTCAAGGGTCTCAAGGACGACGGCCCTTTCTGCCAGTGGATGGACGAAGAATGGCAATCCTCCGGCAACGACATGGATTCCGCACTGCGCGACCGTCTCTACTTGCAAATAAGCAAACGCGTCTCCCTTGAACAGACCCAAGCAAAGCGTCACAGCCGTCTTCATTTACACTGGGACCTGTTTGAAAAGGTAGCAGCAGCAGTTCTTGTTCTGGTTGCCGTAGGAGTGTGCTATTGGCACTTCTCCACTGGCACCGTAGAACAGTGGGCCACCATCTCCTCACACGGCAAGTTCCTACAGGTCACCCTGCCCGACAGCTCACGAGTCTGGCTCTGCCGCTATTCCACACTACAGTATCCCGCCGGTTTCCACCGGGGCGACCGCAACGTAAGGCTCACCGGCGAAGCCTATTTCGAGGTGCGCCACGACAGCAGCCATCCTTTCACCGTAAACGCAAGGCGCGTGCGCATCCGGGTTACCGGCACGAAGTTCAGCGTCAGCGATTTCCGCAACGAGCAGACCAGCAAGGTCGTGCTTTGTGAGGGTTCGGTCAACGTGAGCCGTCAAGGCCCGTCACAGCAGCGTGAGGTTCATTTGCGTCCAGGAAACGCCTACACATTGCTTCCCGACGGGCATCAACTGGTAGAGCACGTCGATGCAGAGGCTCTCGTGGCCTGGAAAGACGGCCAATACAGCTTCACTGACACCAGGCTCGCTGACGTGCTGCATCGCATCGGACGCTTATATGGCAAGGAGATAACCTGTGACAGTTCTGTGGGCGACAGGAAGGTGTCTTGTACCATCTTCCTCAACGACAGTTTCCTGGTAGCTCTAAGAGACCTGAGCCGCATCGTGCCAATCACCTGGAAAGCCGACCGCAACAAATGTCACGTCATGGGGAAATAACCGTCCCCCTCCGACACCTGCTAACAAGACTAATTATCTAATCTATAAAATATGAAACCAAAAACCAAACCCAAGGAGGGACTGTCGTCTCTTGCAGGGAAGGCTATGTTCCCTACAGGGCGATGGCTTGCCATGGCCAGCCTCTCAGTTATGCTTGCTGCCCCAGGCATCGCAGAGTGCAAGGCAAGTGCTGCTCCCCCGACAGCCATCACGCTTGTGGTTCACAAGAAAACCATCAAGGAGGCTCTGACCCTGTTGGAGAAAACTTATGGCTACGCGTTCTTCTATTCCTCGGGGATTCTTGACACCTCGCGCCGCATCACGCTCAACCTTCGTGGCCTGTCCATCGACGCCGTCATGAGGCAGCTGCTCAATGGCACCGGCTGTACTTACTCCATTAGCGGAAAGAAGGTGTACATCGACGTGGCAGCCTACAAGACACCCAAGAGCCAACAGACAGCGAAACGCCCGTCAGCGGCACAGACACACCGCCTCACAGGTCTCGTCACCGACGCCAACACAGGCGAGCCGCTAATTGGCGTGACGGTGCAGGCCAAGGGCGAGGAAAGCCACGGCACGATTACCGACATCGACGGCAAGTACTCGATGGACGTGTCGAACAACACAGAACTCGTATTCTCCTATATAGGCTATAAACCACAGACCCTGTTAGTCAACGACCTCGGCGTGCTCAACGTGAAGCTGCACACCGACAACGAGATTATCGACGAGGTGGTGGTCGTCGGTGCCGGTACGCAGAAGAAAGTGTCGGTGACAGGCTCCATTGCCGCCATCCGCGGTACCGACCTTGTGGCACCAACTTCGTCATTGACCAGCAATCTCGCCGGCAAACTGTCGGGCATCATCTCAACTACATCGAGTGGTGAGCCAGGATCCACGTCATCATTCTACATCCGTGGCATCAGCACATTCGGCGGGCGTACCACACCGCTCATCCTGCTTGACGGTGTGGAGATAACCCCCACTGACCTCAACAACCTGCCTTCCGAGAGCATCGAAAGCTTTTCCATTCTTAAAGATGCCTCAGCCACAGCAATCTATGGAGCCCGTGGTGCCAACGGCGTGATGCTGGTCACTACCAAGAGTGGACAAGAGAACATGAAGGCAAGGGTAAATGTCAAGTTTGAAACCTCACTGTCGCATCCCGTCAACGTGGTGGAGTATGCCGACGGATCCACCTACATGCGCACCTACAACGAGGCTCAGCTTGCACGCAACCCAGAAGCGGAGCCACGTTATTCGGCTACGCAGATTGCCAACACCGAGAGCCAACTCAACCCCTACGTCTATCCCGATGTTGACTGGTACGACCTGATGTTTAACGACTACACCTACAATCAGCGAGCCAACGTTAATATCACTGGTGGCGGATCACGTGTAACCTATTACATGGGGCTACAGGCAAACCACGATAACGGCATCATCAAGACTCCTAAAAATTATTCCATCAAAAACAACTATAACCGCTGGCAGTACACCTTTCAGAACAACATCGGTTACAAGCTGACACCAACGACGCAACTGGACCTGCGCCTCAATGCCCAGATTGGATCGTCAAAATCTCCCAATCTGTCATTTGGGGAAATTTTCCGCTCCATCTACATCAACAACCCTGTCACCTTCCCTGCCTACTATCCTAAAGAGCCGGGCAGCAACAGGATAAGGTTCGGCTCAAAAATAAAGGACACGGGACAGTATTTCACCAATCCATTTGCCTACATGGCCAACACATTCAGGCAAACAAACACCAACAAGCTGAACATATCGCTCAACATTGACCAGAAGTTTGACTTCATCACCAAGGGGCTGTCGGTAACTGCCTTAGTCAATTTCAACAACTATTCCGAGAAGTATTATTCGCGCTCGCTTCAGCCTTATCTGTATATGGTTAATCCTTTGTCATATAGTGATGAGGATCCGGATTATTATGAGCTTGAGCTGTTGCAAACCGGCTCAGACTACATCAGCCAATCGGGTGTATCACGATTCAGCAACAATACCTTTTATCTGGATGCGCGTGTCAACTATGTCCGTTCCTTCGGTTTGCATAACATCACCGGCATGCTGATGTATATGATGAGAGAGTACAGTGCCGATGCCCTGCCTAACCGCAACCAAGGCTTCTCAGGACGTGCCACCTACGACTACGACAACCGCTATCTCTTAGAGTTTAATTTCGGCTATAACGGTACGGAACGCTTGAAACACCGTCGGTTCGAATTCTTTCCAGCCGTTTCTGTGGGCTGGGTTGCGAGCGGTGAGAAGTTTTGGGCACCCATTGCCAAGTACGTCGACTTCTTCAAGGCCCGCGCCTCCTACGGACTGGTAGGCTCAGACGAGACAGGTGCCAATGCAGGCGCGCCTCACTTCCTGTACCTTGACGAGGTGAACATGGTTGGCGGAGAGAGCTTCGCATCAGGATATTCCGGCTCGGAGCGTCGTGCCGGCGGCAAGGTCATATCATACGCCACGCTCAATCCTCACTGGGAGCGGGCAAAAGAGTTCGATGTGGGTGCCGACCTGCGCCTGTTCAACCAGATTAACGTCACTTTCGACTATTATCATTACAAACGCGACCGCATTCTCATGAAGCGTGCCTCATTTCCTCAGATTTTGGGCTACGACACGGCCGTACCCTGGAGCAATATCGGCAAGGTGGATAGCAAAGGGTTGGAGTTCAGTGTCAACTGGTCCAAGCACTTCAACAAGGACCTGTCTATGGACTTGCGATTCAACTACACCTACACACGCAATAAGTATGTCTACATAGATGAGCCCGACTATCCTTATGTATGGCAGATAAATACGGGTAAGTCACTTGACCACATGACAGGGTACATCGCCGACGGTTTGTTCAAAGACCAGGCCGACATTGACAAACATGCCTCTCAGTCATCGCTCGGCAGCACTACCATAATGCCCGGAGACATCAAGTATCGTGACATCAATGGCGATGGCATCATTACTGCCGAAGACCAGGTCGTGCTGTCCGATTATGGATGGACACCACGCGTGCAGTATGGTATCGGTGCAAGTTTCACATGGAAGAAAGTCGATTTCAGCGTATTCTTCAACGGATCTGCCAAACGGAAAATCATGATTAACAACATCTATCCGTTTTGCGCCAATGACGGAAATGATTTCAACCTGATGAAATGGATTGCCGACAGCCACTGGAGTGAGGGAGCCGACAACTCCAATGTGATATATCCACGCCTTGGCGTACTGACCACTCAGATAGGCAACAACATGCAGCCCAGCAGCTACTGGATACGCAATGGCAGGTTCATACGATTCAAGACGCTTGAGATAGGCTACTCATTCCCCATCTGCCGTGTCTATTTCAGTGGTGACAACATTGCCGTTTGGTCGCCTTTCAAGTATTGGGACCCGGAACTGAATTATATCACTTATCCGCTGTCGCGTACCTTCAATCTTGGTGTACAGTTCAATATATAGTTACAGATACCACAAATGTTATAAGACAAACATATAAATATGAAATCAAGATACAGTTTCATTAAACGTCAGGCAAGGACAGGCATGCTTTACATAGCATTGCTTATGTGCGGCACCGGATGGCTCGCATCCTGCGACTACCTTGATGTAGTGCCAGTAGAGCAACCGGGCATAAGCGACTTGATGAAAGATGCCAATGATGTCAGAAACATGCTATACTCGTGTTATGGATACATTCAGAACGAGAATTGCGACATGCCCAGTCCAAAGACGGTCGATGGCATGAGCGACGACCTTGTTCAGCCACAGGAGTGGGAAAACCTAAGCAATATGTGCCAATGGAATATAATATCCCCGTCAAACACACACCATTGGAGTAGTGAATATCCTTGGAAAGTATGGTATAATGCCATTGGATACTGCAACCAGTTCCTACAGCAGATTTCACAAATCAACTTCGACTTTTCGAGCAGCACCAAAAAACAATACATTGCTGAGGTTAATTTTCTGAAGGCATACTATCATTTCCGCCTGTTGAGCCTTTATGGCCCTATACCTATCGTAGACAGACAGCCTAGCCAGAACATCGCAAAGGCTGACTTGCCCGGCCGTTCACATTATGACTTTTGCGTGAAATACATTGACAGCCTGCTAACAGTAGCAGCGCCAGACCTGCCTGCCGTCTATTCGAGCAACACCGAATATGGACGTGCCACCTCTGTCATGTGTAAGGCGCTGAGTGCCAAGATGCACGTCATTGCCGCCTCTCCGCTGTGGAACGGCGACTTTCCAGACCGCACTTGGAAAAACAAGAACTACCAGACTCCAGGCTACGGCTATGAGTTAGTAAGCCACGCTTACGATGCCACAAAATGGGAGAAAGCACGACAGGCTTGTGTGCAAGCCATCAGCGCCGCCGAGGCTGCCGGACACAAACTTTTCACCGTGGAGGAGGCTGAGGCACAGCGCTTGAAAGACAATGTGCCATTGCCTGACATTCCGGGCAATGTCGATGACGACTTTAAGAAAAAGGTCGTGACCATGCGCTATCTGATGGCCTCGCGTCCGGACATGGGAAATACGGAGGTTCTCTGGGCCATAGAACCAAAGGAAACCAACATCGGACAGGATTTATATGTCATAAGCTCCGTACCGAACTATGTCATCACGTCCACCATAGGGCAACGCATGGGATGCTGGGGCGGACTGTCTGCGACACTGTATTCCGTGGAGCATTTTTACACAAAAGACGGTTTGTGTCCGGAAGATGATCCGAACTTTACGCCAGAGATCAACTGGTTCAAGTCGGCCGGCATAGCTTCCAACAGTGACATCATCAACCTGTGCGTAGGACGCGAACCAAGATTCTATGCTTGGATTTCTTTCGATGGCGACCAGTACAGTTCTGTAATGGCAAACCGTAGTCCGCTCTACGTACATATGCGGCAAGGCCAATATCAAGGCTATGATGTTACGATACACGGAACACGCAACTATAGTCCGACAGGTTTCCTGAATAAGAAATGGGTGTCCCCTAATTTCTATATGACCCAAAGCAGCGCTGAGGGTAACCATGATGACCTGTATTATCCCAAGTCCATGATGCGACTTGGTGAACTTTATCTTGACCTCGCTGAGTGCGACGCGCATCTTGGAGGACAGTATGAGGCAGAGGCCTTTACCTATCTGAACAAAATACGTGAAAGGGCAGGAGTGCCAGACTTGACGGCGCAAATGCTCACTATGGCCAACAAGACGCTGCTACAGGCAGTTCTCGGCGAAAGGTTTATTGAACTTTATGCAGAGCATTCCAGATATTATGACATCCGCCGCTACGTGCAAGGTCCGAAATATCTCAGTAAGTCGTGCTATATGGGATTGAACGCTATGCGTACAAACCCGTCGTTTGAAGAGTTCAACACTCCGACGCCAATTCCCCAACCTTTCTCCTGGAACAACCGGCAGTATCTGCTGCCCGTGACATCAAGTGAAATCTACTCCAATCCACAGATGGTGCAGGCACCGGGCTATTAATTCCAACTTATTGTTAGACAATAAATGAAGATTATCATGAATTCAAGATACAGAAACCTTCTCCTCTTGACAGGCTTCAGTCTGTTGCTTACCAGTTGTGGAAAGGAAAGCATCAGCGAGTTTTTCCCTGAGGAATACTACAAGATACTGTACGTCAAGGGAGATGCCCAAAAGAACGTAGTTCTGAACACTACGCAGGGTGTCATCGGCGACACGATTGTTGTGCTCAAAAGTGGCGCTTATCCAGAAACGAGGTCAACAGTTGCCCTTAGCATAATGTCTGAAGATGATGTAATAAACGACTGGAACCTTGAGGCTGGCAGTTTCAAGATATTACCGTCCAATGCCTATGAGTTGCCTGCCGGTGATGTCACTATGGCTGCTGACGAATGGTACAAGGACCTGGCTTTCTCTTACGACCCGGCTGAGATTTACAAATCCGTCAAGGCAGACAGAAATGTGACATGGGTGCTGCCGCTTCGGCTGACAAGCACTGACAGCAGTGTAAACAAGGACAAAGATCACATTTTGTTGGAATTTAACGTAAGTTCGCCGATAATTGTTTGGACGGCCACTGACGTGAGAACTACCATTCTTGATGACATACTACACGTGAGCCTCAGCATCGCTTTGGATAAGCCCGGCATGACTTCCTATTCTATCACGTGCCAGCCGGAAGTTGAAAATGCAGATGCGGTTGTACGACAATACAACGATTCACTGGGAACTAACTATGAAGCAATGCCTGCAAATGCCTACAGTTTCACCCCTGTTACACTGTCTCCAGACAACAATACGGGTGTTTCCGACCTCCGCATTGTGAGAGAATCACTTAAAATCGGACACTCCTATCTGTTGCCTGTCAGCCTTGGTGCTCTGTCGAGCGACATTGTTGACAAATCTAATGAATTGAGGTATGTCATTGTCAACTATATTGACGAAAGCCAGATTGAAGTGCTTCAGGAAAATGCAGATGGAACGTATATCCAAGGCACCAAAGGAAACAGCGGAAAGACTGTTGACAGTTCCGACGAAGTACTGAGTAAGAAGAATAACTTTTCCAACCCTTAAAAACTTATAATTATGAGAACCTTTGTTTTACATTCTCTTTGCCTGATGATGGCCTTGTTGGCCACGGCACGTATTGTGGCAGATACTGTCACGCAAGATGGTGTTTCCTATACCCTGAATGCTGACAATTCCGGGTATACGTTGACAAGTGGCAAAGGTCTGACAGTAACAGACTTAGTCATTCCAAATGAGATTAACGGCCTGCCTGTAACAGAGATTGGCGATAATGCGTTTAACGCTTATCAAGGCTTCAATGGCAATCTGTTCACTGTCACAATCCCAGCCAATGTCACGAGAATGGGCGAAAACGCTTTCACTTATTGCACAAAATTGACCACAGTCACATTCGAAAAAGGCAGCAAGCTGAAGTCTATGGGTGACCGATGTCTCGCCCAGTGCTTTCAATTGTCAGAAATCACCATTCCTGCCTCTGTCGAGACTATCGGCCACTCGGCATTTAATGGATGCCACACCTTAAAACGGGTCATATTTGAGAATGACAGCCAACTCAAGTCCATTGGTAACTGGTGCTTCCAATTTACTGAGGCCATGACGGAGATGAATTTGGAAGCATGCCAGCAATTGCAGACACTTGGCGACTGTACCCTTTACTTTATATCTGATACGGAATGGGGATCAAACCGTGTGGAAACCCTTGTTCTTCCGTCAACCTTGACAAGCATAGGGGAAAATTGCTTTGCCTCCCTCAAGCAAATGAAAGCTTTGGTATTTTTGGGGAAAAAGAATTGGTCGGACTACACCGTAGGTTCTTATCCTTTTTTTAATTCGAAAGGCACCGTCTATTACAATAGGGACTACGTGTTTCCCGAATCTTTCTCGGGCGGCACCGACCAGGAACCTTACTCTATTAAAACCGCAGGCGTGGAGAACCCCGTTGGGCTTGCAAATGTTGGAGATGCCAAATATGCTACATATGCTCTCCACACAGCTACAGTTGATTATGGGAAAGTCGCCGGGTTGAGCGCTTACAAGGCCACCTACAACAGTTCACGCAGCACTATTACCCTTACTCCTGTGACAACCGTAGCAAAGGATGAGGCTGTCGTGCTGAAGGCAGACACGGCCGGGTATTACGTGCTTACAGGTGCTGAAGATGAGGGCACCAAGTCATCGGACAACGACCTGAAAATCTCTGATGGCACTGTTTCCGGTGACGGTACCACTATCTGGGTGTTGGCCAACAAGGACGAAGGCGTGGGCTTTTATCCTCTGGCAGAGGGTGTAGCAGTACCTTATGGTAAGGCTTACCTTCAGATTGACGGCGGCACAGCAGCCAAATATCTGCCGTTTGAAAACACGCCTACAGCAATCAGCAGCATTAAGGTCAACGACGATGCCGGAAAGCAATACTTCAATCTCTCAGGGCAGCGCGTCACCAGAAATTACCGTGGGATTATTGTAACCAAGAACGGAAAGTATATTAATAAGTAAACATCTTAATAATAACATCTCAATAATAACTTTACATGAAAAAAAAGAAAACAATTGCAAGCGTGACCAAGACGCTGGCAACTCCACTATTCTGCCTCGCTCTCCCACTCATTGCCTGCAGTAATACTTTGGAAATACCCACCATGCAGCCACAGCCAAACGTGACAGACACCACAACCATAAAGGATAATGTGTCTGGCGACTACTACGACTGGACTGTCACTGGCAAGCCGGAGCGACCCTACATCAATGACTACACGCAGTGCATGTTTATGAAGTTTGATGTGGCGTATCCAGACAACAAAGGCGGGTCAAACGTTGTAATGAATTACGAACAGGCACTTGACAATATCAAGAAAATTGACGCAGTAACCCGTGGTGTGAAAAAGATCGTCTATCTTGTAGGTTACCAATACAATGGACATGATACCGGTTACCCAGCCCTCAGCCTGTTTAACAAAGCGCTGAAGCGTGAACAGGACGCTACGCCGCGTGCAAGTTACCTATGGTTGAAGAAAGAGGCTGCAAAATACAACACTATCGTCTCAGTACACACAAATCTTAACGATGCCTGGATGTCAAGCCCCTTATGGCATACTTACTACAAGAATGACCTGCTGTGCAAGAACAGCGACGGATCATTGGTAGCCTATGGCACTAACAAGGACATGTACAGGGTGAACCTGGTAAAAGAGTGGAAATTAGGCTACTTGCAAAAGCGTATTGACGAGGCGACCGAGCAACTCGACCTAAAGTCAGGCGGTACCGTACACTTGGACGTGTTCCATCCGGAGCCAAGCCCATACCACAATGTCACTATGGAGGATGTCAACGTCGTACTGCGAAAGGTGCTGCGATATTGGCGTGACAAAGGCGTGGATGTAACGTCGGAAGATTTGTGGAACTGGGACCATTCACGTACTGATCCTTTCTTTGGGCTGCGCCCAGCCGTGTGGTGGAACAACCTGTCAGAGGATGAACATGTCAAGGTGCGGCCACAGCTGTCTGCAGGTGGAGAGTGCGGCTTCGTCGGCTTACCACCGTCACAAGACCTTGGCTTTCTGTTCGGAAACAACATGCACGCCGAGGAACTGGTACATCCCGGCATGAGCTTCAAGGAGTTCAAGAAACAGTTCTGCGAGAAATCTTTGCACTACTTTTTCCTTAACAAGCATGAGCTGGTGAACTATGACAAGGCTAACAAGATTGCATATTATTCCGACGGCGTGGTGGTGAGCTGGAACGACCGCAGCGTGAAGCAAAACGGCAACCTGCTACGTCAAAATGGCGACATTCTGCTCCCTGCCGTATGGATTACCGGCCACAAAGAGCTCATCGCATACTCAGAGGGCGGTTATACCAACAAGACATGGAAACTACCTGACGACTGGAGCAAAGTGCAGACGGTGACAACGCGCCCCATCACAGAGAACGGACTTGGAGAATCTCAGACCTACAACGTGGTGAATGGCAGTCTTACGCTAAGCATGGCGGCCGGTGACATGTATTCTGTCCAGCCAGAATAGTTTTAGGTTAAATTTTGGCAGGCCGCGCCCCCAGTAGTCTTTTCCAGGGCGCGGTCTTTTTGAAAAACAACGTCAATTCTTTATTTATGCAACTTTACAAACAAGTTATTGTGTCAGCGATAATGGTGGCATCATGTGCCATGCCTTATTCCTCCTCCGCGCAGAAGCGGCTTTTCCTACCGCCCACGATGGGATGGAGTACGTGGAACACTTACGGCAGCAACATCAACGAAGAAAAAATTATCGCCCAAGCCGACGCTATGGTACGAAAAGGCCTGAGCAAAATCGGCTTCCAATACATAAACATCGATGACGGCTATTGGGACGGACGCGGAGAAGACGGCATAGTGAGAGTGAACAAACAGCTGTTCCCACACGGTATGAAATATGTCGCTGACTACATCCACTCCAAAGGCCTCAAGGCCGGCATCTATTCTGATGCCGGCGACAATACCTGTGCCTCACAGGGCACACAATCGTGGGGGCTTGGCGTGGGGTTGGCAGGCCATGAGTACCAAGACTGCAAGCTATATTTCAATGATTGGGGCTACGACTTCATAAAGGTGGACTACTGCGGCGGCAACCATCTCGGGCTGAACGAGCGCAAACAATACACCAAGATTGGAAATGCCATCAAGCGATGTGAAAGGGAGACAGGGCGGCGGATAGTGTTCAACGTGTGCCGCTGGCGTTTCCCTGGCACCTGGATAGAGAATGTTGCCGACTCGTGGCGTACGACGCACGACATTTTGGCCACATGGAATGATGTCCCTGAGCTTGACTGGGGTCGTGGCGTGAAATCTATCATCCGCCAGGCACTGTATGAACAGGCATATACAGGTGACGGACACTACAACGACATGGACATGCTGCAAGTGGGACATGAGCTGACACCTGCTGAAGAGCAAACCCATTTTGCGGTGTGGTGCATATGCTCGTCGCCGCTACTCATAGGCTGTGACATGCAGACAATAAAAGAGAATACACTATCACTACTGAAAAACACCGACCTCATTGCCATGAACCAGGATGCTTTGGGCTTAGGTGCCCCCGTAGTGCAACGCGAGGGCGATGTGTACGTACTTGCCAAGGACATGGAAAAACTGCATGGTGAAAAACGCGCCGTGGCAGTGATTAACCTCAGCGACCGGGAACAGACAGTTGAGGTCAGCCTGCAGGCACTTGGTTTCCAGGGGAAAGTCAGCATCCACGACTGTTTCACAAAGGCGGAAGGAGAGGTCACCACACCAACGATGACCGTCACAGTACCAGCGCATGGTACGAAAGCCTATTTCTTTACAGGGCAGCGCCAGGACAAGACTTTATACCAGGCTGAAGAGGCATGGTTGCATGACTACCAACGCATTTTCAACAAACCGACTGCAACACCTACCGAGGCCACGGCTGCCAGTGGGGGTGTGATGGTAGAGAATATAGGCGACAAGGAAAGCAACTACTTGGAATGGCGTGACGTATATGTGAGGAAAGGCGGAAAATTCAAACTGACTTTCGCCTATGCCGCAGCGAAAGACCGCGACCTCGAGGTAAGCGTCAATGGGGGAAAAAAGAAAACTTTTGAAAACCTTAATACCGGCAGCTGGAATGCACAATGGTCAACATGTTCGGTTGAGGTGACCCTGAAGACAGGAGCCAACACCGTAAGGCTCGGATCGGCAGAGGGATTTGCCCCAAATATCGATTATATGAGAGTTGTCCGCCTATAATGTACTTAATAAAAGAGTATTATGAACAAGAATAAGGGCATTCTGCTTATTTTTTTTCTGTTGTCCTTTACCATGATGATGCAAGCCCAGACATTGAGATTGAGCTGCAAAAACATCGATAAAATTATAAAGGCAATGACCCTGCGGGAAAAAGCCGAACTCGTAGTTGGCGGAAAGTATGTCGTCAGAGAGGGAAAACCTGCGGAGACACGTTCCGACACCATTCTTGCAGCCGCAGGACTGACAAAAGCCATACCCCGTCTCGGCATAACAGGTACGGAGTTCACTGACGGGCCTGCTGGTGTAGTCATCTGGCCAGACCGCCAAGACTGTGGCAGACGCGTTTTCAATGCTACGGCCTTTCCAGTAGCGACGTTGATTGCATCGTCTTGGAACAAGGAAAATGCGCGTCGCATTGGCGAGGCAATGGGGCAGGAAACGCTGGACTTGGGATGCGATGTCATTCTGACACCTGCGATAAACATCCAACGGAACCCGCTTTGCGGACGCAACTATGAGTATTTTTCTGAGGATCCCGTGTTGACGGCAGGGATGGCTACAGCCGAGGTACTCGGAGTCCAGTCTAAAGGCGTTGGCACATCGGTAAAGCATTTTGTCGCCAACAATCAGGAGACGTGGCGCCTACTGAACAATTCTGTCATAGGTCAGCGTGCGCTCCGTGAGATATATCTTAAAGGTTTTGAGCTTACACTTAAGAATGCCAAGCCGTGGACAGTGATGGCGTCCTACAACAAGCTCAATGGCACATGGACGCAGTCGAAGCCAGAATTGCTCCACAGCTGGTTGCGCGACGAGATTGGCTACAAAGGCCTGACCCTGACTGACTGGACTAATGACGAACGCAATGTAGTCAACAATATCAATGCCGACGACAATCTTATGATGCCGGGACTTACAAACCATGTATCACAAATTGTGGAGGCTGTGAAAGACGGCCGGATCAAAATACAGACACTTGACAATGCAGTTCGCCACATGTTGGAATATATTGTCAAGACTCCCACATTCAGAGGCTGTCCCAAGAAAGAACATACAGATGTTGGTGCCCATGCCATTGTTTCACGCGAGGGAGCGGAAGATGGAATTATAC
This sequence comes from uncultured Prevotella sp., assembly GCA_902497035.1. Classification (GTDB taxonomy): domain Bacteria; phylum Bacteroidota; class Bacteroidia; order Bacteroidales; family Bacteroidaceae; genus Prevotella. The sequence goes on from CABVDL010000003.1 coordinate 52,057, forward strand.
TCCTTAAAAATAACAGCTCCGTGTTGCCCTTGGCCTCAGGCCGACAGGTAGCTCTCTTTGGGCATGGCTCCTATAATGGCTATCTGGCAGGAGGCATAGGCTCCGGCTTTGTTTTCACCAGACATACGGTCAACATAGCTGAAGGCCTAAGACGTGCTGGTTATCATCTTAATCCTGAGCTCACCGCCCTGTATACTGATGCCAATGAAGAAGTGCCTGTCAGCAAGGCGTATGCTGAGCGCCGGGCAAAAGAAAGTGATGTTGCAATTGTGACGATTAGGAGAAACGCCGGTGAGGGCTATGACCGTAAGGTTGAGAAAGGCGACTGGATGCTCAGTGATGTGGAGCGGTCTTCTCTCAAGAATATCTCGGATGCTTTCCACCAGCAGGGAAAGAAACTGATAGTATTGCTCAATATAACGGCTCCAATGGAGGTTGCATCCTGGCAAGAACTGGCTGATGCCATTGTCCTGCCGTGGACACCTGGCGGTGAGGGCGGATTGGCAATAGCAAATATTCTGACGGGAAAAACCAATCCGTCAGGACATCTGCCCATGACCTTCGCCGTAGCATACGAAGATATTCCATCGAGTAAGAATTTCCCGTCGAATTATGAAGACATGCCATTCGATGCCAATGTTCCTACTATTGGTTACACTAAATATGAAGAAGGCATCTGGGTAGGCTACCGCTATTTCAATACGAAGAAAGTTCCGGTGATGTGGCCTTTTGGCTATGGCTTGAGCTACACTACATTTAGTTTCTATAATCCGACAGTAAAATTGAGGAAAGACCGAATTGAGGCATCAGTTATGGTAAGGAACACGGGCAGTGTCGCAGGCAGGCAAGTGGCCCAGCTATACGTCAGTGCACCGAAGAGCAATTTGGAGAAACCATTGCGTGAATTGAAAGACTTTGCCAAGACCCGCATCCTTCAACCCGGAGAAAGTCAGCAATTGTCATTCAATATTCCATTAACCGAGCTTGCGAGTTTTGATGAGAAAGACAATAGCTGGGTAACCGACAAGGGCAAGTATAATGTGGAAATTGGCGACAATGTGGAAAACATCCTTTGCAGTAAATCATTCACAATAAAGAAAAGGACGGTCGTTAACTGCCCTACAGTACTCTGATTAGCGATTATAAAATAATCAATGAAAAGGTCATTTATCCTTAAACATCTCCCAATTATCATATTTCTGCTGTTTCTGGCACGCCAAGTGTCGGGGCAGCAGGCTCGGTGGATTACCTCCGCCGACTGCAAGAACGATACCAACACATGGATCTGTATGCAGAAAGTGGAAAGGCTGAAAGCAGAACCTAAGAAAGCCGTTGCCCGCATTGCTGCCGACAGCAAATACTGGCTATGGATTAACGGAAAGCTTGTTGTCAGGGAGGGGGGTGTCAAGCGAGGACCCAATCCTGACGACACTTATTACGACAACGTCGACCTGGCACCGTATCTAAGCAAAGGAAGCAATCTCTTTTCTGTCCTGGTATGGTATTATGGCAGGCAAGGGTTCTCGTATAAGATGAGCGGACAAGCCGGCCTGTTCATCGACTGCTCAACCGATAACGGGGAGCAAATAGTGACCGACAATACATGGAAAGCACGCCTGCACCCAGCCCACTACAATACATCTACCCCTCAAGCAAACTGGCGGCTGCCGGAATCGAACATCGGATTTGACGCTCGCCGCGACATCATAGGATGGGAAAACGTCGAACAAACGGCATGGCACAACGCCATTGACAAAGGAACCGAGGGGGCTGCTCCGTGGAACAGACTGCACCACCGGATGATTCCGCTTTGGAAAGACTTCGGGCTGCACAACTACGTCAAGACAACACTGCACAGAGGAAACACCCATGACACCCTCGTCTGCCAGCTACCCTACGATGCCCAGGTCATGCCGTGGATGGAGGTGGAGTCAAGGTTAGGCGGAGACACTATACAAATGTTGACTGACACCTACATCATTAACGGAGAGTACAGCGTAAGGGGTGAATACGTCACTCGCAAGGGGAATCAACAGTATGAGAGCATGGGATGGATAAGCGGCAACACAGTTTACTATATTGTCCCGAAAGGCGCAAGGATGCTCCGCGCTCAATATCGCGAGACCGGCTACGACACAGATTTTGCAGGCCGGTTCTCGTGCAATGACAACTATTGGAACACGCTTTGGAAGAAAGCCCGGCGTACCTTGTACGTCAATATGCGCGACACCTATTTTGACTGTCCCGACCGTGAGAGGGCGCAATGGTGGGGCGATGAGGTCTATGAGGGCGCGCAGTCGTTCTATGCCCTGTCGCCAAGCAGCCACCTGTTGATGAAGAAAGGAATTTATGAGTTGATGGGCTGGCAACGGAAAGACCATACCCTCTATGCTCCCATACCCTCGGGCAACTGGCAGAACGAGCTGCCCGGGCAGATGCTCAGTGCCGTAGGCTACTACGGTCTCTGGAACTACTATATGAATACGGGCGACCTGGAGACGCTGCGCATGGCCTATCCAAAGGTGCAGGCTTATCTTGACACCTGGCAGAAAGCACCCGATGGTACGATGGTGGCACGGCAAGGCGGCTGGTACTGGGGCGACTGGGGCAATTGCATTGACAAGGTGGCACTGTACAATGCCTTGTACTATCTGGCACTGAAAGGACAAAGGAACGCTGCGCTTGCCTTGGGGAATGTGGACGATGCCGCTATGTTGAAGCTTCGCATGGAGCAGCTCAAGGTGGCGTTTAACCGGACATTCTGGACAGGTGCCGCATACCGGCATCCCGACTTTAAGGAAGGCTTCGACGACAGAGTCCAGGCCATGGCTGTCGTGGCAGGTCTCGCCGACCGTGACAAATACCCGGCTATACTTCAGGTACTGAAAACAACCAGGCATGCAAGCCCGTGTATAGAGAAATATGTCATCGAGGCTTTCTTCAAGATGGGACATCCTGTGGAGGGACTGCAACGCATGAGGGAACGGTATGCCACGATGGTAAACGACCCCATTCACACTACGCTCTACGAGGGTTGGACTGTTGAGGAGCTTGGCTCAAGCAATCATGCGTGGAGCGGTGGAGGAATTATGATACTCTCCGGTCTAGTCTGTGGCGTGACGCCCGCTGACCCCGGCTATGGCAGGTGGCACGTGGCTCCCTGCCCGGGCGGCATTGCAAAGGCCTCAACAACGGTCCCCACGGTGAAAGGCGACATCCGGGTATCATACAAGGTAACTGAAGGAGGTATGACCCTGTACGTGAAAGCACCCAAGGGTACAACGGGGGAAATAGTCGTACCTCAGGGTTACAAAGACGAGGGGAAGATATTAAAGGCAGGATCCTCCGGCCACTGGAAGTTCTTTAAAATAAGCAAAAGATAAGAATACAAGAACAAAAGTTCTGAAGTCTCAATTTCCTGTCCCCATCTGGCAAAGGACGGCGATGACAATGAACAGGTAATATTTCTCGACCTTGGCACGAATGAACTTCAGTGCCTTTCCCATCTGGCTCTCCACCGTGTTCTCTGACAGATGAAGCCGGGAGGCTATTTCCTTGTTGGTGAGGCAATCGTAACGGCTCATCTTGAAGATGCGCCTGCGGGCCTCGGGCAGCTCATCGATAATTGTGGAAAGGAACTCACTGAGGAAGTCGGTGTCAATCTCGTTGCGTGTCGTGTCGGTGGCCTCGCTGGAGGTCTCCCTGACGAGCCGGCTGTAAAGGCTTTCCACCATGCGGTGCTTATAGGTGTTGAGCAGCCGGCTCTTGGCAATGGTACATACATAGTTGCCAAACGACTTTGCCTCATCCAGTGTGTCGCGCTTCTCCCACACGGTGGTAAATACATCCTGTACGATTTCCTCAGCCAACATACTGTCGCCGCCCGAAATCTTCATGACAAAGTTGTATAGTCTTCCACTCCACTGATTGTAGAGAGCATTGAAGGCGCCCCCGTCGTCTTGTGTCTTTAGCAACAACACCTGCTCACGTTCTGTCATGCTTAGAGATGTATTCTGGTCATATCCGCATGCAAAGATACACTTTTCTGAGGATAGAAAGATGGTAATCCTACACTTTTTTGAGGATTGCCGCGATTTTCAGCGCCACCAGCTGGGCCACCTTATCACCGATGTGTATGCCCACCGCCGCCAGCCATTCTTCAGCCGCCTGTGGACCAGCCTCATCCGCCTGCTCAGTCCGCTGCTGTAGGGTGTGAGTTCCCTCCCCCAGCTCTAAAGTTCGCCTGCGGGATGTACTCCACGACCGGGCATTATTCCAAACCCACATTGCTGAGAGTGTCATTACAATAACGGCGTTCGCAGCAAATAGATGACGGCGCGTGCCTCTTTTCGCTCCCAATGGAGCTATGGGCCTAACCGTCTCAGCCATCCCGCACCAGTACTACGGCCGAATTACTCGAGTACTTCATGTGAAGTACTGCAGTAATCAATGTCAAATTACTCGAGTACTTCACGTGAAGTACTGCAGTAATCAACGTCAAATTACTCGAGTACTTCACGTGAAGTACTCGAGCAGTTCTTTTTGAATGATGGTTAAATGTAAGCAGAGACGATTTGTTGGTACAAATGATTAGAATGCCCATTGCCGTTTCGGAGACCCGGGCAAGGGAACACAACGTTTGCGCAAGGAAAGGACGGCTCAACGGGTGGCCTCAATGGTATAGGTGAAGCTGTCGGCGCGGTAGTAGCCAATATTGTACTCCACGGGCATTTCGTTGACATCATAGACAAAGCGCTCGCGGATGAGTATGGGGTCGTGCTCGTCGATGTCGAGCTTTTCCGCAATGAATGAGCCTGCGGCGCGTGCCCTTATCGACTCCTTGCTCACCTTCACCACCACGTGGTACTGTTTCTCTAAAATCTCGTAAAGCGGCGTGGCGTAGTTCTCGTCGCCGGTCAGTGGTATGGACGGATTGAAGTAGCTCACGAAGAACACGAAGGGAAAGTCCTTGTTGCCACGCAGCCGCTCAAGAACCATACAGCGCGTGGCCTTGTCGTCGGGCTGGAGCTGGAAGAAATTGCGAATTTCCTCATCCTGAGGGATTTGGAAGCTGATGTGGAGTTCATAGTTGCGCACCTCGACGCCGAGCCGTTTCATCTCCTGCGAGAAGCTCTGCCAGCCCTGCACGCCGCCCACGATGCCCTTCATGGCCACCTTTGTGCCCACGCCGCGCTTGCGAATGAGCAGACCCTCATAGACCAGCTTGTTGATGGCCTGGCGCAAAGTGTTGCGGGAAATGTGTAATTGTTCAGACAACTCCACCTCGTTTGGCAGGAACTTGCCCTTCTTGTACTGGTCTTCCTTGATGAGCCGCCTCAGCAATTCTTCCGCCTGAACGTGCAGCGGAGTCTCCGATTTGTGGTCTAATTCCATGACTTTTCGCTTTATTTGCTTGCAAATATAACATTTTCTGAAAAAACCTCCAAAATTATTTGCGAGTTTTATTCGGACTTATTATCTTTGCACATATAATTAATGTTTGAACAATTATACGATATTCAATGAGACAGCCAAACTATGACAAATATCCGTCCACTAAGGTCAGTGGAGACATTTGGCAAGGATGGGACAGCATTCTCGGCCAGTTGGACAAGGCCCTCGGCAGCAGCAGCGTGTGGGCCGTGGACTTGTATACCGGCACCATAGAGGAGGAGATAGTGCAGGCCTTCCGGCGTGTGGGCAGAAAGGTCGTCCTCACCAGAGACCTGATGAAAGACGAGGCGGAGGTGCTGGAGATGACCCGCCGGTTTATGACCGACGACGTGCTTTTCGGCTACATCTCCAATGTGCGCCTTGAGGAGTATTTCGACGAGGACAAAGTGAGCGCATTCAAAGCAAGCCTGCCAAAGGAACACCTTATATTAATAGGCACCGGGGCGGCCAGTCTCGTGCCAGACGACGTGCCGGTGGTCTATGTCGATATGGCGCGATGGGAGATACAGCAGCGTTTCCGCCGCCATCAGGTCAGAGGACTTGGGGTGGACAATCACGAGGAAGCACCCTCGCTGCAGTACAAGCGCGGTTTCTTCAACGACTGGAACATCTGCGACCGGCACAAGCTTAGTCTGGCCAGGTCGGGGCGCATAGCCTACTGGATAGACACCAACGTGGCGGGGCAGCCCAAGATGATCAGCCACGACACGTTCATGGCGGGCATCAGGCAGACGGCGCGGAGGCCTTTCAGGCCGGTTCCTTTCTTCGACCCGGCACCGTGGGGAGGACAGTGGATGAAGCGTGTGTGTGACCTCGACCGGCGCGTGGTCAACTTCGGCTGGTGCTTTGACTGCGTACCTGAGGAGAACAGCCTCTACTTCGACGTGGAGGGTGTCCGCTTTGAGCTGCCCTGCCAGGACCTGGTCATGTTTGAGACGCGCAACCTCTTGGGTGAGGCCGTGGAGAGCCGGTTCGGCAAAAGCTTCCCCATCAGGTTTGACTTCCTCGACACGGTGGGTGGAGGCAACCTGAGCCTGCAGGTCCATCCCACGACGGAGTTCGTGCATGAGAACTTCGGCATACACTACACCCAGGACGAAAGCTACTACCTGCTCGATGCGGAGCCGGGGGCCACGGTCTATCTCGGACTGAGGCAGGGCATAGACGCAAAGGCCATGATAAGCGACCTGCGGGCGGCCCAGCATGGCGGCGCGGTGTTTGACGCGGAGAAATATGTGAACCGTTGGCCTGCGAAAAAGCACGACCATTTCCTCATACCCGGCGGAACGGTACACTGCTCTGGCGCCGGCGCGCTGGTGCTTGAAATCAGCTCCACCCCCAACATCTTTACTTTCAAGTTGTGGGACTGGCAGCGTCTTGGGCTTGACGGCAAGCCGCGCCCCATCAATATAGAGCGGGGAAGGCAGGTCATCGACTTCGGCCGCGACACGGACTATGCGCGCCGCCACCTCATCAATCAGGTGGAGACCGTGGCAAAAGGCGACGGATGGACGGAGGAGCGCACGGGGCTGCATCCCAATGAGTTTATCGAGACCCGCCGCCACTGGTTCACTGCGCCCGTCACCCATCACACCGATGGCGGCGTGAACGTGCTGAACCTTGTGGAGGGCGACGAGGCCATCGTGGAGAGTCCCTCGGGCGCCTTTGAACCTTTTGTGGTGCATTATGCGGAGACTTTCGTGGTGCCGGCCTGCGTGGGCGAGTACACCATCCGTCCCTATGGCGCGTCAGAGGGAAAGCAGTGCGGCACGATAAAAGCTTATGTGAGAAAATGAAAACCTATAGAGATGAAAGAAAATAAAATAGTAATGACGTTGGATGCCGGCGGAACAAACTTCGTGTTCTCCGCATTCTGTGATGGAAAAGAACTGGTTACTCCTGTCAGATTGCCTGCACATGCAGACGACCTGAGCCTGTGCCTTAATTCCCTGATAGAGGGCTTTACCCAAGTGGGGAAGTCGTTGCCGGTGCCTGCGGTAGCCATCAGCTTTGCTTTCCCCGGCCCTGCCGACTATGCTAATGGCGTCATTGGAGACTTGCCCAACTTCCCCTCGTTTCGCGGAGGCGTTGCACTTGGGCCTTTTTTGGAGGACAAATTCTCCATGCCGGTATTCATCAATAACGACGGCAACTTGTTTGCCTACGGTGAGGCCATGGGCGGCATGCTGCCCCATGTGAATGCAGAGCTGGAGGCCTCGGGCAGCGGCCGGCAGTACCATAACCTTTTAGGTGTGACGTTTGGAACGGGCTTCGGCTCAGGCGTTGTGTCGGACGGCCGTTTGTTGATTGGCGACAATGGCTGTGGCGGCGACGTGTGGCTGACGCGCAATGTCAAATACAATGATATGATAGCCGAAGAGGGCGTGAGCATACGTGCCGTAAAGAGAGTATATGAGGAATGCTCCGGCGAAGATGCGCGGCTGCTTACTCCGAAAGACATCTTCGACATAGCCGAGGGCGCAAGGCCGGGCAATCGAAAGGCAGCCATGGACAGTTTCGAGGAACTCGGACGCACGGCTGGCGCTGCCATTGCCGGCGCATTGGACATTGTTGACGGACTGATTGTTATAGGAGGCGGACTGGCTGGCGCGCATAAGTATTTTCTTCAGGCATTGGTGCAGGAACTGAACCGAACGCTTGGTACTTTTTCAGGCCGGTCGTTCCCATGCCTGCAGCAAAAAGTATACAACCTTGAGGATGAGGCTGAACGCAATCGCTTTTTTGCTGATGACGACGGGCAGGTGCAAGTGCCGTTCTCGGACCGCCGGGTCTGCTACCACAAGGAAAAGAAAACCGGCGTAGCCATCTCACGGCTTGGGGCAAGCAAGGCTGTTAACCTTGGCGCCTATTACTTCGCTGTTAACAAAATGAATGAAGATGCTGTCCTGTATAAATAAAATAATTCTTTCACTGCTTATACCTGGCATGTATGCCTCACCAGGTCTCGCCAAGGAATATTGGTCTATAGGAAGCAAGGATAATTCCAGCTCAGACCTGGCCTTGGGTCCATCTGGCTATAAGCGGTTTCTGGCGAACGACTTTGGCTATGAGGACCGCTATTACCTCATAGGAAAGTCGGTGGCCAAACGTGATTTTGCTTACGTTCTTCCAGGTCCCAATGACACGTGGGGAGGAACGTGGGGTACCTCCGGATGGCGTACCCATGAGGACAACATACTCTTCACGGTTAAGAAAAAGCCGGGAAAAGGAACCTATGCCTTACTGCTGGACCTTGTGGATTCAGATCCCAAGGGCTCGGTGGTGAAGGTTACGGTCAACGGCCATGCGCGTAAATTCAGTATCAGAGGAAAATGGGCAAAGGCCCTTTCCGGTGACCTTTCAAAAGCGCAAGGGCAGACTTTGGAAGTGCCCATTGATGTCAGAGAGCTGAATACCAATGGCAATACGGTGACCATCTCGGTTCTGGAGGGCGGCTGGATTTGTTTTGACCGTGTGGCTTTTTCTGGGTCTGAGGGATTAGTGCTGGGCGCTCCCGACGGGGAAGTCTATGTGAGAGGCGTAAAGGCCGCAGGGTATGAGATTTCCTCGAATGGTAATAGCGTACAGCCGTTGCTCGTCGATGTGGAGCATCTTGCTGGGAATCCGCTCCTTACGGTACTGCTCGACGGTAGGCAAATTTTTTGTGCAGCTGTAGATTCGGCGCGCTACGTGTTTGAGGCGCCTATGTCCGCTGTGTCCAGGCGCACGAGGAGCCGTTATGTGGTGCTTGCCTCCGGCAGGGTCGTCCAGAAAGGCGTGGTGGAGCGTACACCGCAGAGGACAGCCTCATTGGCTGACTATGTGGATACCAGCATCGGTACGGCACACTCACGCTGGATGATAGCACCGGGTCCGTGGATGCCTTTTAGTATGGTGAAGCTTAGTCCTGACAACCAGAACATGGGGTGGCAGGCAGGCTATCAGCCGACATTCGAGACATTGGGCTGCTTCAGCCACATACACGAGTGGACTATGGGCGGGCTTGGTGTCATGCCCACCAATGGCAAGTTGTTTACAAAGGTAGGAGACCAGTTTAGACCCGACGAGGGCTACCGCTCGCGGATAGACAAGTCCTCGGAGCAGGCACCGCTGGGCTATTATCGCGTATTTCTCACCGACACGCAGATAGACGCTGCTGTGACAGCCACCGAGCGTGCAAGCTTTATGAAGTTCAAGTTTCCTCAGGACAAGGACGGACGCTTGATGATTGACCTGCACATACAGGCAGAATACGACTACAAGATAGTGGACGTGAAGGTGGACAAAGTGGGCGGAAACCGCATAGAGGGTCGCTGTCACCAACTTTCACCGCGCCCCACAGTGTGGAGCAATGATGCGGACCAGGAATACACCGTTAATTTTGTGATGGAGTTCGACGCTCCTATAAAGAAAGTGGGTGGCTGGAAGAACGACAGCCGCTTTGAGGGCGGCACCTTGCAAGGCGGTAATCTCAAGGATGCCGGAATGTATGTGGAGTTCGACACCAAGGCTCACCCTGTAGTCCAGGTGAGGACGGGCATATCGTTGGTGAGCATTGCCAATGCGGCCGAAAATCTCAAGAAAGAGATTACAGACCCCTTTGGCTGGAACTTTGACGCAGTGGTGCAGCATCAGAAGGCGGTGTGGAATAACATCTTTGACCGCGTGAAGATTACAACCAACGACAGGATGGAGAAAGTGCGTTTCTACACCAATATGTACCGTGCGCTCTGCCGTAACCGTTGGAGTGACGTGAACGGAGAATGGATGACACCTGACGAGAGGGTGGGACGCTTCACCAATCCTGACCACATGGCCCTTGGCTGTGATGCCTTTTGGAACACGTTCTGGAACCTTAACCAGTTCTGGAACCTCGTAACGCCAGAATGGTCATCGCGCTGGGTACACTCGCAGCTCGCCATGTACGATACCAATGGCTGGCTGGCCAAGGGACCTGCGGGCATGGAGTATATTCCCGTCATGGTGGCCGAGCATGAGATCCCGCTCATGGTCTCGGCATGGCAGATGGGCATAAGGGACTACGACCCCCAGAAAATGTTTGAGGCCATCAAAAAGATGCAGACCACTGCAGCCGCGCACGTGGCAGGCGGTTTTGCGGGAAACCGAGACCTCATGCCTTATCTGAAGTATCACTATGTACCCTTTGAGAAAGGCCGTTTTTCCAATACAATGGAATATTCCTTTGACGACTGGACCGTGGGGCAAATGGCCAAGGCACTGGGCAGATATACGGACTACAGCACTTTTAACAACAGGGGGTACTGGTGGCGGAATGCCATCAATCCTGAGAGCGGTTACTGCCAAATGAAAGATACATTAGGCCGGTTTGTGAAAGACTTTGACCCGTTCCATTCGGGTGCCAACTCGCAGTACGTGGAGGGAAATGCTTGGCAGTTGACCTATTTCGTGCCGCAGGATGTGCCGGCACTCATCTCGATGATAGGCCGCAAGAACTTTACAGACAGACTGGAATGGGGCTTTACGGCCAGTGAGCCATGGCGGTACAATGCGCCCAACGACCAGTATTGGGACTATCCCGTGGTGCAGGGTAACCAGCAGTCTATGCACTTTGCCTTCCTGTTCAACTGGGCAGGGAAACCGTGGCTCACGCAAAAATGGTCAAGATCTATCATAGACCGTTACTACGGGTGCGGAACTGCCAACGCGTATCTTGGTGATGAGGACCAGGGGCAGATGAGCGCGTGGTTTGTCATGGCGGCCTTAGGCCTGTTCCAGACCGACGGCGGCTGCCGGACGGAGCCTATCTATGAGATAGCCAGCCCACTGTTTGAGAAAGTGGAGATAGACTTGGGTGGAAGATATGGACGCGGCGAAAAGTTCACCATTATCGCACACAATGCGTCAAGAAAAAACAAGTATGTACAGCGGGCTACGCTCAACGGACAGGAACTCAATACATTCAGTTTCCCTGCCGCGGAATTGCTCAAGGGCGGTAGCCTTGACTTGGAAATGAGTGATAAGCCAAACTATAACTGGGGGATCGGACAATGAAAATGAACGTTGAAAAAAGCAAGCGTATGACAAAGGGTGCAAAATATGCAAATGGAGTGGGAAGTCTATTGTTAGTATTTGTCACAATGCTGGCGATGTGTCCTGTGGGAGTCAAGGCCCAGACGACGCGCCTCTCGGATTATGTAAATCCCAATATCGGAACGGCTCATTGCAGGTGGTTCTTCTACACGCCTGCGGCAGTCCCGTTTGGCATGGCCAAGCCAGCTCCGTCCACCGACGGTCACCTCGGCAACCCAAGCGGCTGGGAGGCGGTGGGCTACGACTGTCGTCATCGGTCCATAGAGGGCTTTGCCAACTTCCATGAGTTTCAGATTGGGGGCGTGGTGCTCGCGCCCACCGTCGGCCGGCTGCAGACCACGCCCGGGGAACTGGACAATCCCGACGGAGGCTACCGCTCGCGTTTTGACAAGCGCGACGAGACTGCGCGTCCCGGTTACTATTCGGTGATGCTGAAGGACTATGGCGTGAAGTGTGAACTGACATCCACGAAGCATGTGGCCTTCCACCGTTACACTTTCCCCAAATCGGAACAGGCTCACGTCATCTTCGACATCGGCCACAAGCAGGGTGAGAGTGGGGAAGTGAAAGATGCCTTTGTAAAATGTTCCAAAGACGGTACGGTGGAAGGCTATGTCACCACGTTGCCCGTCTATGTGAACATCTATCAGAAAGGGGCTGATGTAAAGATGTATTTTTATGCCAAAGTCAGCAAGAGGCCCACGTCGATAGGAACTTTCCTTTCAGGGAAGATAAGTGATGGCGTCGAGTCAGCCTCGGGGAAAGGCTGTGGCGCTTATATGACATTCTCCACCGCCGAGGGAGAGCCTGTAGAAATAAAGGTAGGCTTGTCTTACACCTCCATTGAACATGCCCGGGAGAATTTGCTTGCCGAGGCCGACGGCATCTCTTTTGATGACGCGAGGAGGCAGGCAGAGGCCGTCTGGGACGACTATCTCGGCCGTATTGCTGTTGAGGGTGGAAAATATGAGGACAAGGTGAAATTCTATACGGGACTGTACCATGCCCTGCTTGGACGCGGACTGGCCAGTGATGTATGTGGAGCCTATCCAAAGAATGACGGCACAGTGGGGCAGATACCTTGCGGAGACGACGGTAAGCCGCTATTCCACCACTACAACACCGATGCAATTTGGGGCGGTTTTTGGAACCTTACCCAGTTGTGGGCGCTGGCCTATCCCGAATATTACAGTGACTGGGTGAAAAGCCAGCTGCTGGTCTACAAGGATGCCGGATGGCTGGGAGACGGCATAGCCTGTAGCCGCTATGTGTCCGGAGTTGGAACTAATTTTACCGGACTGGCCATCGCCTCAGCCTATAACTGTGGCATACGTGACTTCGATGCTAATCTTGCTTTTGAGGCGGCTCTGAAAAACGAGGTGGAATGGAAAGACCGTAAAGAGGGTGCGGGAAAAATGGATGTACGCCAGTTTGTAACCCGCGGATATTGTCCTTACGAGAAAAAATTCGCCATGAACACTTCTGACGAGGGCTCCGGCTTCGCAGCCTCGCACACTTTGGAGTACAGCTTCAGCAGTTATGCCGTGGCTCAGTTTGCCAAGTCGCTTGGCCGGAAATCCGATTACAAACGATTGGAGAAGCTCTCACATGGCTGGGAATATCTCTACGACCCGACCGTCAAGCTCATCCGCCCCAAGGACACGCAGGGACATTTCATAAGTGACTTCGACCCGCTCGCTCCGTGGAAGGGCTTCCAGGAGGGCAATGCCGTGCAATATACTTTCTATGTGCCCCACCACATCGAGCAATTGGTGAGGAAGATGGGACAGGACGAGTTCAACACCCGCTTGGACAGCATATTCATCGTCTCCGAGAAGGCTGTGTTTGGCGGCGGTACCACCGTTGATGCCTTTGCAGGCCTGCATGCGCTCTATAATCATGGCAACCAGCCCAATCTTCATATCTCATGGCTCTTTAACTTCTCCGGCAAGCCATGGCTGTCGCAGAAATGGGTGCATGCCATCCTGAATGAGTTCTATGGCACGGAAGAGGTACACGGCTATGGCTATGGCCAGGATGAGGACCAGGGACAGTTGGGCGCATGGTATGTGATGTCGGCTCTTGGTCTGTTCGACGTCAAGGGACTGACCGGGCCTGATCCGGCATTCAGCGTCGGCGTGCCGCTGTTTGACAAGGTGACCATCAGACTGAACGGCAACTACTGCAAGGGCAAAGCGTTTGTCATAGAGACGCGGAGACAGTCGTACGATGACATCTATGTGAGCAGCGTGGAGCTTGGCGGCAAGCCCATGCAGGGTCTCCGCCTGCCGTTCAAGAGCGTGTGCGGGGGAGGGCATCTCGTGATTGACGCCTCGTCAGTGCCGAATGAAACGTTAACCAAATAACAGGCAGAAGATGAAGTCAAAGCATATTCTAAAAGTATTGCCCGTCCTGTCGGGGTTCTTCATCATGGGCTTCTGCGACATTGTCGGCATTGCGTCAGACTATGTGCAGCGCACCTTTGACTGGTCGTCGACCATGACCGGCTTCATACCCTCCATGGTCTTTGTGTGGTTTCTGTTCCTTGGCATCCCCATCGGCAATCTGATGAACAGGTGGGGGCGCAAGCGGACGGTGCTAATCAGCATGGCCGTCACCGTCCTCGGCATGCTGCTGCCACTGGTGGACTACACCAGTCTGACCTGCGTGGCGGCTTTCGTGATGCTCGGCATAGGCAACGCCATACTACAGGTGTCGCTCAACCCGCTGCTGACAGATGTCGTCAACGGCCGCTATGTCACGTCAGCCCTTACCGCCGGACAGGTAATCAAGGCTCTGTCCTCCCTGTTGGGGCCGGAGTTCATACTGATGTCCATAGGCATGTTCGGTGAGGCCCACTGGTACTATTGCTTTCCCCTCATGGGTCTGGTCACCATTGTCTCGGCCTTGTGGATAGGCGTCACGCCCATAGCCGGTACAAGAAACGCGGAGGAAGGCATCAGCATGGCCGACACTTTCGGCCTGCTCAGGGACTCCAAGGTGCTGTTGCTCTTCTTTGGCATATTCTTCATCGTAGGCGTTGATGTGTCGACCAATTATATCAGCTCAAAGCTGATGGTGCAGCGCTTCGGCTGGGCAGAGGTCCAGGCCAAGTGGGCGCCACAGGTCTATTTCCTGTGCCGAACCATTGGCGCGTTCGTGGGAGTGCTGCTGTTGTCGTATATCAGTGAGCGCCGCTATTTCAGATATAATATAGTGGCTTGCCTGCTGTCGCTTCTTGTGCTGCTGTTCTTCGTGCATCCGGTTGTCAGCCTCGTCTGCATCGGGTGTGTCGGCTTCTTCGCCTCTTCGGTGTTCTCCATCATCTATTCGATAGCGCTGAGGTATAGGCCCGATGATGCCAACCGCATGTCTGGCTTGATGATAACAGCCATTGCGGGCGGAGGCCTGGTGACACCCTTCATGGGCTTCGCCATGGATGAGGTCGGCATAGCCGGCGGCATCCTTGTCACGCTGCTCTGCGTCTGCTATCTCGTCTTCTGTGCTTTTGCGGTAAAGGAATGAAAAATGTTTGTCATGCAAGCTTCAAGTCGGTCAGGGTAAAGTAAGGTGAGGAACTGACCAATATTAGAATCAATTACAAAACTAGAAACCAATTTTTTATTATGGATTTAAAATTTAATCAAACGGAGGGTACTGGCTCACTTTATCATGATATAAAGAGAGCATGGAACCGATTATTGACACTGGTTATTCTATGTTGTCTGTATCCTTTTATTAACTTGTCTTATGCTCAACAGCCTAAACAAGTAACGGTAAGTGGCACCGTCTATGATGGAGGCGAACCGCTTATTGGTGTTACAGTACAAGGGAGCAATCAAACAGGTGTTGTTACTGACCTTAATGGGCAATACAGGATAAGTGTACCAAGTGACGGCCAACTGACATTCTCGTATCTTGGCTATAAGAAGCAGACGGTTAATGTTAATGGCCGGAAACAGATTGATGTGACTATGCAGACAGAAAACGTTCTGCTTAATGATGTGGTGGTTGTAGGTTATGGCAGTCAGAAGAAAGTGAATTTGACGGGTGCTGTGGCTTCAGTCTCTTCAAAAGAACTTGATGGGCGTCCTATCGCCAATGCCATAGAGGGACTGCAGGGAACCAGCCCTGGACTTATTATCCAGGAAGGCAGTTCTACGCCAGGTAGCGTGCCATCGCTCAACGTCCGTGGACTTAACACTATGAATGATAATAATCCACTGGTTATTATTGATGGCATAGAAGGCTCGTTGGCTAATTTGAATCCATCTGATATCGATCAGATATCTATTTTAAAGGATGCTTCTTCAACTGCCATTTATGGTTCCCGGGCTTCCAATGGTGTTATTCTTGTCACTACAAAATTTGGAAAAGATGGACGCACCGAAGTGAATTATGACTTTAACTATGGCGTTCAGGCACCGACCTCCCTTCCAAAAGTAGTTGATTCCTGGGTATATGCAGAACTTTATAATGAGGCAGCAGTCAATTCTGGCCGGTCTGTTAAGTTTACCCCTGAACAAATAAGAAGCTTTAGAGAAGTAGGACCAAATGTGAAGTGGATCAAAGAACTGTACCATGATTATAGTCCTATGAGCAGCCATAATCTGTCCGTGACAGGAGGCAGTAAGTCGCTAACCTATCTTGCATCCTTTGGCTATGAGGATCAAAATAGTATGTTCAAGGGACCTGATTACGGTTACCAGCGGTATAATGCGCGCTTGAATGTCAGCCATCAGGTATCAAACCGTTTTAAGGTGAATATTACGACCCAATTTGCACGAAATAATATCAAAGAACATGCTTATTGGACTGAATGGATTATTGAGCAGGCTAATCGAATGCCTCCAATATATAACATAAAGAATGAGGATGGAAGTTACACCTATCCAAGCGGAAGCAATTCTAACTCACTGCAACGCCTTGAACAGGGTGGGTATCGCAAGAATCAAAATGATGAATTGCTTGGCACAATTAAAGGAGAATATAAGATAATTGACGGCTTGAAGCTTACTGGTAGTGTCGGCATACGTATGTGGAACAACAATATGCACCAGAAGCGAAATGCTTTTGAAGGAACGGGCGACTCTGAGAACAGCTTAACTGATGAGAACTATCAGTCGAGGTATCTTACGACCAATCTGCTTGCAACATATGATAAAAAGTTTGGCAAACACACATTGGGTGTTCTGCTTGGCTATTCATATGAGGGCTTTAAGGAGAAAGAGTTCCAAACAGCTCGTCTGACCGATGACAGTAAATATGATGTCTTTGTGGGTCGTCTTTCCGGTGATGATGTCACTAATAGCGGATACAAAAATTCATGGTCTATGTATTCCGGGTTCGCAAGACTTACGTATAATTACGATGAACGCTATATGTTGGAATTCAATATAAGGGATGATGTGTCTTCCTATTTTGCCAAAGGCAATCGTTCAGGTATATTCCCCTCCGTGTCTGCAGGTTGGCGTATTTCTGAAGAGAAATTCTGGAAGCCATTAAAAAAATGGGTTCCATTCATGAAAGTTAGGGGATCTTACGGAACTGTAGGTAATAACCGTATAGGTACATATCAGTATATGCAAACTGTGCAGACAACACAGGGAATAAGTTTTGGTGACAAGCTCGTTCCTACGGCATCTTTCTCATCAGCCAATCCTGACATTAAGTGGGAAAGCACAAGCATGGCCGATATAGGCTTGGATTTGGGTTTGCTCGACAATAATTTGCGCGTGACATTTGATGCTTTCAGCAATCATACCAAGAACATACTGGTTAACCTTCCGGTACCAGGGCTGTTTGGTAATGGAGCTCCTATTCAGAATGCTGGTAAGGTACAGACAAGAGGATGGGAATTTCAGGTCAACTATGACTTGAAGACTGGAATTGTTCAGCATCACTTTGCTGGAAATGTTTCCGACTCATACAACAAAGTGACCGATGTGAATGGGGCGGAAATCATCAGTGGAGGTGATGTGAATAAAATAATAAAGGAGGGTTACCCTTTAAATTCTTATTATGCTTACCGTTCTAATGGGTTCTTCCAGAATGAGGCTGAGTGCAAAGCAGGACCTCATCTTGATGGTATTACTCCTAAACCTGGGGATATACGGTATCTGGATAAAAATGGAGATGGCGTGATTAAGGCTGATGACGACCGTTTTGTCGTTGGCAATGATTTTCCGAGATACACTTTTGGCTTCAATTATTCTGTAGAAGTAAAAGGCTTCTTTATGAGTATGATGTGGCAAGGAGTAGGCAAGAGAAGCCGATGGATGCGTGGTGAGTCAGTCGAAGCATTCCATAATAATAATGAGGGTCCCGTGCTTGACTTCCATATTGACCGTTGGACACCAACCAATCCAGATGCTACATATCCACGTTTGACGATGGGATCAGAATCGGCAAATAACGCGGCTAAATCTGATTTCTGGATTATGGATGCAAAATACTTAAGGCTTAAGAATATACAATTTGGATATGATTTTCCTAAGACGCTGATAGGCAAGATTGGCATCCGCGGACTTAGAGTCTATTTAAGTGGTCAAAATCTTTTGACATTTGACAAGATGAAAGGCGGATGGGATCCGGAATACAACGCAGACGGCAGCGGACGTGCTTATCCGGTAGCTAAGGTTTATTCATTTGGTCTTAATGTTAAATTCTAAACCGACAAATTATGAAAAAGTATATAAAAATATTAATGACAGCGGTCTTTGTATCGCTAATATCTTCCTGTATAGGTCTTGATACAGCACCATATGATAGAGAAACAGATTTGACTTTCTGGTCTAAAGATTCTCTTTCGGCTCTTAAGGCTCTTAATACTTGCTATATCAATCTGGCAACAATGGATGAGCAGCTTTGGAGTGATTGTATGACAGACAATGCCTATACAAAGCAGCCGTCGGCATATACCCAGAGTATTGGCAACGGTTCTTATTCTACTGCCGACAATTATGTTAAGTCTGTCTGGGATACTAAATATGCAGGTATCCGCGCGTGTAACGAAGTGCTGAATAATATTGGCAAGTTGCAACATCTTAATCCCGATTTGAGGAAACGTTATATTGGTGAGGCAAAGTTTATAAGGGCTTATCATTACTACCAGCTCTATACCAAATTCGGAGCCGTCCCCTACTTTACCAATGTGTTGTCGGTAAAAGAAAGTCAACAGATTAGTCGTACGCCAAAGGAGCAGGTCGTAAATCATGTCCTTGCTGAACTGAATGAGATTATTAATGATGACGACCTGCCTTCATCCTATGGTTCGGATGATAAGGGAAGAATTACTAAGTGGGCGGCAATGTCACTAAAGGCCAAGGTATATCTTTTTGATAGTAATTGGCAGAGAGTAAAGGAAATTACCGACACCATCATAAAACAAGGAGGCTTCAAACTTTTCCCAAGCTATTCGGGACTTTTTGAAGTAGCTAATGAAGGAAATTGCGAGGTAATTCTTGACGCTCAGTATCGTTCCGTGAGCAGAGAGTCAAATATAATGTATTCATTCTTGCCACCATCAATGGGTGGCTATAGCCAGCTATCACCATTGCAGTCGCTCGTTGACAGTTATATCATGCTCAATGGAAAGTCGATTCAAGACCCGGCCTCAGGTTACGATGAGAATAATCCTTATGTAAATCGTGATCCTCGTTTGGCTGCTACAATAATGTATACCGGCAATTATTACACCTTATCTGATGGCACGAAAAAAGTTATAAATTGCCAAAAAGGTGAGGGTCAGGATGGATACAATGTTTCTTCTGACTGTACTGCAACTGGATATTATTTAAAGAAATGGTGGGATAAGACCTATCGTGCGACACTGCAGAGTGGTCTAAATCCAATCTTAGTGCGCTATGCAGACATACTGCTGATGAATGCAGAGGCAAATATGGAATTAGGAACCTTTGATGCAACGGTATGGAATAATACCATCAGGCCAATCCGAGTTCGCGCTGGATTTACTGAAAATGGAGCTCTTGACTTTCCCTCCTCCATGACCAAGGATGAACTCAGAGAGGTCATTCGTAACGAGCGCCGTTGTGAACTTGCAATGGAAGGCTTGCGCCGTGAGGATATCATCAGATGGAAAATAGCAGACAAAGTACTGAATGGGTGGGCTCATGGCTTTAAGACCGGTGAGACCGTTGGGACAGACAATGGCTATGTCAGGGTTGAGCAGCGTCAATTTGATGCCAATAAGCATTATCTGTGGCCAATCCCTCAGTATGACCGAGATCTCAATAAAAATCTAGACCAAAATCCAAACTGGTAAAGTAATCATTGCAGTATTAAAATAAGGAGCTATGAAAAAAATATTATTATTTATAGGTGTGGTTGTATTGACCTTGACATCCTGCAAGGACGACTATGACTTTAACCCAGGTTTTACCGTCCCGACTGAATTGTCAGGGCCAAAAAGTGTAACTCTTGATGTTACGTCAACAGTTCCAGTTGTTCTTTCATGGTCAGGAGGCAAAGCATCGGATGGCGGTATTGTACAGTATTCCGTTTTGTTTGATAAGCAAGGAGGCGATTTCAGTAATCCTACAGCTACGTTGCCAAGTGATCTTGGTGCAGAGCCGCAATTGACCATAACTCAGAGCCAAATCAACATAATAGCACGTAATGCAGGTATTAAGCCAGAACAAACGGGTACACTCATTTGGACGGTAGTAGCTTCCAGAGGCGGAGATGTGCAACGTTGTGCTTCAACCTCATCTATCGAAGTAACAAGGGGCGAAGGTATTGATAATCTGCCCTCAGCGTTATTCCTGTATGGCTCAGCTACGGAGAATGGAGGGCAAGGAGGCCAGCAATTTCGCAAAGTGAGCGATGGCGTGTATAGGATATATACTAAACTTACGGCTGGCAATATTGAATTTAGGTCTTCAACGTCATCAGATGCTTTTACCTACTATATTGACCATCAAAATAATGACAAGTTAAAGGAAGGCCCGGGTACAACGACAGTTGACGGTAAGAATGATATAAGTAGAATTACTGTAGACTTTAACACGATGTCAATGAATATTGACAACATTGGCAGCAGTGTGCGGTGTATTTGGGGCGCTACATTTGATAACATAGCTGTGCTGCAATATAAGGGTAATGGTAATTTTAGTGGAGACGGAGATATCAGATTTATTCAGCAGTCGCGTCCGGAAACGAATCCGCCAAGTTGGCTTTCCTGGGTCGAGGAGCGTTATTATTTCATAGCAAAAGTTAATGGTGCCGATACCTGTTGGGGCCGTGCTGACGATGTAAGTGCCGAGAGACCTGTTGGCGGTGAGCCAGATTCGTTCTATGCGCTTCATGAGTTCGGATGGTCACAATGGGATCACTTGTGGAAAATGAAAGGTAGTCTTGATATGAGCCACGCCACAATCACGATTGAGACCAATCATAACAATCTCATGATTCACACCTTTACAAACATAACATCAATTAAATGACATTAGACAATTATGGATAAAAAAGCTATATTATTCGCGACGTTTGCGATGACATTCTTCTCATGTGGAGGCATTGAAGTGGAGAAATATATTCCCCCTACAATGAAGCAAGATACAATTTCCACCGAGAAAATTGTGTATAAGGATCAGGCGAAGCATCTGTATGACCTCATTTCTGAAAGGTATCTCATAAAATCAGGTACATACAAGGGACTCTACCTTGAGAATTATCCAATTCAAAGTGGTGATCCAGAACATTCATATCTTTGGAATTATGTTAGTCTCATGTCGGGTGTGTCGTTGTTAAACCAGTTGGGATATAATGTAAACTATGCCGACAAAATGAATGGATTTGAACGTTATTACAGTGTTAGTGGCGTCCAAAATGTAGGCGGTTACTCCTCTTCAACCAATGGAACAAGTGGAACAGGAACCCGCTTCTATGATGACAACTCAATTGTTGGCCTTGAGATGTTGCGGGCTTACGATCAGTTGAACGATAGTAAGTTCCTTGACCATTGTCGACAGATTGTAGCATTCCTTGAAAGTGGTGAAGATGATATTAATGGCGATGCACTTTGGTGGAACGAAGCACAGAAGAACATGGCTGGCAATACCGATTCCAACAAGCCTGCGTGTGCAAATGGTTTTGCTTGTAATTTCCTCCTGAAATATTATCAGGTTTGCCCGTCAGATGAAAAGAAAAATGTGTTGGACTTTGCGAAGCGGCTATATACTTGGTTATATTATAATCTCAGAGATCCTGAAGACAATACTTATTGGAATGACATGCAGGTTGATAAGACGATTAATAAAACAAAATGGACTTACAATTCTGGTGTGATGATTTCCAATGGTATTCAACTATACAGGATTACCGGCGACCAAAACTATTTATCACAGGCTATTAAAACGGCGGAAGGAGCTTACAACTATTTTGTCAGGCCACGTGGTAATATGGCTTTGGCCTATCCTGATAGTGATCCTTGGTTTAACACAAAGCTGTTCGATGCTTATATTGAGCTCATACCATATCATTCAACAGCAGCCAAATATGTAGATACTTATATTCATTTTATGGATAATGCAATAACTTCAGCCCGCACCCGCGACGGATTCTTTTATGAAGACTGGACAGGTAGCAGTCCTAAGCGCTATTACAGTCTCCTTACTCAGGGCGCAGCGCTTGAGTCTTTGGCGCGTATTTCTATATATAAAGGTGAAGCATCACATTAGTATTCTTGGGTTACGGACCCGTCTTCGATTAGCAAAGACGGGTCCGTAATCTTATAATAGGCCAAAAAAGCAATAATAACGCGTAATTGTTGCATGGTTGTGAGAAAAGTCCTAGCTTTACACCAGCTCTATCATCGGAGGACGGCGGAGCCAATTAGCAAGTGCAAATTCACGAAGTCTTTTTGTAAACTACTTCATCTGGAGTGAGGAAATTGTGCAGGCAAAGGACTTTAAGTTATTTGGTCTAAACCCACGAGCAGACTGAAAGACTTCACATTCAAGTTCATCACTGTGCACGCAAAGTGGATTAAGACGGCAAGGCAGTTTGTACTTAATATCTACACGGAGCTGAATGCGTATGCGACCGTCTTCAAATAAGTGCCAGCATCAAAGCCAAATTGCTGAAGATGAGCATGACGAATCGCTAAGTCTACCGCTGTCGGTCAGAGTCATTCCGACAAGACAAGCAGTTGCTTGTGCGTGTAATCAAGTACCCATCTTTTCCCCATGAGAAAGCTCGCGTTAAGGCGGGGATAGTCTGAGCCGTCTTTTGTCTCTTTGGTGAAGTCAACCTTGAAATGATAGTCAGCAATCTCTACGGGAATATTCTTGCATTGTGCAGCCTTCTTGTACGTTAGCCCATTTGCTATGTCGGCGCAGGGAAGCTCTACATAAGATGTCGGTGTAAGTTCGGATGTGCGGAGCAGTTCATTGGATCGGGAACCGGTGTCAAATAAGATACGTGTCTTCTTGCCCGCAATCTTGCCTTTAAAGATAATCATGTTCAGCCCGTCGTCAGCATGACGCTTCCAAGCTAAGGATGTCGCAACGTTGGTGGGTAATTCGTTTAAAGGTTGAAGTTGGCAGGTCTTTAGGTCAAAGCACCATGGATTCCTTTTTAAGATATCACCACCGATAATAAACTTAGGGGCGAACTGCTTCAGTTTCCCGGTCAAATCCACAATGAAGCACCACACATGGGTGTATGTGGAGGAAGCAAAGGAGATG
>CABVDL010000004.1 GCA_902497035.1 uncultured Prevotella sp.
CTCTTCTTGTCTTAAGTATCTCTTTCTGTTCTTTCTGCGTGACCATATATTCATTAGCAAATATAGTGATATTTGGCGGTGTGTGCAAATATTGCACTAAGTGCGTGGGCCGGAGTGGCTGAGGGCTGCAATGGCATCCACGAGCTTGTCGATGCTCTCCTGCTGCTTCCTGATTATTTCGAGGCATTCCTTCACTCCCTCGCTGTTGGTGGCCGTGGCTCCGTCGCCTACTGCCTGGCTGCTGTGGGAGCCGTTGGTGGTGTCATCGGAATTATTTGGCACTGACTCTATGAAGTATGAGACTGGCATATTGAGAGCTGCTGCCACTTTTTCGATTAGGCCTGACTTTATATCTTGAGAGTTTAATGCTTGACTAAACCCTTGCTGGCTCATGCCTATAAGCTTAGCGACTGCGGAGCCACTATAACCGGCACCTGCAATCTTTTTCTTTAGTTGTTCTCCGTTCATAGACAATACTTTTATTGTTAATAAATGGTAAATAACAATTGAACTATTGTAATTTACAATATTTCTATTTATCTTTGCACCCGTGGACGTACAACGGCTAACGGAATACGTTGCAAATATAAGAAAAAAGAGTAAGAAACAAATTAAAAACGAGGAAAAATGAATTTGAGCAGGAAGAAAATTTATCAGGTGGTGATTCAAAATTGCTGTGACGGGAGCATCTGCTACTGCATGGGGTTCTACTCTTCGAAGAAGAACGCCATGAAGGCGATTGACGTTGACCTCGCCATGCCAATGCCGGGAACAAGGGTGAGAAAAGCGGATGATGACCTTTGGATGGAGGTGAGCCTGCCAAACACCACGTATGACGAGACGGCCTACCTCTATAAAGGAACGGAATACGTGGGCAACGAGAACAAGGCGTTCAACTGGCTGATTGTGGAACACGAGGTGGATCCGGTGATTTACTGCCATCCGGGGAGGTGAACGGAACGGACGGAGGGGACGGAACGGACGGAGGGGACGGAGACGGCGCCCTGAAGGGCACCGCACGGAACGTAACGGGAACCGGAAGTAACGGAGACGGACAGGAATGGAAGAAATAACAACAAATAAACGAAAGGATTAAGACATGGAGATTTTGACATTGGCGCAGAAGCGCAAGAAGGAACGTGACGGCGTTCTGATGAGACTGTATGAGGAGCTGAGACGTGAGAACCCTGATGCAAGCCGCTCGGCCGTGGAGCGTACCGTGGCCCGTGAGATGGCGAAGAGGGGGTATGACCTCACTACGCGTGTGGGTGTGCACAAGGCGTTGGCCAAGGTGCTGCTGCAGGAGAGCAAGAAAGACTGAAAGGAGGCGCGCTATGATGGAGAAGATTATGATCAAGATGGACGCTGCCACGCGTGCCGCCCTTGTGCGCACCGTGCGTGAGGCTATGACGGAGACGCTGGAGACGACGCGTGAGGAATGGGTGACGGGTGACGAGCTGTGCAGGCGGTGCTCGATGATTACGAAGAGCTGGCTGAAGCAGTGGGGCTATCTGGTGCCGCGGGAGCGCATCGAGGTGACGGAGAAGGACGGGAGCGTGAAAGCGACGCGCTGGGGCTATCCGCTGCACAAGATCCTGCGGCTGGTGATGAACCATGAGCTGCGCTACTTAGAGGACACGGGACGTGAGGAGCAGATTAAGGGTTAAGGGCTATGGCAAGGAAACAATCGATGCACGGCTATGAGCTGGAGCTCAGACGCCTTATCAAGGCGCGCACGGGCAAGGACTCGGAGCCGTGGCTGCTGCCTCAGATCAGGAGCACGGCAAAGAACGAGGTGCTGCTGGACAAGATCTCCGAGGAGCTGATGGAGGAGCGGTCGCTTATCTCCGTCGTCACGGGGAGCCAGCGCCAGATGAAAACCGAGGTGAACCCGCTGATCCCCTACTTCGACCGTCTGAACAGGACGCTGATGATGCAGTTTGAGGCCCTTGGGCTGAACTACAACACCACTCCGAGCAAGGTGAGCGAGAGCGCCAAGCCCGGCGGCGAGGAGGAGGACATGCTGGCAAAAACATTGGATTTTTAATACTGAAGACTATGAAAGGACTGATTAAGATGTTTGTGGACGACTACCGCAATGAGGGCTTCACAAAGGAGGAATGGATATGGGGGCTGGCAGGCTCGGTGGTGATGACGGCGGTGATGGTGCTGGCAGGGGGCTTGTAGAGCCGCACAGCGGCGGCGTCCTACGGGACGGAGCCGGAACTGGGGGACAAGAAAACATAAACCAAACAAAACTTATAAGACGACAAACATGGAAATAACAGGACGAATTTTTGACGCGCTGCCCGTGGTCACGGGCAACGGACAGAACGGTGAGTGGAAAAAGCAGGGCTTCGTGCTCCAGACTACGGGTACGAATCCGCAGTATTTCTACTTCGAGGTGTTCGACGGCAAGGAGGGCAAGCTTGCCCGCTACGACATCCGCAAGGGCGGCGACTATACGGTATGGTTTGACGTGCGGGCGCATGAGTATAACGGCCGCTGGTACAACCAGGTGATGGTGAAGGACGTAAGGAAGGTTACCAACGGGTAAGGAGGCGCATCGTGGAAGACAGGACAAGACAACCGGCGGGCGCGCAGCTTCCTGACCCTGACGCTGTGAGGACGGAGCGGGACGCGCGCTATTATGAGAGCTTCGTCTTCGATGCCAGCGTGGACTATCCCGACTCGATGTTCCTCTTCATGTTCAAGGGCGTGAAGTTCTCCCCTCTGGGCGGCATTCAGGCCATCACGGGGCAGAAGAAGAACGGCAAGACATTCTTTCTGGAGATGCTTGTGGCGGCCGCCTTGGAGCCTGACGCCGAGAACGTGAGGTCGCGGCTGCGGGGTCTGGAGCTGAACCCCGACGCCGTGAGGGCGAAAGGCCATCCGCTGACGGTGATGTATGTGGACACGGAGCAGGAGCCTATCAACACGTCGAGGCTGACCAAGGGCGTGAACTGGCTGACGGGGTACCCGGCGCTGAGCAACCATCCACGGCTGCACGTGCTTCGTCTGCGCAACATGCCGAGGGGGTGCGACGTGCCTACGGAGCGCATCAACGTGATAGACTACTGGGTGGCGCGCTGGAACCCGGACGTGATTGTCCTGGACGGTCTGCGCGACGTGGTGCACGACTTCAACGACAACGCCGAGAGCACCGCCATCATCAACCGCCTGATGGGCCTGGCTGAGGAGCGGAACGTGTGTATCTGGAACGCGCTGCACTACAACCCACGTCCGGGCGCCGACGACATGAGCAAGATGCGCGGACACTTGGGCACTGAGCTCGGCAACAAGGTGACGGACACGTTTGTGAGCTCGAAGAGCAAGGATGCCGGCACCGGGGTGGTGACGTTCAAGGCCAAGCAGACCGACGCACGAAGCAAAGACGTGCCGGACATTCCCTACGAGGTGACGACGGAGATGGACGGCGAACTTGAGATAGCCGTACCCCGGATCATCGACGACGATCCGCTGACGGGCGACGCTCCGACACCACCGGCTCCAAAGAACAGCGGAGAGCTGACCATCGACGACATTGCCAATGTGCTGTATGCCTCGATAGGAAAGTTTGAGTGGCCAAACAGCAAGAGGAATATTATGCAGTTATTCACAAGTAGTAGGCATGCAGAACAATTGCGGTATGTTGAACAGGCCATTGAGGGGCATATTCTGATGGAAGATAAGAACGGCAAGAGCGTGGGCGGACATAAGCCTTGGAAACTGAACCCGAAACTAAACCCGTATAATGACGAAGTGTAAAAATATTTTCTTTTGGAGGTTAGTGTTCCCCAGCTCTACCCCTATATCCCCTACGGGAACACCCCAGCGGGGAACACTGATTTGTCAAAAATCTTCGCATAGGCACTGCGTGTATTGCCCCGCGCTGAGGGGAAGGCGCGGGGGCAGACATGCCCGCAGCTGCCGGGCGGCTGTCCGCCGCCCCTCGCGCGCGCATTATCTGTCTATTACAGACTGACATTTACGGTCGATTGGCCCTGATGGGGCTGACGCCGCATAAAGAAGGAGACGAAACGATGATGATAAACAACCTGACATTGCAGAGGATCAAGGAGGCCGCAAGTATCGTGGACGTGATAGGCGACTTCTACGACCTGAAGAAGAAGGGCACGACGTACCAGTGCCTTTGCCCGTTTCACAACGACCATCACTTGGGCAGCTTTGTTGTCAGCCCCAGGCGCAACAGTTACACGTGCTTTGCCTGCGGAGCCCATGGCGATGCCATTGAGTTTCTGATGAGACATGAGCGCCTGACGTTCTTCGAGGCTGTGGCATGGCTCGGCAAGAAGTATGGCATAGAAGTGGAGGGCGGTGAGCGGTTTCAGCCTAAGCCGTCGCTCCCCCGGAAACCTGCCGTGCAGCTCCCTATGCTGACGCTTGACCTGAATATGGTGAAGGCGAGGCTTGACACAAGCGGGGACCGGCTGTGTGACTGGATAAGGTCTTTGCCATGGAACGATGAGCAGCGGGCAAGGATTGAGAGGGTGCTGAGGTCTTATGGTGTAGGGCATGCCAGGAAGGGACGTGGATATACCATCTTTTGGCAGATTGACGATATGGGCAACGTAAGGACGGGGAAGTTCATGCTGTACAGGCCGGACGGCCATCGGGACAAAGATACTCCCTATAACTTCACGTGGGCGCACAGTGTGTTGGAAAAGGCCGGGAAGATAGACCTTAGCAAGGCAGACATGCATACGACGCTGTTTGGCATGCACCTCCTGAACTTCCATCCCACTGCTGCCGTGAACATCGTTGAGAGCGAGAAGACCGCCCTGCTGGCAAGTATCATGTGGGGACACCCTGAGAAGTGGATATGGATGGCGAGCGGCGGACTGTCGATGCTCAATGCCTCGAAGCTCAAGCCTGTCATTGACCAGGGGCGCCAGATATACATCTATCCTGACAAGGATGGGGTCACGGCATGGAAACAGCAGGCGATGGTGATTGGCTACAAGGGGCTGCATGTTGACACGCGGTATCTGGATGGTTACTGGCGTGACAAGGACGGACAAAAGGCAGACATCGGAGACATCATCGTGAGCAGTCTCAGTGAGCCACGGACGAACGGGTCACAGCCTTCTTCCATGCCAACACCGGCTTTTAAGAACAAGAAAGAATTGGCTGCCGAAGCCCTTGAGGATTTATGCAGACGCAATCCATGGGTGGAAGTGTTGAAGAGAAAATTTAACTTGGAACCTGTATCAATAGAATAATGCAACAGACAGAAAAATTCAAAGTGATTAATACCAAGCTGTCGCCAGAAGCCTTTGACAAATTCTACAGACTGGCAGACAAGCTGAAGATGAAGCCTTACGAAATGCTCCAGATGTGTGTCGATACACTTATACGATACATGGACGACCGTTACAACCTTACCCCAGAGATGGAAAAACTCATGGCGGTGTTCGAGGATATGACGGGGTGGAGGCAGGCATTCAACTTGGCCGACCCATATACCAAGCCTCAGATTGCCGAGTCAACTTATTACCTCAGTAGCAACGGCAAGAAAGGCACCAGGGCGGTACATGTAGAACGCCCGTTCTTTGGCAACTTCAAGCAGACTTGCAATGTGCCTCAGATATTCGACCGCACACTGGAACTGCTTGTGCCTAATCTTTACCGTCGGCTGAGGATGCTGTGTGTGGAGAAAGACTGCCACTCAGTGCTGGAACTATTGCAGACGATGGTGGACGCTGAAAGCGTCATTGACCTTAACCATGAGGAAGTGCGTAAGCAGTTTGAAGACTGTAACAGGGCAGACAACAACAAGCCTTTGGCCTATGGAGAAAGGACCAAGCGCGTGAAGCATTACGATACTGAGACCATGCCGAAGATAAACTTCGACCCATACAATGACCCAATAGGATATTGACCATGCACGGAAAGGAATACATAAGACTGATGAACTCGAAAGAGTGGAGACAGTTGCGCGCTGCCAAGCTGTCGAAAGACCCATACTGTGAAGAATGCCTGAAGCGCGGCGTGCACAGGTTCGCCTCCGTGGTGCATCATCGCATAGAGGTGGAGAGCGGACTGACACCGGCCGACTGCAAGAGGCTGGCCTTCGACATGAACAACTTAGAGAGCGTATGTCCTCAGTGCCATCGGGAGATACACAAGGACCGCAAAACTTGGAGCAAGGACAACCATCTGAGACGCGAGCAGGATAGGTTAAACCAGTGGAAAGCCAGACTGGCCGGATGCAATGATGTGAAACCTCCATGAAATGATATAGGGGGGGGCGTATTTTATGTTCAATGCCTTAATGCCTCCAAATCTCTCAACCCTTATCGGAGATGAAAAGGAGAATTTTGGAAAAGTGGTTTTTGAACGGCACGGCGGGTGCCGTCCAAGGAGCAGCGTCACGGATGGGAGCGCGGTTGCGCCATGGGTGGAGGCTGCCCCACTTGGAGGAAAATAAATCCGGGAAGGACTTGAGGGTGCCTGATGGACGGTGGAGACGGTGGGGAGATGATGGGGTGATGATGGAGACGGTGGGGAGATGATGGAGACGGTGGGGAGATGATGGGGAGATGGTGGGGGAATGGTGGGGAGATAACTGAAGTTTTACTTAAAAAGAAAAGATATGCCAAAGAATAATTTTGTGATGACGAAGCTTCCGTTTGTCAAGCCTGACTGCTGTGCTGAGTGTCCCCTGATAGGGAAGATACCTCAGGAGCTTCGGGAATACGGTAGCTATGAAACTTTGATATGCCTTGGCACGATGGACGCGATGACTCAGCGCCAGTCTAACATTAGGGCGAGCAAGCGGGACTCGAAGCATCCGCTGCACCGCTACTGTGACACGCGGTGGGAGGCATGGCAGCAGCTGAGAGGCCGCGAGTTCCCTATTGCCATGGACGTTTACAACACGTTTAGGATGCCGTTTGAGATGCAGATGCAGCCTGCGATACGGTTTCATAAGAGGGGCCGGCCTAAGAAGCCCCGCCGCGCCCCTGGGCCTGACCTGGGTGATGATGGCTCCGCTGGCATGGGCCTGATGAGCGGCGGGGACGGCCGCATCCCGAGGCCGGTTGTGGCAGCGGCAGAGAAACCAGAAGTGGCAGCGGGTGATAGGCCGGGCGTGGCAGCAGGTGAGAGGCCGGGCGTGGCAGCAGGTGAGAGGCGTGGCGTGGCTGCAGCTGAGAGGTCTGATGATGTGACGGTCTTTAAGGAGGTGTGATGCTATGTGGTACAGATTGTCTTTGCTTGTGTGGATATGCCTTTGGCTGGCTGTTATAGCCGCCCTTGCGGTGAAGAGGCATTCCGCCGAGCTCTTGAGGCTTGTCCTGAGGCTTGACTGGGATGCCATGCTGGAGGCCTTGTTGCGGCTGCTGTTGATAGGCCTTTCGGCTTTTGTTGCTTATTTGATATTGTTATACTTATAAACTTAAAAAAATGATGAAGATGAAATTTTTTGATTTTTTCTCGCAGGCTGCGAGGGAGCGTCGGGCTGCCATCCGTGACCAGAGGAGGTTCTCGTTTCTTTACGGTAGAGCCGAGCGCGCCGTGAATGTAACATACGTGAACGGCGGCATCTGGGTGACGCTTGACGGCGTCCCCACGTTCCGTGTGACGAATGACAGTGATGTCAATGCGCGTACTATCGCCATTGGTCAGGTGGATTTGTTCATTATGGACCTGAGGAGGGACTGGGTTTCCTCCCACTCGGATGACGCTGCGATGTAGTTGCCGCTGAATGTCGCGGAGGCTGCATGCCCTGTATGCGCCGTGCCTTTTTATCAAGGCGCGGCGCTGTTTCTTTTGGGCTGAAAGCCTGGGATTTTGGCTGAAAGCCTGGGACTTTGGCTGAAAGTCTGGGATTTTGTCGAAAAGTTTAGGTTTTTGTCGAAAAGTTTGGAATTTTGGTGAAAAGTTTGGGATTTTGACGAAAAGTTTGGGGCGGTGGCGGTGTTAGCCATGGTAAGCCTTTTTGAGGTTTTTGCGCGGTTATTATGGAGCAGGACAAGATAACTGACAAATATGTTGACAAGCGCAGGGCATGGAGAGTTCTCCGGCGGCTTCTGGATTGTTGTGGCGATAGTGCCGCCTCCCTGCTGACAGCCCGCACCAATGGCTTTACGCTGCCATTTCTTCGTGAGGTTGATGAGCGGCTGGAGATGTATTTCTTGGATTTAGCCACGGATGTCTGGGATGACGGCATGGACTGCAACCGCCGTCACAACTATTACGAGATATGCTGCGGCTTGCGCTTTCTTCGCTTTCTTCGCCGCTATGAGCTGGACGCTGACAAGGTGCGCAAGGTGATACGCCTTCGTGAGGGCGAGTGGCGCAAGGACGATGATGGCATCTGGCGTCATTTGCGTGGCGGTATCGCGCAGCCGTCGTCCCATGGCCGTGCCTTTTTCCGCTGGGAGCCGTTCCAGGTGTTTGTCCTTGCCTCGGCGTTTGGGTTCTACTGCCTTGTCGACACTGGCTCGAAGGTTGGCGACCGTGAGCTGAGCGGTACGGAGACGGCCTTGGGCTCCCGCATATACGACCGCAGGCGTCTGGTGACAAGCTTCACGATGTATGCGCCTCGCAAGGTTGACAAGACTGGCATGAGCGCCTATATTCAATTGGTGTTTTTCCTGATGGAGGACTATAACTCCGAGATTTACTGCTGCGCCAACAGTGCCGACCAGAGCAAGACTCTGTTCAAACGCACCCGTGGCATGGTGGAGTATCTGAACCACCCCCATCGCTTCCACGTGACGGCTACGGGCATTGGCTGGGAGCCGGAGCTGAGTGGTGTCCGCAGCTCCGTGATTGTTCCCCTGACGGCGGGCGGCAAAACCAAGGATGGCCTTCAGGCTCAATTGTGCTGCGCTGATGAGTACGGCAGCGCTGCGTGGGTGAAGGACCACTCTGATATGAAGAGCCTCGTGGACGTGATTGAGTCGTCGATGGGTCCCCGCCGTGAGCCTCTGACGTTCATTACGACGACTGCGGGGAACGTTACCGACGGCCCATTCGTGCAGGTGCTTGGCGGCCTCCACCGTCTGCTGGATGGAGAGGCTGCCCGTTGCGAGTCCCTCCCGGGCTATGGCCGTTGGGAGGAGCGCCCGGCGGGGTCGGCGCGGCCGCTTCTCACTCCTGAGGACAGGACGATGGGCCTGCTGCTTGAGCCTGACGCCTGGGAGCGGGATGAGGAGACCCTGCTTGACGACCGCGACGTGAGGCGCAAGGTGAACCCGATGCTTGGTCGTATTGTGCAGGAGAGCTTCTATGAGGAGGGAGCGGCGAAGGTGCGCCGCGAGCCGTCTTTTATTACGGAGTATGTGCCGAAATACATGAACGTCTATCGCTCGGAGAGCGTCCGTGAGTGGATTGGTGCCGAGCGTGTGCGCCGTCTTCAGATGGAGCGCCGTATTGAGGACTGCAGCCGGTCGGAGGGGTGGATTATCTTCACTGGTATGGACTTCTCGCTTGGTGATGACCTCCATGCAATGAGCTATCTGTGCTACAATACCCGCAGGCGGGAGTTCTTCGCCGACCTTGACAGCTGGATAAGCGAGAAGGCTCTTGAGAAATCTCCACTTCGTGACGTGTTCCGCTCGTGGGTTGCCAGTGGGTGGCTTCACGTCTCTCCCGGCGAAACGCTTGACCCCCTGTTGCCTGTGGGCCGCATTGCGGAGCTGAACGGCACGGGGCTGTATGACTTCATCACGTTTCATTATGACCCTTTCAAGAGTAAGCAGCCCATCAACGCGCTGTGCGAGTATTTCTACAACGACGCGGCCAGCCGCGGGCGGCGCATGGACCCCGCCCAGTATGTGCTTCCCTGCCGCCAGAACTATGCGACGTTTAACCCATTGGTGAACGAGCTTGACTTCATGGTGAAGAGCGAGCCTCCCATGATTAGCTTCTCCATGAACCCGATGTGGCCTTGGCAGGCAGGGAACATGGTGCTTGACACGAGTACGGACGGCATGGAGAACCACAAGCCCGTGAAGCGTGGCGGCAAGGGCAGCGGGAGCCGGGAGAACAAGATTGACAACTGGATTTGCCTTTTGGAGGCCCTTGCAGGCTTTGATCGTTTCATGGGCAAGGAGCATGAGGCCGGAGGGACCCGATGAGCGTGGTGCCTGAGAAATATATGGAAATGAGTTTAATATTGTTGATATTATGAAGATATCTGGCAGCTTTAATGATGTTGACGACCGCCATTTGTATGATGTCGCCATTGCCAACAGCGACGCCCATGGCACGGAGTGCTATGAGGTGGGCGGAGACTCGGAGGATGATGCCTCCGGGCATGTGTGGTGGGACTCCAGCCCGGTCGTGATAGAGATGAAGCGCGGCGATGTGGCATCTCCCATCATTGAGACCCGCGCCACGGTAAACATAGTGACCGACGCTGTGCTGACGGGCCTGTACTCAAGCAGGGCGACGGACACGACGGTCGAGGTGTCGTGTGACGGCCATCCCCTGTTCCGCGGCTATGTGGAGCCCCGCGCCTATACTCAGGCGTTTGACAATGAGGTGAACGGGCTGACGCTTAACTGCATTGACGGCCTTACGGCCATGCAGTACCGGCGTTACCGTGACGTGCAGTCGAGGGGCGACTATCTCTTGGCCATGAACAGCTCGCGGATGGTGAGTCTGAAGTCGCTTCTGATAGAGTGTATCGAGAGCGGCTGCGGCCCCGTCTCCGTGTGGTATGACGGCAGCAAGGTGAGGGCTGACGGCTCTGGCCTTCTTCTTGATGACCTGATGGTGAACGACAGCCTGTATTTGGGCGACGACTATCAGAGCGTGAAGACTTGCTACCAGGTGGCTGAGGACTTGCTGAAGTACCTTGGCCTCCGTGCGCTGATGACCTGCGGCGGCGTTTATGTCTTCAGCGATGAGAGCCTTGGCAAGGAAATGTCGTGGGAGCTCATCTCCGGGCCGCAAGGCGATGCCTCGGGCGGCGGCGTGTGGGAATGGAGCGGCGGTGAGCTGAGCAGCGAGCATCTCGGTGGCGCGGACGGCAGCGTTGACGTTGGCGAGGTGTTCAACCAGGTGCAGCTGACAATAAGCCCCAAGACTCGCGAGAGCGTCGTGAGGAGTCCCCTGGACAGCTCTGGCACTGTTCCGGCCACCGGCGGCCGTGTGATTTATATGACGGAGTATTCCGCCCAGGGCGAGGGTAAGCGTGCCGGTCGCGCATTCTGGTCGCTTATTGCGAGGCACGAGGACATCAACAACTACGACGGCGAGAAGATATGGAAGGACTTCGTCGTCCGCCCGATGCGGAATGTGTATTGGTCGATTGGCAACGGCAGTGGCCCGGGCAGCACTGCCACGGACTGGGGGCTTCAGGCGGCTGACAAGGGTTCTGGCCCATATACCCTCGCTGACCGTCTTGGCGGCGAGCTTGGCGCGCTTTTGGTGGATGTGGGTGCGATAGACCACAAGCCCGGCACGGGCGACACTGGCAAGCAGGCTTCTGTCGGTATGACGACGCAGCTGGTGGTGAGCGTGAACGGCAACGGGAGCGATGACAATCCCCTTCCGACGGAGGCCGAGGTGCAGTCGCGCATGCCCATAGCGAGCTACACCAGCGGCGACGCGACGGCCGTCTATTCCCCGACGGATGACGGCGTGAGGAACTACCTCGTATTTTCCGGCACGATAAAGCTGCTTCCCCTGATGCCCGCCAACTTCAGGGTGGAGGGCGTGAGGCGTTATACGAGCGCGGACGCTTTTCTTGACTCAGGGAATGCGCTGTTTTCCAAGGATCGCTATCTCGCCTATGAGTGGTGGAAGGACGGCCGGGCAGAGGGCAGCCGTGCCAATGGCTGGATCCCAGACACTGGCGAGGACTTCAAAGTCTATGGCTACAACACGATCGACGGCGAGGACCATGTGGACAAGTTTGACGTGCTTTGGTGCATGCTGCGCATTGGCGACAAGGTGCTGACTGAGGACAAGTCGAAGTCTGGAGAGCTTGACGCTTTCTCGTGGGTCAAGTACAGGACGCTTGAGGAATGCGGCAATGACGTGGATGAGTATCTGACGCAGACGTTCACCATCGGCTTTGACCCTAAGGTAGGCGACTATGCGTTGGGCCAGAGCTTCAGCATCGGTACGAATTTCGACTACACGGTGAACATCGACGCCGATGAGGGCATGGCCATCCCCCTGCCTGCCGAGGATGGACTTCACGGCGACATGAAGCTGGACATCCTTGGGATAGACATGGGTCCATGGGAGCATTATCACAAGGTTCGCCACAAGACGATGTTCCGTCACTCCAAATGGAGTACCGACGTCATCCCGCTCATGGCCCACGTGCGCAGCGTCGTGATACAGAATTTGTCGGTGAAGTTCTACTCAGACGGCGAGAACAGCGGCGATGACGACGACATCGTATACGTGAGCCGATCGCTGCCGGGCTACGTGAACAGGAAGGAGCTGACAGGCTCTATGATACACAGTGGCTTCACGAGCTGGGAGGTGAGCCAGTACAATCTTAACAACAAGATGCTCCGCAGCACGGTCTGCGATGGTGACGGCAATGCGGTGCTGAACATCAAGGATGCCAACAGCGGTGAGATTGGCAAGCCCGAGATGCTGTATGTGGACTCTATGTGGCGGCGCCTCTGCTCGCCCCGTGTGACGCTGACGCAAACCGTCCGCCCTGCCCTTGTTTCGCCATGGGGCGGCTTCACCGCTCATGTTGTCGGCGACAGCACGATGACCGTAGAGGAGGCTAAGATGAGCCTCTCCGATGGGACTTGCAAGCTGAAGCTGGTGGAACGGTGACCCTGCCTCCGCGGCGGGGTAAGCCTGAGGGGCGGAAACGGCGTAGTGTTGTAAGCCGTATATGAACGTGACAAGGACTGTGACTGATGATAGATATTGACATCATAAAAAGAAAGCGCGGCACCGGGGCTGCCGGTAGCGGCCAGGCCTCTGGCGGCGTGGGTGGCGGCGTGGCGGACTATGCGTCCGAGGCCGGCCGCTCCAAGCTGTCCGACCGCGCCGACCGCGCCTCCACGGCTGACGAGGCGGCGCATGCCCAGAGCGCCAAGGAACTTGACGGCACGAGCTCAGTCTGGGGCAAGATACGCTCGCTGCTGAGCGGCCTGAACAGTGTATTCCTGCGCAAGGACCAGGATGACGCCACCGACCACAAACTCACCATGGGCGAGGCGGAGGTGAAGGGCAATTTGAAGCTCGGCGCTGACGGCAGCTACTCCATCAGCAAGGAGGGTATCGCCACACTTGCCTGTGCGGTGGCAGAATACTTCAAGAGTGGCAACTTCACGGCGGGCACGGCTATGGGCTTTGACGGACAAGGCTTCGGCGTAACGAAGGGCACGGACGGAAAATACACGCTTGAAGTAGACAATCTCATAGCAAGAATGAAGATGATAGTGTCGCATCTCGAAGTGCACACCATGAGCTTCATTGGCGGTACGGTGGTGATGAGCAGCTGTGGCAACCGCGTGGACAGGGTGGAGGCACTCGACGCAGCGGGTAGCCGAATAGCAACCGCAGACGGAACGAAGCCGACGCTGACGATACCCGACGGCAAGACGGCAGAGAAATTCCGCTGCTATTTCCTCGCTTCGGACGATGATAGACAGATTAAGAACGAGTGGACGGTTGGTCAGTTGGCACGTGCCAAGACAAATAACATCGCTGCACCCGGCAATTACACTGACTATCAAAATCGTGACTATTGGCGGCTTGTTGTTGGTGTATCTTCTGCTCCCGTGACCAAAGAGGGTAAGGATTACCACTATATCGACCTGAGCAACTCTACGAGTGACAATATTTACCTGACGGACACGGAAGGCACTAAACGGCTCGTGGATCTTGGCGGTGTCTCCGATACGCTGAACTCCCTGCCCTTTGCGGGTGATAATATCATCGGCATGGGCCATTGTTGGGATGAGACTCGACAGGGTGTAGCTATCATCTCAGTGGTTCAAGGCGGTTGGGTCATCTACAAGGGCATCAACCACTACGACCTTCCACATGACAATATCGTTGGGAAGCTCGCTATCGACGAGGCGATTATTACAACCGACCATCTCATTCTCCGTCCTTATGCTGCTCCCAAGGAGACACAGACGGTGGCAGTGGTACGTGGCCCATACGATGACGATGCGTGGTACGGTCATAACGACCTTACGACCTTAGACGGCCAGACTTGGATAGCGTCGGGGGTGGCCATCGGTAAAACCATCAAGGGCGAGAGGCCGTCTGCCACGTCACCTTACTGGAGTCTTGCTGCGGCCAAGGGAGATACCGGCGCGCAAGGCAACGGATATGCCGTGGTGTTCCTGCTTAACAATGTCCCCGTTGACAGTCTGAACTTCGACGACGTGAGGGCAAGCGAGGGTTCTGTATTAGAGGCTGACTTCTACAATAACGGAGTCGCGGCCAACGTTGCGGATGCCTCCATTACATGCTATGACCAGGACGGGAATGTCCTCGGCTCGCCGATAACGTCGGCCAATGCTGACAATATCATTGTTGACGGCGGAAGTCTCTATCTGAGCAAGGATTGTAAGTATATTACCGTCGTTGCAAAGGATAAGGACGGGAGGCTGTTAGTAAGCAAGAGCCTCGGCATAGTGCGTAACGGAACGGACGGCACGGAGCCGGTGTCTCTGCTACTCTACCTGTCAAGCGGTGCGTATACGTGGCGCGAGGGTCAGGGGAAGATAGCCACCATAGCGGCGGCGGTGACCAAGGGCAACTACGACATCACGGACGCACAGGACGCGAGCCAGTTCATTTGGACCCGTGAGAGCGAGAGCGCGCAGGGGGACAAGGACTGGAACTCGCAGCACACGCTCGGCTCGAAGACGCTGGAGGTCAGCGAGGGCGACATGTGCGGCAATATTACGAGCTTCGTCTGTACACTCCACAAGGCTACAGGCGAGGTGTACACGGTGGAGAAACTGGATTTCAAACTATAAAAATACATTACTATGTCATTACAAGCATCAGGAAGGGCAACCTTCAACAAGACGATTGACGGCGTGAGTACCACTTTCACGCTCGTGCCTACCTACGGCGACCAGGTGAAGAGCAAGGACCCGACAAGCTGGACGCCAAATTTCGCGTCAAGCAACAACATCATCACCCCGACGCTCAAGGTACTCGGCATCGGCGACACGAGCAACCAGATAAAGGGTACCTGCTCATGGAGCGTCAGCGTCGGCGGGAAGGAATGGCCGTCGTCGAACTATACGGTGGAGACGAGCGGCAGCTACCGCCTTATCATTAAGCAGAACCTGCCGTCGTCGGCGCTCGTGACCTGCCGCTATACCTGGAAGCATCCTGCTACCGGGCAGCCCATGGATTGCATGGCCACGCTCCCCATCCCCGTCACCGAGAACGCAGGCACGACCATTCTCGCGCTCATCACGCCAAAGACTACAGACCGCTTTCAGACCTTGGCGGGCAATGCGCAGGCCCTCACATTTGAGGGGGCGATGATACGCGGCGGCGCAGAGGACACGACGGACGTGACCTACACGTGGGAGGTGTTTGACCCCGGCGTGGGCGACTTCGTTGGCTTCAACGCACAGGGCCAGATTGTCGTCCCCAGCGGCAAGACGGCCGCTCTGCCGACGGGCAAGACCCTCGCCACGTTCGGCACCGGCAACAAGACGATAACGCTGTACAGCACGGCCGTAATCAACGTTGGCAGCCTCAGGCTGACGGTGAAGGACACCGACAGCTCGAGCTCGACAAGCGGCAAGACGGCAGTGGCAGTGAAAGGACTTATTGACGACACCGACCCGATAGACCTTGAGATGTCGCAGCCAAAGGGTCCCAATGTCGTGGCAGGCGGCGGCAACCCGATGCGCCTTGACATCATGCAGGGGACGTATGAGTGGACAGCCAACGACTACGTGGGCAAGACGCTCGGCTTCTACCGCCTGACGGCCGCAGGTGCCAAGGACAGCGGCTTCAGCCCTGCCACGGGCGACACGGGCGACTTCCCCGGATGGACGGTGGCCAACAACGAGGTGAGGCGCACCTACACGTCGTCCGCGAATGGCACGGATGCAAACAGGACGGTCGTTATCAAATACTCGCATCTGATTACGAACGCGGTTCAGACGACGTTCCAAGGTTTTATTGACTATTAATCATTAACAGGTATGGCGATTGAGGCAACAGGACGGGCGACTTTTACGGCTGTAGAGGACTATGACATTGTTTTTGTTCTCAACGGTATTCGCTGCGATGTATTGAACTTTGACAGTGTGAGGGCGGCAGAGAATGCTGTCCTTGAGGCTGACTTTTTCAACGGCGGCGAGCCGTGCGTCGTGGACAAGGCCGTCCTTTGCTGCTATGACGGTGAAGGCTCCTTGCTGGGCAGTCCCATTGAGGTACACGATGCATCGTCCGCTGTCGCTGACGGTGGCAGTCTATATCTGAGCAAGGACTGCAAGACCATTACGTGCGACATATATGCCGGAGACAAGAAGTTGTGCGGCAAGGGTATGCCTGTCATCAGGAACGGATCGAGCGTCGGGGTGAAGGCCGTGTCGTACAAGGTCATCAACAACGTGGCGGCGAACGCGTCTCTCAACTGGGACGGCGCGCAGTCGCAGACGACCTATCCGACACAGAAGCCGGAGAAGGGAAAGTATTGCTATGTGATGACCATCGTCCTGTATACAGACGGCACATCAACGAACACCGTAAGCACGAGCTACACCCCGAATGACGGAGTGAATGGTACGAGCGTAAAGGTGGCATCCACTACGGTGGAGTACGTTGGGAGCGATAGCGGTACGACGCCACCATCGTCAGGTTGGCAGACCGCTGTCCCTCAGCTCGCACAAGGCAAGTATCTGTGGACACGTACCACGGTAAAATACTCGGACAACAACAGTACAACGAGCTACTCCGTGGGACGCATCGGCATGGATGGCAGCAAGGGTGGAACAACACATATCCTCTATGCTTCCTCTGCCAATCCTCAGTCAGAGGATGATGTGCGCACGACCATCGACGCACAGCATCAATACTACGGAACCTATCAGGACACAGACCTCAATGATGATGCCGACAAGTACACGAAGGTTACAAGTTGGGTGCTGATTAAAGGCGACGCGGGGAAGTCTCCACAGCCTAATTTGTGCAGATACAACAGTCTGGTGCTTAAAACGGCAAAATCATTAAGTTATGACTTGTCGTCCAACACATACACCATTGTTAATAATACTCCCAATAAAGAATATGGGTCGCAGGTAAATCTGTCACCAATTATAATCCCGTACGGTCAAAGGTATACAGCCAGTGCCGACGTCTATAGTCCTGTTGCTGCAGCTATAATAATTGATTATAATAACAGTCCTGTAAGTGGCTCC
This sequence comes from uncultured Prevotella sp., assembly GCA_902497035.1. Classification (GTDB taxonomy): domain Bacteria; phylum Bacteroidota; class Bacteroidia; order Bacteroidales; family Bacteroidaceae; genus Prevotella. The sequence goes on from CABVDL010000004.1 coordinate 17,367, forward strand.
GCCTGGGGCGGAAACGACAATGATGACGGAGGTGGGCGTAGCTCCAACCGTATAGAAATCCCAGCGAACACGTGGACAACAATAACGTGGTCAGCAATCAATTCGAGTTCCGCAAATACAAACAAGGTAGACATAAATATCTGGGACTCGATTGGCTCTTCTGCTCCCGCAGATACTGTTTGGAAGCTTAGAAATCTTAAAGTAGAGTTTGGTGACACGGCTACGCCTTGGGTGCCAAACAGGGAAGATATTAACGGGACCCAGTATCGCACCGTGGAGAAATATGCCTACGGAACGAGCAACACCGTAGCACCGACGAGTGGATGGAGTGATAGCGTCAGCGGAGGCACGGCAGGGCAATACCTGTGGAACCAGGAGACGGCGCAGCACAAGGCCGCTACTGACACGGTATGGGTGAATGACGGCGTGCCGACAACGCATTGCATTGGGTATATCGCTAAGAATGGTGTGGATGGTGAGAATGGTGCCAACTTCACCGGCGTCACCGAACACTATAAGGCTACCAACGACGGGGAAAAAGCACCTGCCGTTGACGGCTCATGGAAGGATACCCCTACCGATGCGAAATGGTCGGCAAACAATCCGTATCTGTGGAACTACGAAACTATCACCCGCGACAAGGGCGGGAGTATCAATACAAATGTGCACCTTGGCAGCGTATGGGGCAAGCAGGGTATCAAGGGCAATGACGGCCACTCTCCTACCGTGACCATCGGCAAGAACGGCAACTGGTATATCGACAACAAGGACAGCGGACAGAAAGCGCAGGGCAACGACGGACATACTCCCACCGTCACCATAGGGGACGATGGCTACTGGTATATTGACAATGTTAAGACATCGCAGAAAGCGCAGGGTGAGCCTGGCGCACCGGGCGCGGATGCCGTTAGCTACCGGCTTGTGAGGATGGCGGACACGGCGGCCACTGTGAGGGTAAGCGGAGGGCAGTACAAGCTGGCCTATGTGCTGCACTACAAGGCCATGAGGATTGTGGGCGGCAGTGAGAGCGCCATCGTCATCTCCACGATTGCGGCAACCATAGAGGGAGTCACGAATAGCGTCACTCCGAACGCTACGGAGGGTACGATGAGCGGCATCGGAAGCAAGTCATATACGGCCACAGACAGGCCGGTGGCGTCCATTCCCGTGACGGTGACGCTGAATGGCGGCACGGTGCTATATGACAGCGTGCCCGTCACCATGGAGGCCGGCGTGGCGATAGACATTGACAACAAGGTTGGCTCGCTGACGGCCACTGTCGCCGGACACACTGGGAAAATAATCACGCTGGAGCTGCGGTCGGACCGCATCAGCGCAAAGGTGGGGGCCCTTGGCCTGAGGAACCTGCTGATGGACTCGGAGTTCCGCTGCCCCGTGGAGAGAGCCATCACGCGGAACGGGAAGAGGTACAGGGAGGCTTGGAACAACGGGACCTCCGTGAGCGTCACCGACACGGCCAACGGCATCAACGCTGAGGGCATCAACGCGGTAAAGGCGTACTCGCCTACGGCGGACGGCGACTGGGCGGTGACGAGGTGGTATGTCCCCGCCAGGCCCGGGCAGGCCTACACCGCGTCGGTGTGGCGCATGGTGCCGGACACCGGGACGCTTGCCAGCAACAGCCGCATAATACTGGAGCTCCACGCCTGCAAGGATGACCTGACGAGGGACAACAGCTATCAGGCCGGCTCGGCGTTTGACTCCCCGTCGCCGGGGACGTGGGCAAGGACGGCCGCAACTCTCACCATGCCGGAGGACACCGCGCACCCGTACATCGAGGTGGCACTGGTCGCCTACAAGTGCGGCACGGTGTATTTCCGGCAGCCGCAGCTGGAATATGGCAGCGAGGCCACCGACTGGACACGCAGCCCCGAGGACGTGGAGGGCGGCCTGCTGGCCACGGGGGTAGACATAGAGTCCGGGCAGATTACGCTTACGGCTGATAATGTGGCGGTGAGGAACAACAGCGGTGCGAAAATAGCCCTATTCGGCACGACACAGGACGGCACGCCATTCCTCAACACAGACCTTATCGACGCGAGGGTCATTACCGTGGACAGGCTGATGGCCTTTAACGGCGACACCATGCTGACGAGCATCAACTACGGCGGGCATGGCGAGTTTGTCCAGTATTATGCTGACGGGAACAAGAAGATGGAGATTTCAGACGGCAATATCATCTATTACAACGATGACACGAAGAACTCGGTGAAGTGGATTATCGGCGAGAATGGAACATCAGAGACGATTGACAACTGGAGTACGATTACCCTTTGCAGAACAGACGAGACGGGCTCGAACGTGCAGACCGTAGGCAATCTGAGCGGTGAGGAATTCAGCGTGTTTAACGCCGCTGAAAACTCGGCGAACGCGAATTATAGCGGGATGACCGTCAAAGGCAAGCAGTCTGGCATTTCTCCGACTGCGACGTGGCTTCAGAAGATACCTGACGGGTGGTACACGAACACCGGGTTTGCTCTTAGGATTAGAAACGCGGATGGAACAACGTCAGCGGTGAGGAGACTGTACGAATACAGCGAAGGTAAAATCAAGGGGCACCCCAAGCTGATAACCTTCGACACAGCCAATATACTTCTTCATGGTGGCGACTACTCCGTTCCGACGTAGGGAAAAACTGTAGAAACCAGGATCGGATGTAGAGAACGCACAGCCGCGGTGTACGGGACGGGGAACTGATTATGTCCGCGCCTTGAATGGAACGGAACGGAAAGGGAAACAAATGTATAACTTTTAAGAATATAGCATTATGGGAACATTTCACATTCTGAGCAAGAGTTCAAACAACAGTTACAGCTACACAGACGCCGAGGACATCAAGCTGACGGCCAACGGCAATTTCGAGATGGACGAGCAGGAGAAGCGGGTGCTGAGTGCCAACGGCAACATCTTCTACGACGGCATGAGCATCGCCAACTTCTCGACGAGCATGTACAACGGCGTGCTGCAATACCAGCTCTACGGCACTACGGCTGAGAACACCGAAAAGGCTTTTAAGGCGCTCAGTGGCGTGCAGGAGCAGTTGAAGGCGCAGGTGGCAGACAAGGAAGACACCGAGACGGATCCGACAGCCGAGGGAAATGATGCTGGCACTGAGGCATCTGCTGCAACGGCCGAGGATGCTGAGAGCGAAACGGACAAGAAGTGATAACCTAAGCCACGGGAGCGGGGACGGACTTGTTTCCGTGGCGTAAAAAAGGAAGAACATGAAAGGAATAAAGACAGAGGTGAAGACTGACTGGAAGAACCTTATGCACGGGCAGACTAAAAATCTTAGCTCAGAGATGCCGATGGGAACTACATACGCAAGCTGGGCCGAACTGCCAACGGAAGGCAAATTATGCCTTTCGTATCATGCAAAGTGGAGCGGATGTCCGTTTTATCCCAGAATTTCAACTGCGACTCACTGGTCGATAGCAGGAAAGGATATTAAAGATACACAGGGTGAGGAAGACTTCGTATGGATAGCAAACACGTTCTATTGGAAGACGTCAGAGATTCAAAAACAGATTCCATTTTTTGTATATACAAATACTCCTCAGTCTGCTGCTATTAATGCTACTATTTCTAATATCATGCTCAACACTGGCGACAAGCCTCTGCCCTATATCGACAGCGACGAGTTGAAAGCAACGGGTGGGGGCAATAAATAAGGCTCGCATTGTCGCCCTCGTTCTTAGCGAAGAAAGGAGGGCGGCATGAAAGGTATCAGCGCAAAGATAGTCACAGACGAGGAGACGGTGCGGATGCACACGAACTTCGCGGAGTTCAAGAATACGGATGTCGTTATGGCTGCTTCTGACATAGCAACATGGAGCAAGGAGAACGGCGTGTTGAAAGTACATACCAACACGATTCATGGTTGGGGCATAGAAGTCTACTGTGCCATTCCTCATAGCAAGAGTCTGCTGAAAGCGGGTCAGAAGTATGGTGTTAGCTTAAGGCTAAACAACCATAAAGTACGTGTTATAAACATACAGACTGCTAACTCTGTTCATAGAGGCACAGAAGTCGTTGCGTCTCACTGGGATGGCGACAAACTATCAGCCGTGAATATGCTTAAAGAGGCAGACGTGGTGGACGGGTTGAACATAACCGTGTTCCTTTTGGAAAGTAACGCAGACTACGAGTTCCGTGACTTCCGTATCTGGGAGATAGACGACTTAGGGGGGGCAATAGTTAGCATACTCCTCGTCATGCTCGCCACCACATCAAGAAAGGAGGTGGCAGCATGAAAGGAGTGAAAATGACGCTTGATACCAAGGTGCAGCCTAACTCTTTCTATATAAACTGGCAACGGACGAAAACAGGCTGGCGAAATATAGATGGATATGACAAGTCTGTAGATGCCATAGTGTTAAACGTGGGTGAAAGGACTTCTATGGATATAAGTGTAGTGATACCAAACCCTGTAGCGGGTGATGTGTACACCGTGAGCTTTGATGCTTGGGGAAGCACGGAGAACAACCAAATAACAACACACCTCATCCCATTGGAACAAAAAGACATTATCGCATGTGCGTCAGGGGGCAAAAAACTTTCAGATAACGGGCATGTCGATTGGTTCAACCTTTCGGAGAAGAGCAAGCGGTATTTCACGACATACAGGCTGGTAGAGAAAGCTAATAGTGTTTGTATAAGAGCTCGTACCGGCACTACCTATATCAGGAACATCAAGCTGGAGAAAAGCCCTTACCCTACGGACTACGAGGACTGACATGCCACTGTCCAACAGCAGCCTACGGAACGGGGACAGAATTTATAATAACAATAAAAATATAGTAAAGAACAAATGGGAGAAATTTTTTATGGAACGAAAGTCTTGCTGCTATTCGGCGTAATAGCATGTGTACTGGTTGTCGTGGCAATGGTGGCAGACTTGGTTGCCGGGGTGTATAAAAGTAAGATGATGGGGGAGTTCGCGCAGTCGGAACTATTGAAACGGACGGGGTATAAGTTCTGTCTGTATGAGGGCAGTATGCTCATAGCTTTGTGTGTTGACGTGCTGATACACTTCACCCATATCTACGAGTATATCGGATTTCCGCATGTGATGTTTTCGTTGCCGTTGCTTACATTTTTGATGGCTATCTTCTGGTGTGCGGTGGAATATCTGTCAATCCGGGAGAAGGCATCGGAAAAGGTACATTCGCATATCGCCAAGGTGGAGAGGCTTGCAAGCACTATGTTTACCAAGGAAGAGCTGGTAAACATACTGTCACAGGCTCTGGCCAAGGCGAAGTCAGAGTCAGAAAACGATGAAAAATAGGAGGATAACGTAATGGAATTAACAGTAGAAAGAAAGTGGAAGAAGGATGGATATACCATCGGTACACTGAGTATTGACGGCAAGCGGCTCGGCGACGGCAAGCACTATTGCTGCACGCTGGAGGACACGGACAGAGGGCTGGAACAGAATATGTCGCTGGAGAAGATACTATTCCTGAAGAAGCCGCACGTAACGGCTATCCCCACGGGCAGATACGAGGTAACCGTAACCTACTCCCCGCGTTTCAAGCGCAATCTTCCGTTATTGAACAATGTTCCCGGCTACTCAGGGGTGAGAATACATCCGGGCAACACCGCGGCCGATACAGACGGGTGCATCTTGGTCGGTGAGAATACGACAAAAGGCAGGGTGAACAACTCCCGCTACTGGTTTGGTATTGTCATGCGGCAGATTGTCTCGGCAGTGAATAAAGGTGAGAAGGTGTTTATCACTATCAAATAAAGATTAAAGACAGGGAGGAGAAGAAATGGAACAGAAGAAAAAGCAAGTTAGGAATTGCATTTACCGTCTTGTGCAAATTTGGTGGCCGTGGCTGCTCGACATCTGTGTTGTCGTGTTCTTTGTCGCCTTTCTTTTCGCACTGATAGGCTGCGCATCCGGCAGAAGCGTCATCAAGGAGCGAGTGGTATACGATACCGCATGGACGCAGAAAACGCAAGACATGGCAAAAAACGACTCTGTAGTGTACCGTGAGCGTATTGTCGTGCAGCCGCATATCATTCGTGTTGGCGATACTACGATTGTATATTCCGACACGACTATTGTCCGTATGTCTGAGACGAACAGGTATTACACGAACAACATAATATCGGACAGGGGGAAGATTATCCGAGATACTGTCTACAGTCTGCCTAAGACGGATAATGGGACAAAGGTCGTAACAAAGAAAAAAAGCAGCTGGAAGTTGTTTTTTGTAGGAGTATTGGCAGGAATAATTGTAGCAATATTGTGCAAGTACCAAAAGAAGATTTTTTTGTTTGTTTCAAGATGCGTCAGGCGTGGCGTATAGCATTTAGGTTTTTAGTTAGTTTTAGTTAGTTTTTTCCACAAGGTGATTGTTTTAGGTTTTGGGGGTTCTTCGTCGTGATGGCGGGGAACCCTTTTTGTGGGGTTTGTGGTGTCAAACGTAAAATAACATTAAAAGCAAGCAAATAATCACATAAATGCTTGCATATATGAAACATAATGCTTAATTTTGTGGTGTAATAAAGAACAACTTAAAACAATAAGATTATGAAGACTGTAACTTTTGCAAGCCATTACAACAACGAAGAGATGAACATCCGCCTTACAGACGAAAAGTATGACGAGTTGATGAACAATAGCAGGTATGAGCCGATGGAACTCTACCGCTTAGACGCGGATAGAGTAGCCTACGGGCAGGAGCCAAGAATACTGAGCAAGGCTCAGGTGAAGAGGTTGGAGAATGCTCTTACAGGGACTGAATACTGGGACAAAATCGTAGAAGAATGAACGCAGGAAGTAAATTCGCAACGGGTCGGCCTGCAACGGGCCGCACCCATGCGATAAGCGTTAGGATTTCCTCAGAAGCTTACGAGCTTCTGAGGGGAAAGAAGAATAAGTCTGAGTATATAGACTGGTTGATAAAGGCCGGTGAGGCAATTCCAAAATTTGGAAGGTGTTAACGAAATAAGGCGGGGCCGGATAATAGCCAGCTCCGCCTTTTTGTTTAAGAAACAGATTTTACGATAGCGGATATTCCGCTATGGGGGACTTTACAATACCGCAAATTAAGCATTTTTTTATGGGGTGGATGGGGCTTGTGGGGTGGATGGGTAAGCCTGCGGGGGCGTTTTAGGCGTGAAGTGAATTGGTTTTTCACAATAATATTGAATTGTTGGATAATTGTTTTTTAGGTTAATAGTTTTGAGTTTTTAAAATGTTTACCCCGTAGTGATTACGGGACTTCATTTATCGATTATTTTTTTTCTTATTCGCCCCGGAGGGGGCTTTTATGACTTTAGGATTAGGGCATCCGCGCGTGAGCGTGGGTGCTTTTTTTGTGGGGTGGATGGGGCTTGTGGGGTGGATGGGGTAAGCCTGCGGGGGCGTTTTGGGCGTGAAGTGATATGGGAAAAGATTACGATGAATATCATGTGTTTACGGGCGAGGAGCTGAACGCCATCCTGAAAGCCCTTGACCCCCGTGAGCTTCGCTCGCTGCTGCGCGCCACGTACCGCAGGGAGGGGACTAAGGTGAAGCGTATGATAGCCTCGAGGGCTGGCAACATTGGCATCAGGAACGGGGCGCGGATGGCCCGCTCCTCGCTCCGGGTATTCAGTTATACCCGCGGTGGCGGCTTCATGGTGACGGCCAACCCGCGGGGGCGCAAGGGCTTGTATATGACAGAGCAGGACAGGCGGTCGCCCCAGCAGCGGTGGCGCTACGGTCATCCTGTCGGGATGTGGCTGAACAGTGGCTCGTGGAAGTCTGGGCAGCGTGTGACAAGGCTTGGGGGCAACCGCGGGAGACTCTACGGCTACCACTTCGTGGAGAACGGCGAGCAGGATGCAGTGAAGATGGTGCGCGGAGACGTGCTTGCTGAGCTACAGCGGCAGCTTGGCAAGCGGCTGGACAAGTTTGGGATAGCGAGAGGATAGCGGCCGGTCGTCAGAGCCACCATTCCCAGGGGAATACGGAATGGTCCACGTCGCAGGTTATGGGAATCTGGATGACGCACCCGATGAAGAAGGCCACAATGGCGTAGAGGAACATGAAGAGGTCGAAGTCGGTCGCCACTGGCTCGTACCAGATGCTTGCGCAGTAGATCCCCGCCATGATTGACGTGACGATAAGAAAGGCGGCGATGTTGCTCAGGATGCGTGTCCACCTCTCTTTCCTCTCCTCCTCCGGGTCGGGCTGATGCCACATTTCGTTATTGCTCATGGTTTGTTGTTTTTTGCAAATATAGGCAAAAAGGCTGAAACATGTTGCAGTTGTTATTAATTTTTAAGATATAATTTTTAGGTTAGGATATTATGGCAAGTAATGACATACGCATGCGGGTATTGCTCAACGTTGAGGGCAAGACCGCCGTGGCTGAGGCGACGAGCAGCGTGAAGGAGCTTCAGGAAGCCCTGGGCACCGCCAAGAGCAAGGCCGACAAGTTTCGTCTGCTGTCGGCCACGCTGTCCAACGTCTCGACGCTTGGCCGCAACGCGATGGGGGCCATCCAGGGACTTGGCGCGGCCATGCAGCCCTTGATAGACAAGGCCAACTCGGCCTCAGTGGCCCAGACGAAGCTGAAGACGGTGATGGAGCAGCGCATGCGCGCCACTCCCGAGGACGTGGCAGGCATCAACAAGCTGGTGGCCGCCCAGTCGAGGCTTGGCGTGATAGGCGGCACCGTGCAGCGCTCCGGCCTCCAGCAGGTGGCGACGTTCTCGAGCCAGCGGTCCACACTGGAGACGCTGCTCCCGGCCATGAACAACCTGATAGCCCAGCAAAAGGGGCTTAACGCCACGAGCGAGGACGCTGTGACGATAGCGAACATGATGGGCAAGGCCCTGATGGGCAACGCAGGCGCGATGACCCGTGTGGGCATCACACTGACGGAGAGCCAGAAGAAGATTATCCAGACGGGCACCGAGGGCGAGCGCGCCGCCGCCATCGCACAGGCCATCAATGAGAACGTCGGCCAAATGAACCGCCGCCTTGCCGAGACAGACGCGGGTCGTGTGAAGCAGATGGCGAACGAGTTTGGCGGCTTTCAGGTGACGATAGGCAAGTTTTTCGCCAAATACCAGGACGTGATAGCCGGTGTGGGGCAGGTTGGCATGGCCATCGGCGGGATTGCGACCTTGGGCAGCGCCATCATGGGACTGTCGAGGGCGCTGGGGCTGACGACGCTTGCGAGCAAGGCCTTTGCCGTGGCCCAGGTAAGCTTTTCCGCCATGGGCAATCTTGTGACGGCCGCCATTCAGGGACAGACCATAAGTCTTGCCGCATTGCGCGCTGGCATCAAGGGTACTATTGCGAGCCTTGGCATTGTCGGCATCGCCTATCTGGCCCTGAGTACCATGCTGGAGGCGGTGGCTGACAAGATGGGGCTTCTTGGAGACAAGGCCACAGGCGCCTCGGAAGCGATGAGCGGGATGACCTCAGCCCAGCGTGAGGCCGCGTCACAGGCGGCCCGTACGAAAAAGGCAGGCCAGCTGACGGCGGAGGCCGTCGGCGAGGTGGAGGGCAAGTTCAGGACGCTTCAGGCGGAGTGGAAGCGCCTCCGCACTGCCGCCGACCAGACGAAATGGATCAAGAAGAACCAGGGCGCCTTCAGCGAGCTTGGCCTGAGCATCGGCGACGTGAACGCCGCGCAGCGTGTTTTCGTGACGAACGCACCCAAGGTGGTTGAGGCCCTCAAGGCCATCGCGGAGGCCGACGCTTACAAGGAGGAGTACGGCAAGGCTAAGGTGGCCGAGGCGAAAGCAGGAGCCAACCGTAGCGTTCGCACTGGGTCTTACTATGTGACAGCCAGATCTGGGCAGCATACTACTCTGGCCGAGATGGAAGCCGCAGGCTTAGGGAATGGGGATTTTACCTCGCGGGGCACGGCGAGCTATGCCCGTGATGATTTCTTCGGCCGCAAGGACAACACGGCCAAGGAATACTATCTGACGGAAAGTGGCGCGCGTAAGGTGAACGCTCTTCGTGAGCGTTCTGCCCGAGGGCGCCGCAATGCTTACCTGTCCCCTTATCAGGAGGCCTCCAGCTTCTGGGGCGGCAAGATGGGTGAGGCCCTTGACCGTGCGGCGAATGCCCGTGAGTTTCTTGGCGGCATCGGCAGCGTGTACGGCGGCGCCGACACCTCGCTCCACCCCCGGAGAGGCCACGCCGGGAGCGGCTCCGCCGGTGGTCGTGCTGGCGGCGTGAATGCGGGGAGGGCTGATGACCGGCCGGAGGCTGAAAAGGCGTACAACGAGCGCCGTGAGCGCATTGACCGGCTGAGCTACGAGTTTGCCGGTACGGAGGACGTTGGGCGACGGAATGAGATAGCGGGTGAGATATCGCGGCTGAAGGCTCAGAACGCCGAGGTGGACGCACTCCGCAAAATGGCGATGGGCGAGGGCGGCCCCCCTACCGTGGAGGCTCCCGAGCGGCAGCGCACGCCTTGGCGCGGGGCCGCGCAGGACGGCAGGCTGACGCAGGACACCATCGACGCCTGGACGGCGAACGCCCGCCAGGAGCTGTCGGCGACCGACCTCAGCACGAGCGGCGGCATGGACAGGGCAATGAAGATAACGGCCGACCTGAGTTCTGTGGAGACGCTGGAGAACACCATCCAAGAAGCCCTGGCCAACGGCCTCGTGCTGCCCGAGGATGCGGTTCAGGGGCTGTTCGGGTCAATATTTGACGCTGGCAACGTGCCCTCGGACAAGATAGAGGAGTGGGTGGCAGCCGTGAACTCAGAACTTGAGAGCAAGGGCCTGGGCAAGATAGAGATGCACACGGACTCTAAGGGCGTGAGCAAGCTTGTGAGCGGCGGCAAGGAGGCGAAGTCGAGCTGGAAGGACGCTGCCAGAGCGGTCCAGAGCGTCGGCGGCGCGCTGTCGGGCATCGAGGACCCCGCCGTGAAGATTGCGGGTACGATAGCGCAGGCCATAGCCGAGATAGCCCTGAGCTTCGCCAGTGCCCTCAACAGAAAAGAGAGCATGGCCGGTGGCGTATGGGGGTGGATTGCGGCAGCCGCTGCCGGAACGGCGACGATGATATCCACGATAGCCGCCATCAAGGGCGCAACCCGCCACGCCGGTGGCGGCATCGTCGGCGGAAACACTCCGAGCGGCGACCTCCAGCCGGTGCTGCTGAACAGCGGCGAGCTGATACTGAACAAGGCGCAGCAGGGCGCCCTCGCCTCCCAGATCCAGGAGCGGCGTGTGACGGACGCGGCGAGACAGCCGTATGTGACGGGCGAGGAGATATATCTTGGCCTGAGTAACTACCTGCGCCGGAGGGGATATGGCGAGATAGTGACGACGGGAAGATGATGGGGACAAATAGATAGTAAGAAGCATGGAGCAGCAGTGGCTATTTGAGGAATTCCGCCAGGCGCCCACGGTGAAGACAAGGAAGACGCACCGGGGCGGCAGCCAGAACCCCATAGTATTTCACGACTATGAGAGCTATGTCGCCAAGTTCCAGAATACAGAGAAGACGACGGACGACACCTATACGCCCCAAGATATTTATGAGGTGGTGTTGGATTATGTAAGGAGCATCTACCCGATGGAAGGTAAGGAGATACTGCGCCCGTTCTATCCCGGCGGAGACTACGAGCATGCGGAATACCCGGAGGATGGCGTGGTGATAGACAACCCACCGTTCTCGATGTTCACAAAGATATGCAAGTTCTACAGCGAGAACGGGATTCCGTTCTTCATCTTCGGGCCGGGGCTCACCATCTTCAGCTGCCTCAAATACTGTTCCGCTGTCGTTGTAGCACCGCAAATAGAATTCAGCAATGGGGCGAAAGTGAAATGCAACTTTGCCACAAATCTGATAGGTGATACCCTTGTGACCATATCGCATGAGCTTTCAGAGGCAATAGCGGCATGCCCATCGCAAAAACAGAAAGTGAACCCGCCAAAGTTTCGATACCCTCAAGAACTTTTATCTGTGTCGGACCTTCAGACGATGGCAAAAGGGAATTTGCCTTTCTCCGTCAACAGAAACGAGGCGGTAATTGTCAGAAACCTCGACAATCATCCGAAGAAAGGCGGCTTGTATGGTGACCACCTGATGATATCAGAGGCAGCAGCGGTGAAGGCAGCAGCGGTGAAGGCAGCAGCGGTGAAGGCAGCAGCGGTGAAGGCAGCAGCGGTGAAGGCAGCAGCGGTGAAGGCAGCAGCGGTGAAGGCAGCAGCGGTGAATGCAATACCGATAGCGTTGAGCCGGAGGGAGATGCTGTTGGTGGAAAGATTAGGACAAACAAAAAAAGATAAAGACGATGAAGAAAGGCAATGATTTGATAGTGACTGTGGACGGAACGGCCGTGGCTGCGTCCCGCAGCTGCACCATAGAGACGGAATGCGCCACGAAAGAGGTGGGCATGAAGGGCAGCGGCGCATGGAGACGTTACGTCGCCACCAGGAAGAGCTGGGAGGTAAGCACCACGTATCTGGTGGGTGACGCTACGGCCATCAAGAGCCTCATGGACAAGGCCGGGGCGACGGTTGACGTGAGGTGGCGCATGAGGGATGACGAGGCGGACACGATGGGGGGCAAGGCCATAGTGACGGCGTGCAAGATAAGCGGCACCCGGGGCAACCTTGTGCAGGGCAGCTTCACGTTCAAGGGGACGGGCCCGGCGGAGTGACGTGGCGGCCTGAGGCCTTTCCTTGCGGGTAAGCCCCAGGCCGGAGAGTGCGGGATAGGTAGAGATTATGCTATTAGTAAGACAGAGACAACAATGGACGCATTTTGGAGAATGTTTGGGATAGGAGGCGGGCGCTCCATGAGACAGCGGGGCCTTGCGCGTGAGACGGCCCCGGCCTCCGAGAAGAAGACCGGCGTGGACTGGTCGGAGCAGGTGGCGGTGGTCAGCGGCCGCAGCTCCCTGCTTGTGCCGGCCTGGTATCGCGGCGTGAGCCTCCGCATGCAGACGATGGGTCAGATGAAGGTTCAGTACCAGCGTCGCAACAAGCTTGGCGGCAACTTTCTGGAGGACGACTACGGGCAGAACGGAGTGCTGAACTATCTGCTCCAGGTGCGCCCCAACGCCCTGATGACAGCGAGCCAGCTGCTGGAGCAGATTGAGTTCAGAAAGATATTCTATGGTAACGCGTACGTCTATGTGGAACGCGGCCTGGACGGCATGCCGCAGTCCCTGTGGCTGTGTACTGGCGGCAACTATGTGCTTGGGGAGGACGGCTATTCCCTGACATACCAAACTCCGAGGGGGGTGGTGTCGGTGGAGGCCCCGAGCAGCGACGTGCTGCACTTCAAGAACGTGTTCCTCAGCGATGATATGACCACTGGCCTGCCGCTGATACGCTACGCCCTGAAGAGCCTCCAGATTTCGGGTACCGCTGACGACCAGTCGCTGAAGGATATGGCCAAAGGCGGCCGGTTCAAGCTGTTCGTGAGGGAGGATGCTCCCCAAGTGATGAACTATGGTGCCAGCGCCGCCGGGCGCGCCGACCAGTCGGAGCTTCGCAAGCTGACAGACGAGATAGGCGAGGACTGGGGCAGCAAAGATGCCGTGTTCGGGAGCAACGCCGTGGACGTGAAGGTGATATCCCAGACTGCTGCAGACCTGCGCCTGCTGGAGACGCGCGGCTACCAGGTGACGGAGCTTGCGCGCCTGCTGGGCGTGCCGAAGCCTATGATGATGGACGACTCTAACTCGAGCTACAAGACCCCCGATGCTGCCACGCAGGAGTTCTTGCTCAGGACCATCTCCCCCCTCATCAGAGAAATGGAGGATGAGTTTAACTCGAAGCTTCTTGGCGCCGAGGACTTTGGGCGCCGCCGAATACACGTCTGCGAGAAGGCACTGCGCCGTCTCGACCCCGCAGCCCAGGCCAACCTGATGAAGACTTATCTGGAGACGGGGGCCTATACGGTGAACGAGATACGTGGCGAGATGGATATGCCGAGTGTTGCGGACGGCGACAAGAACTATATCTCCACGAACCTTGCCGAGCTTGGCAGCGAGAAGCTGAGCGGCAAAGGCGGAGGCGGCGCAAGCCCCGTCGCCGCCGGTGAGAAAGGAGGTGAGCGATGAGGTGGCTGACGTTGAAGCTTATCAAGGCTCACCTGCGGATCGACGGCAACGAGGAGGATGAGTATCTGGAGTTCCTTGGATCGAGCGCGGAGGAGACGGTGCTGAACTACATCGGGCGGAGCTATGAGGAGCTGATGGCCCTGTACGGCGTGCCGTCGGACGCTGGGAAGATGGTGCCTTCCCCTATAGTGGAGGCCTCCCTGATGCTGTGCCTGAGCAGCTATGAGAACCGTGGCGTGGCGAGCGTGACGTCGCTCTATATGGTGCCTTACGGGTTTGACGCGAGGATAAAGCCCTATATGAGGCTGGCCAGAGAATAGACGGACCCTGACGGGATTTGTGAAAATGACAAAATACTGGAGACATTATGGGATATTCGGCAGGAATGCTTGACAGGCGCGTGACGATACTGAACCGCTCTGAGCAGACGGTTGGTCGGTATGGCATAGACTCTGACGGCGTGGGCTGGAAGGAGAGCTGCACCGTGTGGGCCAACGTGAGCTGGGTGAGGGGCGTGTCTGCGATGCGCGAGGGCTCGTCCGACGTGTACGGGATGCTGATGGTGCGGATGAGGTGGAACAGCCACGTGACGCGCAGGAGCCGCCTCCTGATAGACGGCGTGACGTATGAGGTGGTTGGCGAGACTTTCCATCCTGACTACCGCGGGAACACGATACAGATGAACGTGAGGGAGACGCAGTAGGAGGACGGCCGCCTGTCACGGGTAAGCCCCGCGGCATATAATGCGGTATGGTTAGAGATGTGAATAAACTTTTTTTGCTATGACTTTGTTTCGTAAGAATAAGATGGAAGTAAGGACGACGGCCAGACGGCTGTCGGTGAGAGAGGCCGAAGGTGAGGAAAAGGCGGACGTGATAGAGGGCGTGGCCATCGTGTTTGGCAAAGAATACCGTATGACTGACTGCTATGGCGACACCTATGTGGAGCGCATAGCCCCGTCGGCGGTGACGGAGGAATGGCTGAAGACGCAGGACGTGAAACTGAACCTGCTGCACGACCGTAAGCTGACCGTGGCGCGGTGCGACCATGGCTCGGGCAGCCTTGAGGTATGGGTGGAAAAGGATGGCGTGCATTTTAGGTTTGAGGCTCCCCAGTGTGACCTCGGCGAGCGCGCAGTGGCGCTTGTGAGGAGCGGGGTGTATAGCGGATGCTCTTTCGAGTTTTATCCCTGTGACTATACGGTGGAAGAGGGAAAGGACAAGGACGGTCATACTATGACGGTGGTGACGCATACGTCCTTTGAGCAGCTTGACGCACTGACGATAGCGATGGACCCGGCCTATAAGGAGACGAGCGTGAGCGTGCGTGAGCTGCGGGAGGCTGCCGGGCTGGCGGCCGCCGCCTCTCCAGGGGTCACGGACAAGGGGCGCCAGGAAATGGAGGAAGGCCTGGCCGCATCTGTGAAAAAGGCATTCACCGACAAAGAACGCCTGGCGATCGAGCGGGAGGTACGGCTGCGCCTCCTGCGCATGAGCGAGATTGCTTATTGTTGAATTAATATATTGGTTTTTGTGTTTTTTTTTTTTTAATCGGTTAGAAATTATGAAATTTAAAAATTCAAAAGAGGCTGAAGTCAAGCGCCGTGAGCTGCTTGACAAGATGAGCGAGGTGAACGAACAGTTGGAGGTGATGGACGAGACTCTCTCCAAGCGTGAGCTGACGGACGCTGAGAAAAAGGAGCGTGAGTCGCTGAGCCGAGAGTTCAACCGTCTTCAGCGCGACGTTGACCTTTGCTCCCGTGAGTATGCCGCGCTCAGCCAGAGCGAGAAGTCGGCCATGGAGGCAGGAAAGGCGGAGCGGAAGAATACCGGCGAGCTGCTGCGTGAGGCTCTGAGGTCTGCCCGTGAGAACAAGGCCTGCCGTGAGATTGTGCTTGGCAGCAGCACGGACGGAGGCGTGATGAGCTCCGGGGCGGTGTCGCTTGACATCAAGGAGATGATTCCGACGCTTAACGAGGGCCTTGGCTTGCCGTCGGGCGTGAGTATCGTGACGGGCGTCGAGGGCAATGAGGTGTGGCCCGTGAGCGTGAACGACGCGGTGATGGAGGAGGTCGGCGAGACCGCCGTCCTGTCGGAGCAGGACTTGAACTTTGACAACATCTCACCCTCCGTCCACCGCAGCGGCGCCCAGTTCTCCGTGAGCAACATGGCCATAGACAACTCCGACTTTGACCTGCTGGGCCTCGTCCGTTCGAAGATTACCCTTGCCCAGAAGGCTTACCTTGCGAAGAAGATATACTCCCAGGCAGCCTTTACCGGGGTGAGGGGCCCGTTTTGCGGCATGGTCCCAAAGGGCTCCATCACATTGGATAAAACGGCCTACAAAAACCTGCTACTGGCCGTTGCCTCATTTGGCAAGTTGGGCTATGATGGCAACGATGTCTGTCTCGTGATGGACAAGACCACCGAGGCCGAGCTGAAGGCTACGCCCAAGGCAGACGGCCAGGGCGGCTTCGTGATAGAGAACGGCAAGTGCGCGGGCTACGACTACGTGACCAGCCACTATATCAATACGGTTCTGGACACGGAGACGAAAATGCTGAAGGACACCGAAGACAGCTTTATTGGCATCGGCCTGTTCAGTTATCTTGCAGTGCAGCAGCACGGCGCGGTGAGGCTCACGGTTGACCCCGTCAGCAAGGCAGGCAAGGGTGTCACCCTGGTGACCATCAACACGGCATGGAGCATTACAGACCTGAGCGTGAAGACTACGACCAACGGCAAGCGGAACTCCACTACTACGGCGTTTGCGCTGTATAAGGTGGCAGATGGCGCCGGCGCGTGAGCTTCACGGATAGCTTGTAATTTGTAAGACAGACAAACAACAGACGCATGAGCTTACAGACTGACCTTATATTCGTGAGGGCCCTGAGAGAGTCGAGGACAATCTCGAAAGCTGTCGGAGGGCGCATCTATGGAACGGCCATCCCGCTGCCTGACGCTGACGCTGACAAGGTACCGGTGCCGTATGTGATAGTGACATTCGACGGCCTGAAGAATGACCCCGAGACTAAGGACGACGGGCTTGAGGGATATGAGGACACGGTGACGGTGGGCGTACTGCTGACTGGACGCACGAACGAGGATGTACACACGTTGGGCGAGGCTATAAGGAAGACCGTGAGGGAATTTCTTGAGGGGGTAGCCGAGGAAGACGCGGAGTACGGCCTTGTCCCCGAGAGCTATTTGTTCACGGCATCCCAGATAGCGTACGACCCACTGAAACCGTGCTATTATCAGTCACTGAGCTACGAGTGTACCACAAAACGTTAATATTATGCAAGGACAAAATTTAAGACTGTTTATCGGCGACAAGGTCGTCGCCGGAGCCACGGACTGCACTGTGCATGTGGCCGCAACGCTTGAGGACTCATCGACAAAGGATGACACGGGCGGCGCCCCCAATCAGGAGTTCGTGGGCTACACGTACGACATTTCGAGTGACTCACTGTTTTCCGTTGACGGCTCCATCGAAATGCTGAAGACAATGCTTGCCGGAAAGGCTGTCGCCTTTGACTTTGAGCAGACTGGCGGCGCGATGAACCAGGATAAAGTGAAGTCGCTGGTGAGCGGCAAGGTGCTGCTGAACGACGCGAGCTTCAAGGCCACGAACAAGCAGAAAGCCACTGCCTCAATCCAGGGACAGGGCGTTGGCCCGCTGAGCATCGACGGCAAGGAGATTGGCGCCTCAGACGCGGTGGCCGCCGGATAGTGTATTAGTGAATTTTCTTTTCTATAAATTTTGATTTTTTGCCGTCCTCCGTGCGTGACGCATCGAGACGGCTTTTATTTAATACTTCAGGACATTGATATGGAAACTTCAAAGATAAAAGTTTGTGGGCAGGAGGTGAGCGTTGGCTACTGCTATGCCACAGAGATAGCCTTCCATAATTACACGGGCGTGAGCGTTGAGAAGTTTGACCCGAACAACCCGCAGCATGCGGTGTATCTGATTATGGCGGCTATATTTTCGTATTACAATGCGAAAGAGCATCAGGGCGAGGCTCACGAGCTGACGGATGAGTCGCTGCTATACGAGTCGAAGCCAGACGAGATAATCCAGGCGTTCAATACGGTGCTTGGCCTCAGGCTGCGCTGGTATGGCGTAGAAGCCCCGGGTCAGGATGAGGATCATGGGGCGGATGGAAAAAACTGACCGACGCCCTCGACATCTATCAGCTGGTAGTCGGTGAGATAGGCATCGGACGCGAGGACTTCCTGTATAGAATGGCATTTTGGGAGGTCCGGCGTGTTGTGATGGGCTACCGCGACCGCCAGAAGGCCGCATGGGAGGTGGCTCGCTGGCAAACGTTCTGGCTGATGCAGGTGGGCATGGCTGACACGTCGAGGGTGAACTTCGATGACTTGCTTCGCCTGCCTTGGGACAAGCCAGACCCGGAGAATGAGCCGAGCCTGGAAGATATAGAGCGCTTGAGGGCGGAGTTGAGGGCATATAACAAGCAACATGGGCAGGACACTTAGTGGTCCTGCTTTTTTGTTTTCCAAAGCCTGGCCGCCGCTGCGTTGAAGTCCTTGAGTACGTTTTCAGGCAGTGCCTTGGCATAGCGCTGCGTCATGGTGATGGAGGCGTGGCCGAGCATGCGCTGCACGTTCTCGATGGAGGCACCGGCAGCCAGCATTAGGGTGGCGAACGTATGGCGCGCAAGGTGTGAGTGCAGGGGCGTGGATATTCCCGCCGCTATGCCGATTTTTTTAAGGCACTTGTCATAGACTTGTATGTTAAGCGCGGGGAGGCGTCCGTTGTTTCGGTTGATGATGTCGAGGCACTCCTGGGTTAGCTGGGTGATGTACTGTGCGTTGTTTTTCTCACGATGGCCGATGTTGACGTAGTGACCGTCAATTAGCTTGTAGTCTTTGATGGAGAATACCTGTGTATCAGCGTATGAGAGGCCGGTGTGCATCTGAAAAACGAAAAGGTCACGCGCTTTTTGCATGGTGGACCCTACCTGTGGGTGAAGGCTCTCGACAGCCATTGCCTCGGCGAGTGTGAGGTATGATATGCCCTCTGCCGACCTGTCTCCTGTGGCGATTCTTCCGCGCAGTCTGTCATAGGGGTTTCGCTCGATTACTCCGAGGGCGACGGCCCGGTTGGCAAGTGCCTTTAGTCGCCTGTGGTAGCTGTAGGCAGAGGTGTCAGTGATTTTCTTCGGCTGTTCTCCCGATTTGAGCCGTTTGGCACCGAGCTTCTTGGTGCGGGAGCGTAGCCACTGGTCGAACTGTAGGATGTTTTCTGGCGTGAACTCAGTCCATGAGAACATATGCCCGTACTCCTGCCATATTGACATGAGCAGTGTATAGTTACGGCGTGTGGTCTGTTTTATTGGCAGGAGGGGTATTTGCTTTTCCGCCCATTGGTAGAAACTGTGGTCGTTGATGAGCGTGTCGGCACCATTAGTGAGCTGTCTTCTTATTGCCTTTGTGTCGAGTGGAAGTCCTTGGCTGATGGTGTCTGCTGCGAGCTGAAGTGCTCTTTTGGCGTATGCTGCGAGGAGTTGGTTGAGCTGGTCGGAGTTGGGGTGGTTGATAATCTCACCGTTGAGGAATTCTGACTTTCTGACTCTAATGCCGGTGTTGACATAGACGCTTTTCCTGTGGTTGGTGATGCGCAGCTCTACGGGTCCGACCTGCGTTTTTTTTGCCCTACCTCTGTGGTCGAAGATGATTGCGATTGTCATTTGGTGGTCTTTGTGTTTACCCTTTTTGTCTTTTTTGGTGAAACAAAGGGCTATTTAATTATCTCAAATGTATCTGTAGTGATGTTTTACACAGAAAGAAGTATTTATATAAAGTTCTTATTTATAGAAATTTAGATGATATTTTTAGACTTACAAATATGAGATGTTGCCAGGCCTCAGAATTTTCCAAGAATACGGTCCATGACCCAGTTGACCGGTGTAGCGCTGACACTGGTGCATTTGCATATCCCCAGCCCTTGGAGATGCCGGATGACGGAAGTGATGATGGGCAGCTGGACGTATGGCGGATTAGGCACGTTGATAATGCGCGGCCCCTCGCTTGTGATGAGCCGGATGGGCTCGTAGGTATAGACGCTGAACGACACCGTGCCTTTATCGCCGATGACATATATGCGGTCTTCCCTGGCGCTCTCGTGGCCCACGAAGCACCACGAGGCACTGCCGGGGATACCTGAGTCGAAGATGAATGCGGCGCTGATGGTGTCCTCGGCCGAATAAAGGTGGCCGCGGTTGGTGGGATAGCCATGAGCGCGGACGATGACGCCGAACAGGGCTTGAAGCAGGTCGAGCTGGTGGGGCGCCAGGTCATAGAAATAACCGCCGCCGGAAATGTCAGGCTGAAGCCGCCAAGGGAGGCTTGAGGAAGCGTGGTAGTCGAGGTCACGCGGCGGAGCGACAAACTGCAGCTGTACATTGAGCACTTTGCCGATGGTGCCTGTGTCAATAATTTCTTTTACTTTTCTGAAATATGGCAGGTAGCGGCGGTAATAGGCCACGAAGCAGGGGACCCCGGTCTGCGCGCTGATGCGGTTGATGCGGATGCAGTCCTCATAGCTTGCAGCCAAGGGCTTCTCCACATAGCAGGGCTTGCCGGCACGCATGCTCATGATGGCGAATGTAGCGTGAGACGAGGGTGGGGTGGCGATATAGATTGCGTTGACATCGGGGTCGTCGACCAGCTGTTGGGCATCAGTGTAAAATTTGGGTATGTGATGACGCCTGGCATAGGTTCTGGCCTTGTCAGCGCTGCGGCTCATGACGGCCTCCACATGTGAGCCCTCAACCTCATTGAAGGCCGGCCCCGATTTCTTTTCGGTTACTTCGCCGCATCCGATAAATCCCCAACTGATTTCTTCCATTTGAGATATTTGTTAATGTGTATTGAATTATTGGAAAAGTGATGCCATGTCATTCACCTATGGTTGTTTTACGGAGTGGTGACTTCTTCCTGATGACCACCTGAACAGGTCGCGCAAACTGCTGAAATCTTTCTTGATGATAAATCCGAAGCCCTGCGTGTTGAGGGAATTGCGGGTAAAATAGCGGTCGTTGGTCTTGTTGTAGACGTGAACGCTGAAGTTGCCGTTCGGGAAGATAAGGTAGCGTACGTCGAAGTCTCCGATAAACGACTGAGTGGCATTGGCGTTGTCACGGTAGCCGAACTGTCCGTTCAGCAGCAGCCTGTTGTTAAGCAGACTGCCACTGAGAAGTCCCTCATACTCAGCATTGTTCCATCCCTCGTCACCCGTTGAGATGTTGGCGCCGAATTTCCATTGGTTGTTTTTGGTCAGGCTGCCCAGCACATTATTGATTTGCTGGCTTATCTGACCGCTGAGCAGGCTTTGCATGGCGAGCGATGTCTGGTTGTAGCCTTGCTCGCTGGCGTTGTTTGCCCCCTGCATGTAGAAGCGGCCGACGGCAAGCAGGTAAAGCACCTGCTGGTTGACCTGCTCCTCGCTGTTCATCCGGCTCAGAATCATTTGCTTGGCATCGGCGTCGAGTGAGGGGAAGTCGAGGTTGAAATCTACTTTCGGTGACTCGGGCGTGCCAGTAATATTCATCAGGCAGTTGACCCTTGTGTTGTTGGAAGAGAAGCTGCGTCCAATCTCCAGGTCTGACAAAGTCACAGAGGCTATGGGATAGACCGCGCTCAGGTTGAGCGCGGCACGCATCGGGTTGCCTCCGAAGACAATGGTGCCGCCCTGTGCAAAATTGAACACCTTTTTAATAATATTCTGGATGGTGAGCTTATAGATGCCATGATCGACATTGTAGGTGCCGAATATGTCGATGCCGCCTTTGTTGAACCAGTTGGCATGAAGCGTCCCGCTGCCATTGAGCGTGATATAGTCATTGGTCTGCCGGTCCATGATAATGCGCAAGGCAGCGTCGGGAGTGGTATTGATAAGGAAGTTGATATAGACATCAGTGGGTATGTCGGGACTGTCGTCATTAGGCTTGTCGGTGTTGTTGAGGCTGTCGGTGGGCGACGAGAGGCGGTTGCGTGAAGTCCAGTGAATGAAGTTGCTGGCCCCTACGGCATCAGGGCTTGAGATATCATAGACTATCTCCGAGTTTTTATTGGGCGTAACATCGACGTCGATGGTGATGTTGCCGGGGCCGCCGTTGATGGAGGCCGAACCGGTGCCGAATACGCGGCCATAGAATGAGCCGCTGTTGGCATTGGTGTCAAAGGCAAGCAGGTTGTTGGCGTTAACATCGAGCTTGTAGGTCCAATGGCTGAGATGCTGGTGCCGAATGCTTCCTGAGAGAATGCCATGGTGACTGAAGTGGTCAGTTATGGTGTCGCCTTCGAAGAGAATGGCATCTTGCGTTAGTCTTATTGGCGCATTGTGCAGCGCGTATGTAGTGCCGAGAGGCCTTACTCCGGCAGTGCCGTGTGCAATGACCTCACCAGTAAGATTGAGCTGTTTTAATGAGCCCCAAAGCCGCAGGTTGCCAGAGGCTGAGACATTAAAGTCGTTGAGAACGCTTGAGCAGATGTTGCCCACAAACTCTGCACGAGTGTCGTGAAGACGCATGTTAAGGTCAATATCGCCACGTTTCGGCGAAATGTAGCCATTGACAATTGTCGTGCGTGGCATTGCGGTCATAGGATTGTTTCCGATGGTATCCCTGGCTTCAGCGTCAATGTCTATCTGCCCGAGGCTGGCATTCCATCTTGCTTTCGCAAAGAGCGTACCGAGCCGTCCATCTTCTAAAGTGAAATCGTCAACACGCAGTTGGCTGTTGAGCGACGGCTTGTCGAATATTTGTTTGATATGGGCAAAGCCGGACGCCTCACCGCCAAAATCTACTGAATGGAAGTTCAATAGGTTGAGAATATAAGGTAAGTTGACATGTTGGAGCGAGGCAGTGATAGAATCATTGGGGCTGGTGGAGACTACACCATCGAGGCAAATGCTCTGATTGTCTGAGCCAACATAGAAATTATCGATAGCTAAATGCTTTTTGCTGTAAGTCAAAGTAGAGGGCCGGATTTCGAACACGGTGTCGCCCACATGGAACTGCGAGCGCTGTAGTCCCAGGACAGCGTTGGCTTTGCCGTCGGCAGTCTCGTCAAATGAGACGTGTGAGCGCAGCTGTCCGTAGAGCCGCTGGGTGGAGGCATGGTTGTCAAAGTGGAGAACGGTCTGCAGCTGGTTGTCTCCGGCCCACATGTCAAGCTGCAAATCAGTGCCTCGCCGCTCAGTCGCCATATTGCGCAGGGAAGCATTGGCGTGAAGCCGGCCATCAATCGTCTCAACCAAGGCTGAGACGTTGCGCAACTCACGATGGCCATAAAACAGTTTGGGAGCTTGCAGCTCACAGTCGATGGTATTGCCCTGCGCGTTAACTGAGGCTTTCAGATGCAGCGTGTCAGAAAACTGAATTGGAATATTGAAGAAGTTTCTCAGCCAGTCTGACTTGTGAATTTCCGCGGCGAGAGAGAACCTGCCACCGCTGACGGGCCTGTATCGGAAAGGTACGAGGTGGACAATGCCCGGCATTTTCTTAACGATGGCATTTTCCACCAACTGCGTGAGCGAGCGATACGCAAATGGGCCGTAGAGCAATCCGGTACCGAAGTCGCTGCTCATCATCACATAGTGGCCTTTTGGCGTGGCTCCTGCCCTTAGCCGGAGCGAGTCAAGAGAATAGGACCCCGTTGGCGAAAGCATATTAAATCGGCTTACGCTCACCACACCCGTGGCGTGACTAAGGTCGTTGCCTGCAATGTCAGCGACAATGTTGGCGCGATAGTCAGCATTTGCCAATCTTCCATTAAACAGCTTCAATTTGGAGGGTGCCAAATGGTTGATATCAGCAGACAAGCTGATTTTATGAACTGCCTGCTGCAAATCGATGGAGCCCTTGACGCTCAATTCGGCGTTTGGGTCGTTGAGGCTTAGTCTCCCTCCAAACTTTTTGCCCTCCACACGCGCGTCGGCAGTGATATTCCGATAGCTGTAACTTCCGTAGTCGAATCGTCCGATGCTGCCTTTGACGTTAAATTGCTTCTGCCTGAGGTCTCCGTTGCCACTGATGCGGGCCGCAATGAGGCCAAGCTTATCGTTGTTAAAAATGTGTCCAATGTTGAGGCCGTCGGTGTCAAGAGTGCCTTTCAGACGGTTGCCGGTCTTGTCAACGGCAAGCTTAGCCTCACCTGCGTCAGAGACGAGATGGCAGACTGCATTAATGTGGTTGGCGCCATTCCCTGAGGCATGCCCGCTAAAGCTCAGCGTGTTGATCCGTGAGATGGCTTCAGGCAATTGACTGGTGAGAAACCTCATCCCCATGCCGTCTATGGAAAAACGGCGGACATTTATGCGCCAGTGTGGATTTAGCCGGACCATCTCTATCCCGCCATTTGCCTCCAAGCGCATGTTGGAGGGCGATGTGAGCGAGGGCGATGAGCCTGTCCTGACCAGCGCCAAAGAGAGTCTGCTCGCGTTGAGCATCCGTTTTCTTACAAAAAACTGCGACTTGATGACTATCTGCTGCCGTTTGTCTCTTAGTGATGATGAGAAAAAGCTGAGGTCAGGCAGATAAACATGTGACTCGTCAAGTCGTCCCTCAAGCTTGAGAGACGGTAGCGGCTGCTGCTTGCTGTAGGTGCCGACAATATACGGAATTATCAGCTCGGAGTGAGGCAGCGTCAGGCGGAAGTCGCCCAAGCGTAGCGTTGACCGGGTGAGGCTGGCATAAAAATGCAGGTCATTGAGAGAAAAGCTGTCGGAAGCTCTGAATGACAATCTTTTCACTTTCACACGAAGCGAGTCGTCGCCCATCATGTGAAACATGGTGTGAGCGCTAATGTCAGTCAGCCTTAAATGCTTAGGGTCAAATCCCTGATGGCTGGGCGCGTCCAGCTGGTTATAGGATATCTGCCCGCGGCGGATGACTAAGCTGTTGATGTTGAGGTGGATAGGACTGTGCCGGGTCGTATCTTTTGAGGCCAGCGAGTCGAGTACAAACTGGTAGTTGGGTTTGCTCTTGGCAGTGGCCTTATAGAGGTTGGCATCCATGCCGAAGACTTGTGCGGAGACGATGGTGAGGCGCCCCTGTATCAGGTCAATATAGCTGAACTTTGCCGACAGCCGGGAGGCTCTGAAGAGATGGTGCTGGCGCTGGTCGAGCATGCTGACGTCATCAATGATGATGCGGTTGAAGAAGCCGAGATTGACGCGTCCCACAACCACCGCCGTGCCAAACTTCTCCGACAGCGCGGAAGCCACGACACTGCCAATAAACTGTTGCGTCATGGGAATATTGACCACGGCGGTGACTACGAGATAAAGCCCCACAAGGCTCCAAATCGTACAGTTGATGATGTGTCTGAGTCTCTTCAATACCTGCAAAATTAATAAAAAGTGGTGGGGAACTCATAAAAATCACCCATTTTCTCAATTATAAGATTATTTTTGATTAAATTTGCAGTCAGAAATCAGAAAGTTTATACCCGATAAGAAACCAATATTACAATATTTATCATCAACGCTATGGCAAATGTATTTAAGTTGCGCAAAGGCTTAAACATTAACCTCGTGGGCAAGGCCAGAGAAGAGAAATTTGCGGTGAGGCCGTCGTCGGTGTACGCGCTTTCACCATCCGACTTCCCTGGAGTCACGCCTAAAGTCTGCGTCAAGGAAGGCGACCATGTGCTGGCGGGCGATGCCCTGTTCTACAATAAGGCATGTCCTGACGTGCGCTTTGCGTCGCCCGTGAGCGGCACAGTGTGTGCCATTGAGAGAGGCGAGCGCCGGAAGGTACTTTTCGTTAAGGTAGAGGCTGATGCCACACAACAGCACCACGATTTCGTCAAGGCAGATCCTGCGACGTTAGATGGCGAGTCTGTGAAAAGCAAAATCCTTGAGGCCGGTCTGTTCGGATTCATCAATCAGCTGCCCTATGCGGTCAGCACGCTGCCTGATACTCACCCGGATGGCATCTTCGTGTCCGCATTGCGCGATATGCCGCTTTCGTGTGATTTTGAGATAGAGCTGAGGGGAAATGAAGAGGCTTTCAAGACTGGCTTGTGCGCGCTTTCCCGCATTGCCCCCGTGCATCTCGGCGTAGGAGCAAGGCAGACGGCACCCACGCTGACTGAGGTTAGGGATATAGACCTTAACGTATTTGACGGCCCCTGTCCGGCAGGCAATGTTGATGTGCAAATCAACCATATTGACCCAATGAACAAGAATAAAGTGGTGTGGACCGTTGACCCATCAGCAGTCATCTTCATTGGACGCCTCTTTCTCACGGGTAAAGTTGATATGACCAGGACTATAGCCGTTGCCGGAAGCCAAATAGCCGAGCCAGCCTACGCTGATGTGATTGTAGGTACGCCGCTGAAAGATATTCTTTCCGGACGGCTGAAGGCCACCGACCATGTCAGACTAATCAACGGCAATCCTCTTACAGGACGCAAAGACACGCTCGAGGGCTATCTTGGCGCCCACACCTCTGAGATTACAGCCATTCCAGAGGGCGACAACGCTGACGAGATGTTGGGTTGGATGATGCCGAGAGCCAAAGAGTTCTCAGTCAGCCGCAGCTACCTCTCGTGGCTGATGCCGCACCGGCAATACGACCTCGACGCACGTGTCAAGGGAGGTGAGAGGCATATGATAATGAGTGGCGAATACGACAAGGTGCTCCCAATGGACATCTACGGCGAATATCTCATCAAGGCTATTA
This sequence comes from uncultured Prevotella sp., assembly GCA_902497035.1. Taxonomy (GTDB): domain Bacteria; phylum Bacteroidota; class Bacteroidia; order Bacteroidales; family Bacteroidaceae; genus Prevotella. The sequence continues at coordinate 44,157 of CABVDL010000004.1, forward strand.
TCGCAGGCGACATCGACAAGCAGGAGCAGCTCGGAATCTACGAGGTGGCCCCGGAGGACTTCGCCTTGGCTGAATTTGTTGACAGTTCCAAGCTTCCGCTACAGAAGATTGTTCGTGAGGGGCTTGACACGCTCAGAAAAGAGAATGCATAATGTTTATTTCAAAACTGTAGTTTAAATGAGTGCGATAAAGAATTATTTTGATAAGTTAAAGCCCAGTTTTGATCAGGGAGGCAAGCTGCACGCTTTCAAGAGCCTTTATGACGGCTTTGAGTCGTTCTTGTTTGTTCCCAATACGACATCGGAGAGTGGCGTGTCTATTCACGACGCTTTCGACTCGAAGCGCATGATGAGCTTTGTCGTCATTGCGTTGATGCCGGCCTTGCTGTTTGGCATGTATAATGTGGGCTACCAGAACTATGCTGCCGCCAACGCCTTGGAGGGTGCTTCCTTCTGGGCGCTCTTCGGCTTCGGCTTCCTTGCGGTATTGCCAAAGATACTGGTGAGCTATATTGTAGGCTTGGGTATCGAGTTCGCATGGGCTCAATGGAAAGGTGAGGAAATACAGGAGGGCTATCTGGTTACCGGCATCATCATTCCGCTGATTATCCCGGTCACAACACCCTTGTGGATACTCGCTCTGGCATGTGCTTTTTCCGTTATTTTCTGCAAGGAGATTTTTGGAGGAACAGGCATGAACATTTTCAATGTTGCCATTGGCGCCCGTATGTTCCTTTTCTTCTCTTATCCCAAGGCCATGACCGGTGATGCCGTATGGATTGCCCGCGACAGTATCCTCGGGCTTGGAAATACGCTGCCCGATACCTATACGATGGCTACCCCGCTGGCTCACATCGCACAGGGTACGCCGGTCAGCACGAGTGTATGGGATATGGTCTCAGGCCTGATGCCCGGCTCCATCGGAGAGACATCGGTCATTGCCATCGGCATTGGAGCCATTATTCTGCTTTTGACAGGCATTGCCAGTTGGAAGACGATGCTAAGCGTATTCATTGGCGGCAGCGTTATGGGCGTCATTTTCCACGCAACCGGCTCTTCGCCGGTGCCATTCTGGGAACACCTTATTCTTGGTGGCTTCTGCTTTGGTGCGGTATTTATGGCCACGGACCCCGTTACTTCCGCCCGCACTGAGACCGGCAAGTGGATATACGGTTTTATTGTCGGAGCAATGGCAATTACAGTCCGCGTCAAGAACCCTGGTTATCCAGAGGGTATGATGCTTGCGATCTTCTTTGGCAACATGATTGCACCGCTCATCGACTATTGTGTCGTGGAGTGCAATATTTCACGTCGTACTAAACGCACAAAAGTCTCTGAATAAAATAGCTATGAAAACAAACAGCAATTCATATACGATTGTCTATTCGGCTGTAATAGTGGTCGTCGTGGCCTTTCTTTTGGCTTTCGTCTATCAGATACTCCGGCCGAGGCAAGTGGCCAACGTGGCCCTTGACCAGAAAAAGCAGGTGCTATACAGCCTTAACATCCGTGGACTCGACGACGCGGCTGCCGAGGCTAAATACAATAAGGTGGTAAAAGAGGAGAAGACCGTTGACGGCAGCAAAATGTTTGTCTGCGATGTTGACGGCAATACCAAGTATGTCTTTTCCATGAGCGGCATGGGCCTTTGGGGCGGCATCAGCGGCTTTGTGTCGGTCAACGCTGATAAATCCACAGTCTATGGCGCCTATTTCAACCATGAGAGTGAGACGGCAGGTCTGGGCGCAGAAATCAAGGACAACGAGAAATGGCAGGAGAAGTTCCAGGGCAAGCAGCTCTTTAAGGGCGGCGACCGCAATAGCATTGCCTTGTCTGTTCAGAAAAAAGTCACTGACCCCGCTACACAGGTCGATGCCGTCACGGGGGCCACGCTCACATCAAATGGTGTGGCCGCCATGTTGCATGACGGATTGGGTAAGTTCCTGCCATTTCTCAACACAAAATAGTTTAATCGGACTATAAGGTTTTTCCGTCCTCCAAGTAAAACAAGAAACTATGAGTTTATTTTCAAAACAAAATAAGGCAGCCTTTGTAGAGCCACTCCATCTGAACAACCCCATCATGGTGCAGGTGTTAGGCATTTGCAGCGCGCTTGCAGTCACATCACAGCTGAAGCCTGCCATTGTTATGGGACTCGCAGTCACCGTAATCACTGCGTTTTCCAATGTCATCATCTCGCTTATCCGCAACACTATCCCTATGCGCATACGCATCATTGTGCAGTTGGTCGTTGTGGCCGCGCTGGTGACCATCGTCAACCAGATCTTAGGCGCCTTTGCCTATGACGTCAGCGTGCAGCTGAGTGTTTACGTCGGTCTTATCATTACTAACTGCATTCTCATGGGACGCCTTGAGGCCTTTGCCATGATGAACAAGCCGTGGCCGTCTTTTCTCGACGGACTGGGCAACGGACTGGGGTATGCCCTGATTTTGATTATCGTAGGCGCCTTCCGCGAGTTCTTTGGCCGTGGAAGTCTTCTCGGTTTTCAGCTTATTCCTGATGGAGCCTATGATTTCGGCTATATCAACAATGGTATGATGACGATGTCGTGTACGGCATTGATACTTATAGGTTGCGTCATTTGGATAAACCGCGCATTCTTTGTTAAAGACGAAAAGAAGTAAAATAAGATGGAACACGCAATAGCTTTATTTTTCAGGTCAATCTTTGTTGACAACATGATTTTTGCCTATTTCCTCGGTATGTGCTCATACCTGGCAGTAAGCAAGAACGTGAAGACTTCGTTGGGATTGGGCCTTGCAGTGACGTTTGTGCTGCTTATTACCGAGCCTGTCAACTATTTGCTTCAGGTGTATGTGCTTGGACCCGATTGCCTTATCAAGGGCGTTGACTTGAGTTATCTGAGTTTTATCCTCTTTATTGCCATCATTGCAGGTATCGTGCAGCTTGTCGAGATGGCGGTTGAGAAATACTCACCTTCGCTCTATGCGGCTTTGGGCATCTTTCTTCCGCTTATCGCCGTCAACTGTGCCATTATGGGCGCCTCGCTCTTCATGCAGCAGCGCATCAAGATGGATGCGACTAATGCACAGGCCATAAGCAATCTTGGCGATGCGGTCAGCTACGCCCTCGGCAGTGGTCTCGGTTGGACGTTGGCCATCGTCATGTTCGGAGCCATCCGCGAGAAAATGCAATACAGCGACGTCCCTAAACCGCTACAAGGCATGGGAATAGCTTTCATTACCGTAGGCTTGATGGCTATGGCAATGATGTGCTTCAGCGGAATGAAGTTTTAACAACGGATTAAGTTCATGAAATAAGTTATCAACAATGGGACAATTCATTTCAGCAAGTATAGCAGTCTTCTTGGTCGTCATCCTGCTTCTGGTTGTCATTTTGCTCATCGCGAAGAAATATCTAAGTCCGAGCGGAAAAGTGACGATTACCATTAACGGCGACAAGAAAATTGAGGTGGAACAAGGAGGCAGTCTTCTTTCCACGCTTAACGAGAATGGCGTTCACCTTTCTTCTGCCTGCGGCGGAAAGGGAAGCTGCGGACAATGTCGTCTGCAGGTGCTTGAGGGCGGCGGTGAAATCCTGGACACCGAGAAAGGACATTTCACACGTAAGGAAATCAAGGACCACTGGCGCCTTGGCTGTCAGACCAAAGTGCGCGGTGACCTCAGCGTGAAAGTGAGCGACGCCATCCTTAATGTTAAGGAGTGGGAGTGCACGGTCATCAGCAACAGCAACGTTTCAAGCTTCATCAAAGAGTTCAAGGTAGCGCTGCCGCCGGGCGAGCACATGGACTTTATTCCAGGCTCCTATGCCCAGATTTATATTCCGGCTTACGACACCATCGACTATGACAAGGACTTCGACAAGTCGCTAATCGGAGAAGAATATATTGGCGCATGGAAGAAGTTTAATATATTCTCGCTCAAGGCACATAATCCTGAGCCTACTATCCGGGCATATTCCATGGCCAACTATCCGGCAGAGGGCGACATCATCACCCTGACGGTGCGTATCGCCTCAACACCGTTTAAGCCACGTCCACAAGTGGGATTTCAGGATGTGCCTACGGGTATAGGCTCGTCTTATATTTTCTCGCTCAAACCGGGCGACAAGGTGAGGATGAGCGGGCCTTATGGTGACTTCCACCCGAAGTTCAACAGTAAGAAAGAGATGATCTGGATTGGCGGAGGCGCCGGCATGGCCCCGCTGCGCTCGCAGATCATGTATATGACTCGCCAAATCAACTGCCGCGACAGGGAGATGCACTTCTTCTATGGCGCGCGCTCTCTGTCAGAGGCTTTCTTCCTTGAGGATTTCTGGCAATTGGAGAAAGACTTCCCCAATTTCCACATGCATCTGTCGCTCGACCGCCCTGACCCCAAGGCCGATGAGGCCGGAGTGAAGTATTACGCTGGTTTTGCCGTCAACTGCGTTCGCGACACCTATCTTAAAGACCACGACGCACCTGAGGACTGTGAATACTACCTCTGCGGACCTCCTATGCTCATCAAGACGGTTACTGATTATCTTGACAGTCTTGGCGTGGAACCTGAGAGTATCATGTACGACAACTTCGGGTAGCATTTGGCAAACCGCAGGAAACTACATATAAACCGTAAGAAAGCCGCTGAATTTCAGCGGCTTTCTCGTTTATAATAACTTATTAAGGGTATTCTCGGTAAATTGCCTATAAATATTTGCGAACCAGCAAATTGCAAGTATTTAGGAAACAATATGGAGTCATAGGCAGAACAAAGTGGGCCAAATGACGTTGTCATTTAAGCCAAACGACGGTGAGATTTAAGCCAAATGACGATGACATTTAAGCCAAATGATGTTGTCATTTAAGCCAAATGACGGTGACATTTAAGCCAAATGACGATGGCAGCCAAATTTCAACTAATTCAGCAATTACCTTTGGCTGACCTCAGAAACTCCTCGGCGCGTCGCAGGTCGTCGGCCGTGTCTATGCCTACCGTCTCTACATTCGTAATGCCAACGCGTATGCGGTATCCGTTCTGAAGCCATCGAAGTTGTTCCAGACTTTCCGCCTTTTCCAGTGGCGACATCGGTAGCTGTGTGATTTCGCGCAGCACCTCGCGCCGATAAGCGTATATCCCTAAGTGCTTGAGGAATGGGAAGTGGGAGAGCCATTCGTCACGCTCAGCGCCACGCACGAAAGGTATGACCGAGCGTGAGAAGTAAAGCGCGAAGCCGTGAATGTCGGTAACAATCTTTGGTGAGTTCGGGTTCTCGACGGCATCCATCGAAGTAAATGGCTTGCCAATGGTGGCAATCTGTGTATCGGGATGGTCGAATTGCTCACAAACGGTCTTGATTTGTGAGGGTTGGATAAAAGGCTCGTCCCCCTGAATGTTGACGATGACATCAGCATCGGTACCAATCTTCTCAGCGGCTTCCTCTATGCGGTCGGTGCCGCTGTGGTGATCGGCCCGCGTCATAATAGCCTTTCCACCGAAAGCCTCCACGGCATTGTAGATGCGCTCGTCGTCGGTAGCCACATAAGCCTCCGTCAGGATAGTGGTCACCTGCCGATAGACGCGCTCAATGACTGACTGCCCGCCAAGCATGGCTAAGGGCTTGCCCGGGAAGCGGGTTGAGGCATAGCGGGCAGGTATAATGGCGATGTATTTCATAATGGTTGATGATTATATTATTGTAAGGCAAAGGTACGAAATCGGAAACTTTTTGCCCTTTATTTTTTGTTAAAAAAGAAGATGAGCGGCAAAAAACAGAACCAATGTCGTTTTTAATTTGTATCTTTGGCCTGTAATTATCAAAGCAAAGTTTTTCTGTGAGAAAATATATATTGTTTTTGGCCATGCTGGCTCTTCCACTAATGCAACCCGCCCTCGCGCAGAAGATTACGCTCGGCAACTGCAAGCTCGAGGAAATGGGCATCAAAGGTATATACAAAGGTGAGCTCTCGGCCGGCAAGCCGCAGGGTAAAGGAAGCGTGACTTATGAAAACGGCAATACCTACGAGGGCGACTTCGTCAAGGGCAAACGGCAAGGCTATGGCACCTATACCTTTGCCGACGGCGAGAAATACGAGGGCCAATGGCTGCTCAACCAGCAGCACGGGCGCGGCACCTACTATTTCAGCAACAACAACAAGTATGTAGGGCTGTGGTTCCGCGACTACCAGCAGGGACACGGCGTGATGTATTATTTCAACGGCGACATCTACGACGGCGACTGGTATCACGACCAGCGGCAGGGCAAGGGCCGCTACACTTACGCCGGAGGAGCCTACTACGACGGACAGTGGAAAGCTGACAAGAAAGAGGGCAAGGGCTTCTTTGACTGGGGCGACGGCACCACCTACCGGGGCGACTGGAGCAATAACCAGCGCTCGGGCTACGGCGTCAATAAATATGCCGACGGCGACGTGTACAAAGGTCAGTGGAAAGACGATATACAGCAGGGCCGCGGTATCTATATCTTCCAAAATGGTGACCGCTACGAGGGTGACTACAACCAGGGAGAACGCACCGGCGAGGGCATCTTCAAATATGCCAACGGTGACCTCTATACCGGCCATTTCAACGAAGGCGAGCGCAACGGGCAGGGCACCTTTACCTGGGCCAATGGTGACCGCTATGAGGGACAGTGGAAGAGTGACCAGCTCAATGGACACGGAAAGCTTACAAAAAAAGACGGCGACGTGTTTGAGGGCAACTTCACCAACGGGAAAATCGACGGTGAGGTGATTATCCACTATGCCAACGGCACACGCTTCAAAGGCACCTACCGCAATGGCATGCGCAATGGTAAATGCATTGAGCAGACCAAGGATGGAAAGCGCTTTGAGGGCAGCTATGTCAACGACATGCGCGACGGACGCTTCGTGGAGAAAGACGAAAACGGACAGGTGACATGCACGGGACACTATGAAAGCGGAAAACGCTTCAACGACAATTAGCCACCTCCCAGACTTTGATATTTACATTATAATCTATCTATTCTTATGGCAAAAGCAAAACATATCGGGATTGTCGCCAGCGACCCCTACCTTGAGCCCTTTGAGGATGCCATCAATGGACGGCATAATCATGCTTTGTGGAAAATAGACCAGCTCACTGACGGAGGACGCCGGACGCTCTCCGACTTCGCCAGTGGCTACGACTACTACGGCCTGCATCATACTAAATCGGGATGGACTTTCCGTGAGTGGGCGCCCAACGCCACTGACATCTATCTCGTAGGCGACTTCAACTCCTGGCAGGAGCGTGAAGAATACCGATGCCGACGCATCGAGGGCACCGGCAACTGGGAGATTAACCTCCCGGAGAATGCCATGAGGCACGGCGACTTGTATAAGATGCATGTCAAATGGGACGGCGGACAAGGTGAGCGCATCCCAGCCTGGGCAACCCGTGTGGTGCAGGATGACCAGTCAAAAATATTCTCGGCACAAGTATGGGCGCCGAAACCCTACAGATGGAGCAAGCGCAAGTTCGTGCCAAAGAAGGATCCTCTGCTTATATACGAATGCCATATCGGCATGGCGCAGGATGCTGAAAAGGTAGGGACATACACCGAGTTCAAGGACAATGTGCTGCCACGCATCGTCCGCGACGGCTATAATGCCATTCAGGTGATGGCCATCCAGGAGCATCCCTATTATGGGAGCTTCGGCTATCATGTCAGCTCATTCTTTGCTCCCTCATCGCGCTTCGGCACGCCAGAGGAGCTCAAGGCCCTCATTGACGCAGCCCACAAGCAGGGCGTTGCCGTGATTATGGATATCGTTCACTCGCATGCCGTAAAGAATGAGGTGGAGGGATTGGGAAATCTTGCCGGCGACCCCAACCAGTATTTCTATCCCGGCGACCGCCACGAGCATCCCGCTTGGGACAGCCTTTGCTTCGACTATGGCAAGGATGACGTTATCCATTTCCTTCTCTCCAACTGCAAATATTGGATTAAGGAGTTCCACTTCGACGGTTTCCGCTTCGACGGCGTCACCTCAATGCTCTACTACAGTCATGGGCTTGGTGAGGCCTTCACTAACTACGGGGACTATTTCAACGGACACGAGGACGATAATGCCATTTGTTATCTTACCATCGCCAACAAGCTTATCCATGAGATTAACCCCAATGCCATCACCATAGCTGAGGAAGTGAGCGGCATGCCCGGACTGGCTGCAAGGTTTGAGGACGGCGGATACGGCTTCAACTATCGCCTGGCCATGAATATTCCTGACTACTGGATTAAAACCATAAAGGAACGCCGGGACGAGGACTGGAAGCCGAGCAGCATCTTCTGGGAGGTGAAAAACCGACGTGCCGACGAAGAGACCATATCTTACTGTGAGAGCCACGACCAGGCACTTGTCGGAGACAAGACCATTATTTTCCGGCTCATCGACGCAGATATGTATTGGCATTTCCGCCGTGGCGACGAGACTGACCTCGTCAACCGTGGCATTGCCCTGCACAAGATGATAAGGCTGGTCACCATCGGGGCTATCAATGGCGGCTACCTCAACTTCATGGGCAATGAGTTCGGACATCCCGAATGGATTGACTTTCCCCGGGAGGGCAACGGATGGAGCTACAAATACGCCCGGCGCCAGTGGAACCTTGTGGATAATCCCGACCTCGACTACCATTTCCTTGGTGACTTCGACCGTGAGATGCTCAGCGTGATAAAGAGTGAGCCGCAGTTTAACCTCACTCCTGTCGAGGAAGTGTGGCACAACGACAGTGACCAGATACTGGCATACAAGCGGGGGAATCTGCTCTTTGTCTTTAACTTCTCGCCATCACGGTCGTTCGCCGACTATGGCTTCCTTGTCAGGGAGGGTGAGTACAACGTGGTGCTCAACACCGATGCCAAAGCTTTTGGTGGCAACGGGCTGGCCGACGACAGCGTCGCTCACCTCACCAACCCCGACCCACTTTATGCCAAGGACGGCAAGGGATGGCTGAAGCTTTATATCCCCGCACGCTCGGCGGTGGTGCTGAAAAAGAAAGCAGAAAAGAAATAAATTATCGTTATGACACAGACCAACAAGAATGGCACACTCCCGATGAGAGTGGCGTGTGCCATTTTCTTCTTGTTATTCACCTTTCTTTATCTTTACAACTATCAGGACGACATTCTGGCAGTAGCCCAGCACGTGCTGTCGCAGGGTGCCACTCACTATAACCGCACGATAGGCGCTGTCCTCATAACGCTGGTGCTGTGGCTGTTGCAATTGGCATTGTACGCCTTCACCGGTCTTACCCGGCGCTGCCATGCGCTTACCTATCTGCCATCTCTGTTGCTGGTTGGCGCATTGACTTCTGTATCGTCCCGCATTCTTACGGGTCACTGCTCTATGCTTTGGCTTTGGCTCTTTCCGCTGCTCATGGGTGTATATGGCTTCATCGTGTGGGTAGTGAGGCAGTTTGAGTCAATAGAGCCGGAACCGCTTTCGCAAGGTTTGTTCTCACGCATGATATGGGTCAATCTCTTGCAAATGGTGGTCATGGCTCTTGTCACCTGCGGCATAGGCAACGGCGACAAAGTGTTTCACTACCGCATGCATGTGGAGAGCGACCTGCTCGGCGGCAACTATGCTGATGCCTTGAGGGTGGGAGAGAACGATGCTGCCACCGACAGCAGTCTTACAATGCTCCGCATAGCCACGCTCTCGTCAACCGGGCAGTTGGGCGAGCGGCTGTTTACCTATCCGCTCACCGGCCGGTCTGACGCCATGCTTCCCAATGGGTCGTCCGTCCGTCTGGCCATGGTGCCGGAAGTATGGCTGTATAAGAAAATTGGTGTAGTGTTTAAAGAAAAGGTATCGCCGCGGCGATACCTTGAGCTGGCCCATGAGAAGGGCTATGCCAAACGTGAGGCTCACGACTGGCTGCTCACGGCTTATCTGCTCGACGGCGACCTTGATGCCTTCGCCCGTGCGCTGCCACGCTACTACAATGTCAACAAGCCGTTGCCGCTGCACTACCGTGAGGCACTTGTGCTTTATGCCCATTTACGGCAACACCCTTATGTCGTTTATCATTCACAGGTGATGGATGCTGATTTCGACGATTTCCTCAGCATAATCCATTCCACGAAAGATGCTGCCACACGTCAGTTTGATCTGCGCGCCAGCTTTGGCAAAACCTATTGGTATTATTACTATACAACTACTTCAGCGCCCGCAATGCACCAAGTAGCTCGTCATTCTCCGACTTAGTGCCGATAGTGATGCGCAGGCAGTTTCCGCAGAGACGCACCTTTGAGCGGTTGCGTACGATGATGCCCTTTTCTACCAAATACTTGTAGATGGCATTTGCATCGGTCATCTTGGCCAAGAAGAAATTGGCATCCGACGGATACACTTTCTCACAAACAGACAATTCGGTGAACGACGCCATCATGGCGCCGCGCTCCTGTAGTAGCAGCTTTACCCATTTCTCAACCTGCTCACGGTCGCTCAGCGCCTCAAGCGCATGCTGCTGCGTCAGTTGGTTGACATTGTAGGGATATTTAACCTTATTGAACAGGCCGATGATATCCTTGCCCGCAAAAGCCATGCCCAGGCGAATGGCAGCGCAGCCCCAAGCCTTACTCATCGTGTTAAGCACTATAAGGTTAGGAAACTCGTTGAGACGACGACGGAATACAGGAACCGTCGAGAAGTCACTGTAGGCCTCATCTACAACCACGATGCCGTCGAAGCGACGCAACAACTGCTCGACTTCCTCTACCTGCAGGTTGTTGCCCGACGGATTGTTGGGCGAGCAAACCCATGCCACTTTGGTTGTGCTGTCGCAGGCACGGAGCATTTGGCTGGCGTTCATCTGGTAGTGACTGTCAAGCAAGACGGGCCGGTATTCCACATTATTAATATCAGCGCAAACCTTATACATGCCATAAGTCGGCTCAATGGCGACTACATTGTCCCGCCCAGGCTCGCAAAACACACGATAAACCAGGTCGATGGCTTCATCAGAGCCATTGCCCAGGAAGATGCAGTCTTCAGGAACCTGTTTCACGCTGGAGATGACGTGCTTCAACTGCCTTTGCAGCGGGTCGGGGTAACGGTTGTATGGCTTATTGTAGGGATTCTCATTGGCATCAAGAAAGACATGGGCCTCATGCCCGCTGTATTCGTCTCTTGCCGAGCTGTATGGCGAAAGCTGCCATATATTGGGTCGTACCAGTTCTCTGAGTGGTTTCATAAGCAATGCGTGTTAAGTGAATGGAAACGTGGGGGCGCTTACATCAAATGTTCTCCAGACGGACTCTCATAGCCTCGGCATGTGCCTCGAGCTGCTCATTCTCTGCCATGCAGACCACAGCCTTGCCGATGCTTCTGACGCCCTCCTTTGATAGGTGCTGGAAGGTGACTTTGCGGTTGTAGCTGTCCAGGTTGACTCCGTTATAAGCCAGCGCATATTGGTGCGTAGGGAGCGTGTGGTTGGTGCCGCTGGCGTAGTCTCCTGCGCTCTCACAAGCCCAAGCTCCAAGGAATACGCTGCCTGCGTTGATTACCTTTTGGGACAATTGCTCATAGTCTTCCGTGGCGATAATCAGATGCTCTGGCGCATAGCAATTGCTTAGGGCCACAGCCTCGTCGGTGTCGTGTACCAGCACGAGCTGAGAGTTCTCGAGCGTCTTAGCCGCGATTTCCTTACGTGGAAGCCGCTGAAGCTGGCGCTCCGTCTCCGTCTTTACACGGTTGAGCAGTTCCTCTGATGTTGTAATGAGCATCACTTGAGAGTCGGTGCCATGCTCGGCTTGCGACAGCAGGTCGGCAGCCACAAAGACGGCATTGCTCTTGTCATCGGCTATGACGCACACCTCACTCGGGCCGGCCGGCATGTCGATGGCCACGTCGTGGAGGCTCACCTGCTGCTTGGCCGCCATCACATATTGATTGCCCGGACCAAAGATCTTATACACTTTCGGCACGCTCCCGGTGCCATAAGCCATGGCTCCGATTGCCTGCACACCGCCGGCCTTGAAAATCTTGCTGACACCTGCAATGCGTGCAGCGGCCAGAATGGCGGGATTTACTTTGCCTCTACGGTCGGGCGGCGTGCATAGCACTATCTCACCGCACCCGGCTATCTTGGCTGGGGTTGCGAGCATTAGGACCGTGGAGAAAAGCGGGGCTGTGCCGCCGGGGATATAGAGCCCCACCTTTTCAATGGGCACGCTCTTCTGCCAGCACATCACACCCGGCACAGTCTCTATCTTCTTTCCGTCAAAGCGTTGGGCCTCATGGAAAACACTTATGTTGTGATGAGCTAACTCGAGCGAGGCTTTCAGCTCGGGTGAGATCAGCTGCATGGCCTCGTTTATTTCTTCCTCACTGACAGCAAGATGCTCAAGCTGCACGTGGTCAAACTGTAGCTCATAGCGTTTGACCGCTTCGTCGCCATTGGCTTTCACGTCACTCAACACTCGTTGTACGGTCGCGTTAAGCTCTGAGAGATCCAAATGTGGCCTTTTTACTATCTCAGACCACTCACTTCTCGCTGGATACTTGATGATTTTCATTTTACTGTCTCATGCTGATGATAAACGAATACAAAAATACAGCTTTTTCTTTAAATAGATGGGAAAAGCAGAAATAAGTTTATGAGTTTATAACTTTTGAGTATCAAAAAAAGGCAGTCCTTTGGGGAACTGCCTTTTCATATATGAGAATTAACGGGTAATTACTTGTTCTTCTCCATGTCAGCCTTAAGCTTGGCCAGCACGTCGAGGTCGCCGAGTGAGGTGCCGGCTGCCACATTATTGATGGCAGGAGCCTCGTTCTGCTTGCGGGTGCTTGTTGCGTGACGGCGGGGCTTAATATCGTCGTGACCCTCCTCAAATGTGCGAGAGTGCGAGAGGATGATGCGATGAGTCTCCTTGTTGAACTCAATCACCTTGAAGGGAAGCTCCTCGCCGAGCTTAGCCTGCGAGCCATCCTGCTTGGTCAGATGCTTCGGGGTTGCAAAGCCTTCGCCACCCTCATTCAGGGTGATGACGGCACCCTTGTCCATCATCTCGGTAATCTTACCCTCGTGAACGGTTCCGGGCTGATAAAGCTCCTCATACTTGTCCCAGGGATTTTCCTCAAGCTGCTTGTGGCCAAGGCTCAGGCGGCGGTTCTCCTTGTCAATCTCCAGCACGACAACATCGATGTCGGCACCGACGGTAGTGAACTCTGAAGGATGTTTCACTTTCTTGGTCCAGCTCAGGTCGGAAATGTGAATCAGGCCGTCAACGCCCTCTTCCAGCTCAACAAAGATGCCGAAGTTGGTGAAGTTGCGCACTTTGGCAGTGTGCTTGGAGCCAACGGGATATTTCTGCTCGATATTCTCCCAAGGATCTTCCTTGAGCTGCTTGATGCCGAGTGACATCTTCCGCTCCTGACGGTCAAGGCTAAGAATGACGGCCTCTACCTCGTCACCCACATGGAGGAACTCCTGGGCAGAGCGCAGATGCTGGCTCCAAGACATCTCGGAGACGTGGATGAGACCCTCCACTCCGGGCTGAATCTCAACAAAAGCACCGTAGTCGGCAATGACAACCACCTTGCCTTTCACGTGGTCGCCCACCTTCAGGTTCGGGTCAAGGCTGTCCCAAGGATGCGGAGTGAGCTGCTTCACGCCGAGGGCGATACGCTTCTTCTCCTCATCGAAGTCAAGGATAACGACCTTTATCTTCTGGTCGAGTGACACTACCTCGTGAGGATCGCTTACGCGGCCCCAAGACAAATCGGTGATGTGAACGAGTCCGTCAACACCGCCGAGGTCAACGAACACACCGTAGGAGGTGATGTTCTTGACAGTGCCCTCAAGCACCTGGCCCTTCTCGAGGTGTGAGATGATTTCTTTCTTCTGTGCCTCCAGCTCGGCCTCGATGAGAGCCTTGTGGGAAACAACAACATTGCGGAATTCCTGGTTAATCTTCACAACCTTGAACTCCATGGTCTTGCCTACGAACACATCGTAGTCACGTATGGGATGGACGTCAATCTGACTGCCGGGAAGGAAGGCCTCGATACCAAAGATGTCAACAATCATACCACCCTTGGTGCGGCACTTGATGTAGCCCTGGACCACTTCGTCCTTCTCCATGGCCTCGTTAATCTTCTCCCAGCTGTTGGCCAAGCGGGCCTTCTTGTGGGAAAGGACGAGCTGACCACGCTTGTCCTCCTGGTCCTCGACATAAACCTCTACCTTGTCACCAATCTTCAAGTCGGGATTGTAACGGAACTCAGAAGCGGGGATAATACCGTCGCTCTTGTAACCGATGTTGACCACTACCTCTTTCTTGTCGATGGAGGTAACGGTACCCTCAACAACCTCGTGCTCCTGAATTTTGTTCAGGGTGTTGTCGTAGGCTTTTTCGAGGTCTTCCTTGTTTGAAGCGGAAGAGGTGCCATTCTCGAACTCGTCCCAGTTGAAGTCGTCCAATGGCTTAACGTTCTTGACGTCGTTTAAATTAGACATAAATGTAATTAAATGTTTTGTTAATTAATAAAGTTTGACTTTATGTTGATTTTTTCGGGCACAATATTCCTTGCGCCTTAACAACGGTTGCAAAGGTACTAATTCTTTCCCGGACAGACATGTTGTTTGTTGCGGCAGAACGTAGCGGTTAGGATAATTTAACTTGATTTAAACATAATTACGCATGAAATGGCCCCTAACTAAAATCTGAAGTCCAGTTCGCAGTCTATCATATTGTAATTGTGCTTATCGCTAAGCAGCTTGTTGGCACGGCTCTTGTCATTGACACGGGCATACTCGAGATTAATCTGAAGATTTTTGCTGATGAGGTAGTTGAATCCAGCCTCGTAATAGGTCTTGGCTGTTGCCCAGTCGCCTGACTCACGATAGACGTCGTAGCGCGCCTTGACAAACAGCTTCTGTTTGTTTATGGTGGCAAGAGGCGCAATGGCGAGCGCATACACACCGTCAGCCTTATTTCCGAGGTCCTTATTCACGTTGGTATTGCTAAGGTCGGCGCTGGTCTTGTAGGTGGCGGTGAAAGCCTTTCCCGTAGAGTGAATGTACTCCGAGCGCAGTGTCCAGTCGTTGGCCTTATATTCGGCAGAGAAAGCGTAGCGGTGTTGTGGAAGTTTCCTCACTCCGTTGTGCGTATTGCCCTGCTCGTCGGTCCATGACCCCTTGCGCGCATAGGATCCTTCCCAGCCAAAGGCTCCGATGCGCAAGCCCTTGACAGGCATCACCCAAATGCCTCCAATGATGTCTTTTTGCTCATCCACATCCTTCGTGTTGATGCCTTGTCCATTGTAAACACCAATTTGATAATGCAGCAGATTGCGGCCGTTGCTGTTCTTGAGGAAATCTCCCTGCAGCTGCACGCCGATATCGCGTCCATTGCTTGCCACGGCGCCGTCTCTGTCGGCAAAGCCCGCGAGCTTGCTCACATTCTGGCTATAGCTCATGAAGCCCTGGTCGATAGGGTTCATCGGGTTCTCGAAGGTGAAGGCGCGCTTGAACTGTCCGGCCTTAATTCGAAGAAAGTCGAAATGCTGCCATTCGGCGAAAACGTCAACCACCCTGATGCCTTGCGTCAGGTCGGCGGTATTGCCGCTATATTGAAACTGCACCCTTGCGGCCCAGTCTTTTGCAGGGTGGGCATCAATGATTACGCGGCCCAGACGGATGGCAAAGGAATTGGCTTTGGCACCCTGCTGGCTGGTGTACTGGTATTGTCCCATAGCATAGCCCGAGATTTTGATCATCTTCAGCCATGAGGGAAATTGCTCCCCGGCGTGGGCTGAAACCATCATGCAGAACGCGGCCATTGCGGCGAATAGTCTTTTACTCATCATATCAGTCTTAAATCGTTTGTTTGACAATTGTTTAAAAGTTTGTTGCAAAATTAATAAAAATCAAGAACACCAATCATGTTTATTGGAAAAAACATTTACGCTATTTGTGAGGATAGTAATGTTGGCTGGTGATAAAAGCCGTTCCAATGCGAAAAAGTGTGAGAATTATTTTGCCAATACAGATAAAAGCAGTACCTTTGCGCACGCTTCTGTGAGAAATCACATTATGCTGGGTATCACAGCGGGGTGTAGCGCAGTCCGGTAGCGCTCCTGGTTTGGGACCAGGTGGTCGCAGGTTCGAATCCTGTCGCCCCGACCATTAACCATTAGTGTCAGGCCATAAAGGCTTGACTTTTTTATTTTGGCCAGCTATATCTAAAATTTATTTCATCTGTTTTTTTGTCATTCTTGTTTTATGTCGTACCTTTCCTCTATAAAACCTAATAGATTTCCGGGCAGGAGTAACTTAAACAAAGGACT